>NZ_JASZYM010000002.1:0-506665 GCF_030317005.1 Variovorax sp. J22R115 | reverse complement strand
GAGCGCGCGCAACGGTGCCACCACCACTGCGCAGACCACCCGCGACGCCTTTGCGCTCGCGAACGGTCACGTCGATGCCGGGGCTTTCGAATACCGCCTGTACGCGGCCGATGCCCAGGGCGCTGGCGAGAACTGGTACCTCCGCTCCGAAACCACCGTCCCGCCGCCGGATTCGTCCATCAAGGACGAGACGCCGGACCCCAGCAACAAGGCGCCGTCGCCCACGGTGACGGTGCCCACCTACCGCGCAGAAGTGCCGCTCTTCGCAGCGCTGCCTGCTCAATTGCGGCAGGCCGACCTCGCGATGCTCGGCAATCTGCACCGACGTGTCGGTGATGAAGCCTCGCAGGCGGCCGGTGCCGCGGCGGGCGGCGGCGACGTCAATGGCGGCCGGCAGGCCTGGGCCCGAGCCATGTACAACGATCTCGACATCCGCCAGGACGGCACTGCCTCGGCGCAGAGCAAGGGCCATGTGAGCGGTCTTCAGGCCGGCACCGACCTGTTGGCCAGCGGCAACTGGCGCGCCGGCGTTTACGTGGGCTACCTGGACGGGAGCGCGGACGTCAGCGGCAATGCGCGCGGCGCGATCGGCAGGGTTGGCTACAACGACCTGCAATCGCGTTACCTCGCCGGCTATGCGACGTGGATGGATGCGAGCGGGCTGTACGCCGACGCCGTTCTCCAAGGCGGCAGCCACCGCTACACCGTGCGCCCGGACATCAACCCGAGCGCCTCCGGCAAGTCGAGCAGCGCCACCGCCTCGATCGAGACCGGCAAGCCTTTCGCGCTGGCCGAGGGCTGGACCATCGAGCCGCAGGCGCAGCTCGCCTACCAGCGCAGCAGCTTCGACGACGTGCTGATCAGCGGCGCGCGCGTGCAGCAGGACGCTGACGGCGGGTGGATCGGCCGATTGGGCCTGCGCATCAAGGGCGACATCGCCACCCGTGCGGGGCGCCTGCAGCCCTATGGCCGGTTCAATGTCTACCACGCGAGTTCCGGTTCGGACATCGCCACTTTCGTGGGGCCGGCGGCGAGCACGCACATCGCGAGTGCGACGGGCTACACCGCGACCGAAGTCGCGGCCGGCATGACGCTGGCGCTGACCCCCGTCGTCACGATGTACGGCGAAATCGGGCGGCTCTTCGATGCCGGTGGCGACGTGCAGCTGAAGTCGTCGGTGCAAGGCTCGCTCGGCGTGCGCATGAGCTGGTAGCAGGAGCGATGCCCCGGTAAAGCGACGCGGCTAGGAGAAAGCCCGTGCGAATGCGGCGGCGGCCGCACGCGCCTCGTCTTCTGAACGAAGCTCCGCCGCCAGCACCTGCCCGTCAGCCACGGCGGAGACAGCCAGCGCTTTCCTGGGGCAGAGGCCCAGGCAACTGCACTGCACGATGCGCAGGCGAACCGGCAGGTTGTGCAGTTCCTTCTTCAACAGCTTGCGGACTTCCTTGGCCTTCAGCTTCGAAGGCCCGTTGCTGCGCTTCTGGCATTCGCCGCACACCAAAGCCGCACCGCCGAACTTGGGTCGGACGAGCAGGGCGCCGGGGGTCTCCGTGTCGTGGGAGGTGCTCAATGTGGACTCCTTGGAGTGGAGGGCAATCCTAGAGCCCCTCGATCGCAGGCCGAGTCAGCCAACCTGCCGTCCTGACGGGATTTGCCATCCGTTCTGCGGTAACTTCGGAGCCATGTCACTTCCTCCCATCGAAATCGAAACCGGCCCGAACCCCACGGCGACCGTCCTCCTCATGCACGGCCTGGGCGCCGACGGCAATGACTTCGTCCCCATCGCCAACGAACTCGACCTCTCGGCCGTCGGCCCGGTTCGATTCGTGTTTCCCAATGCGCCGGTGATGCCCGTCACCATCAACGGCGGCTACCGCATGCCGGCCTGGTATGACATCCTGGGCCCCGGCCAACCCGAGGACGAAACCGGCCTGCGCAGCTCACAGGCCGCGATCGAGGCCCTGCTCGCGAAGGAAAAGGGACGCGGCATCCCGGCCGGACGCATCGTTATCGCTGGCTTCTCCCAGGGCTGCGCCATGTCCTTCATGACCGGCCTGCGCCACCCCGAACGCCTGGCAGGCATCGTCGGCCTCTCGGGCTACCTCCCGCTGGCAGAGACGGTCGCGACGGAGCGAAGCCCCGCCAACCAGTCCACCCCCATCTTCCAGGTCCACGGCCAGCGCGACGGCGTTATCCCCATCGCCCGCGCCACCTACGGCCGCGACGCTCTCAAGGCCCTCGGCTACGACGTCGAATGGCATGAATACTCCATGGAGCACTCCGTCTGCATGGAAGAAATCGCCGATCTCAACGCTTTCCTGCTACGCGTCCTCGCCTGAGCCCGTTCCCCATCGCCGGCGCAGCCAGGCCTGCTGGTGAAACACCGCGGAACCGGCTCCGCCGGGCCGCAGGTGTTGCCCCCGGCAGGGGGTGGCGGCTACACGAAGTGAGCAAGCCTGGGGGCGAGCAACATCTTTCTTGTCGTGCTACCGTCCAGCCCCACGAAAATGACAGGCCATATCAACATGACCCAACTGAAGGAGCGCCTCGACGCGCTCTCGCCCGCACGGCTGAGGGGAGTCCGGCGCGGGATCGAGAAGGAGAGCCTCCGTGCCCAACCGGATGGCAAGCTGGCGTTGACGCCGCATCCCGTGGCCCTGGGTTCGGCGCTCACGCACCCGCACATCACCACCGATTTCAGCGAGTCGCAGCTCGAACTCATCACCGGCGCCCATGCCGACGTGGAGACCGCGCTCGAAGAACTGGTGCGCGTGCACCAGTTCACCTACCGCGTGCTGGACGAAGCCGGCGACGAGCGGCTCTGGGTATCGAGCATGCCGTGCGGCCTGCCGACCGATGAGACCATCCCCATCGGGCGCTACGGCTCATCCAACGTTGGTCGCGCCAAGAGCGTCTACCGCATGGGCCTGAGCCACCGCTACGGGCGGCGCATGCAGACCATTTCGGGCATTCACTACAACTGGTCGCTGCCGGAGGTGTCGAGCGAGCAATATTTCGGGCTGATCCGCAACTTTCGCAGGCACGCCTTCCTGTTGCTCTACCTCTTCGGCGCATCGCCCGCGCTGTGTTCGACCTTCGTCGACGGCCGGCCGCACGAGTTGCAGCCGCTGGGCGAGGGCAGCATGCACATGCCCAACGGCACCTCGCTGCGCATGGGTCGACTGGGCTACCAGAGCGAGGCGCAGGCATCGCTGGCCGTGAGCTACAACAGCCTCGACGGCTATGGCGCGTCGCTCCAGGATGCACTCACGCGGCCGTGGCCCGCCTACGAGGCGATCGGCATCCGCAGTCTCGGCGGCGACTACAACCAGCTCGCCACCAGCCTGCTGCAGATCGAGAACGAGTTCTACGGCACCATCCGCCCCAAGCGCGTGATCTACCCCGGCGAGCGACCGCTGCACGCGCTGCGCGAGCGCGGGGTCGAATACGTCGAAGTGCGGCTGATGGACCTTGATCCCTTCGAGCCTGTCGGCATCAACGCACAGACCATGCGTTTCCTCGATGTCTTCCTGCTGCACTGCCTGCTGACGGACAGCCCGCCCGACACGCGCGAGGAGATCGCCAACCTGGCGCACAACCAGAACGTCACGGCTGCGCGCGGACGCGAACCCGGCCTGCAATTGCTGCGCGACGGCCGTCAAGTGGCGCTCACCGATTGGGGGGCGGAACTGCTCGAGGAATTCGTTGCCATCGCGGGGGCGCTGGATGCGGCCCACGGCGGAACGAAGCACGCCGAGGCCGTGCAGGCCGCCCGCGCCGCGCTCGCCGACCCGGCCGTCCTGCCGTCGGCACGCGTGCTGGAGGCCATGAAAGCGCACGGCAACTCCTTCGTCGGCTTCGTTCGTGCCCAGTCCGAGCGGACACGCGAAACCCTGGTCGCGCTGCCGTTCCCGGCCGAGAAGCAAGCGCAGTTCGAACACATGACGCAAGCCTCGATCGAGGCCCAGGAGCGCATCGAGGCCAGCGACACCATGCCTTTCGAGATCTACCGCGAACAGTACGTGTCTCCGGCGCGCCTCGGCTTCAAGAACCACTGGGCCGAGACGCCGCAAGCCCGCGCCGCGCTCTGACCGGTGTGCACTCGGTAGGTGCATGCCTACCTGCATTGGCCGCTATGACCCACCGTGGTGTCATGAGGGACAGGGATGATGGGCATCAGAGACGAAACATCTGTCAACTCTGATTTGCCCTGTCCTCAAAATGACTTTCAAGACCTACCTGGTCGAAGACAACCCGGTGATCCGGGACAACCTCGTCGGCTTTCTCGAAGACATCGCGGATGCGACGGTGATCGCCCACGCCAGTGGCGAAGCCGAAGCCGTGTCGTGGTTGCGGAACCACCGGGATAGTTGGGACGTGGCGATCGTCGACCTGTTCCTGGACCAGGGCAATGGCCTCGGCGTGGTGGATGCTTGCCGGAAGAGATCGGCCCATCAGAAGGTCGTGGTGCTCAGCAACTACGCGACGCCGGATATGCGTGCGCGCTCCAAGGCGATGGGCGCCGATGCCTTTTTCGACAAGTCCGCCGAAATTGACCTCCTTCTGGACTACTGCGAAAAGCTCAGTAGAACGAACTAGGTCACGGCTGCGACGGGGGAGGCCGTCCGTTTGGGGTAAAACGCGTCGCGTCAACGACTCCAACGAAAGCATTCCGGCATGAGCAATCTCGATTTCAAGGGCCGCGTGGCCATCGTCACCGGCGCGGGCAACGGCCTGGGCCGTCAGCATGCCCTGGCGCTCGCGGCGCGCGGCGCCAAGGTTCTGGTCAACGATCTCGGGGGCGCGCGTGACGGTTCCGGCGGTTCCGTCAGCGCAGCGCAGGCGGTGGTCGACGAGATCAAGGCCGCGGGCGGCGAGGCGATTGCCAATGGCGCCTCGGTCACCGACTTCGAGGCCGTGCAGGCGATGGTGCGACAGGCAGTCGACGCCTGGGGCCGCGTCGACATCCTCGTCAACAACGCCGGCATCCTGCGCGACAAGAGCTTTGCGAAGATGGATGTTGCCGATTTCCGCCTCGTGATGGATGTCCATCTGATGGGCGCGGTGCATTGCACCAAGGCCGTCTGGCCGATCATGAACGAACAGAAATACGGCCGCATCGTGATGACGACTTCGTCGTCCGGCCTTTACGGCAACTTCGGGCAGAGCAACTACGGCGCCGCCAAGCTCGCGCTGGTGGGTCTCATGCAGACGCTGAGCATAGAGGGCGCGAAGAACGACATCCGCGTGAACTGCCTGGCGCCCACGGCCGCCACCCGCATGACCGAGGACCTGATGTCCGAGGAAGTGCTCAACGCCCTCAAGCCAGAGGCCGTCGTGCCGGCGATGCTGGTGCTGGCCGCGCAGGACGCACCCAACCGCGCCATCCTCTGCGCTGGCGCCGGCACCTTCGAGGCGGCGCACATCACGCTGACCCAGGGCGCGTGGATCGGCCTCGACGCCGATGCACCGGAGCAACTCGCGCAGCGGCTCACCGAAGTGACCGACCGCAGTGGCGAGATCGTGCCTCAGAGTGGGGCGGCACAGGGCTCCAACGAAGTGGGCAAGGCCATGGCGAACGCCCGCCAGCACTGACACGCTGCCACACTGCCACTTCGGCCGGCTTTCCAGGAGGACGTCATGACCACGGGTCCCGCACTCGATCCCCTGCCTCTGCCTCCGGGCATCCGGTCGCGATTCGTCGACAACAGCAACGGCCTGTCGATGCACATGCTGGAAGCCGGCTTCGAGACACCCGACAGGCCATGCCTGCTGTTGCTGCACGGATTCCCGGAACTGGCCTATAGCTGGCGCAAGGTGATGCTGCCGCTCGCGGCGGCCGGTTACCACGTGGTCGCGCCCGATCAGCGCGGCTACGGGCGTACCACCGGTTGGCGCGAGGGATTCGACGCCGATCTCGACGAGTTCCGAATGCTGAACCTCGTGCGCGATGCACTCGGACTGGTCGCTGCACTGGGCCATCGCACCGTGGCCGCGGTCGTTGGCCATGACTTCGGCTCGCCGGTGGCCGCATGGTGCGCGCTGGTGCGGCCCGACGTGTTCCGCTCGGTCGTGCTGATGAGCGCACCGTTCGGCGGCGTGCCTCCCATTCCTTTCGACGCGGCCGATTCCGCGCCCGCCGCCTCGGGCCTCGGCGTCATCGCCACGCTGCTGAAGGAACTGGGCGAGCTGTCGCCGCCGCGCAAGCACTACCAGTGGTATTACTCGACGCGTGAAGCCGATGGTCACATGCGCCACGCGCCACAGGGCCTTCACGCCTTCCTGCGCGCCTACTACCACTGCAAGAGCGCGGACTGGCCGGCCAACAAGCCGTTTCGCCTGCAGTCGCTCACGGCCGATGAACTCGGGCAGCTTCCCGCCTACTACGTGATGGAAGCCGACAAGTCCATGGCCGAAACCGTGGCCGCCGATATGCCGACCCCGGAGCAGATCGCAGCCTGCCGCTGGCTGCCCGAGGACGAGCTGGCGGTGTACGCCGCCGAGTACGCTCGCACCGGCTTCCAGGGCGGCCTGCAGTGGTATCGCTGCGGGACCGGCGGACAGTACACGGCGGAGCTGCAGACCTGGTCGGGTCGAACGATCGACGTGCCCTCGTGCTTCATCGCCGGCAGGAGCGACTGGGGCATCTACCAGAAGCCCGGCGACTTCGAGGCGATGCAGGCCAGTGCCTGCACGCAGATGACCGGCGTGCACATCGTCGGCGGCGCCGGGCATTGGGTGCAGCAGGAACAGCCGGAGGAAGTGAGCCGGATCCTGACTCAGTTCGTGCAGCGCTAGCCGGCGGCTTTCAGCGCAGTACCGCTTATGCCTCGCACGCTGAAGCAGTCGATGGGGCGCTGAAACCCCTTCAGTGTGAGCGCCTGCGGAGGCTCCACGTCGAGCATGGCCTCCAGTTGCGCATAGACAGGGCGTGAAATCAGGATCTGACTGCTTGCCGCTTCGCCGCACAGTCGCGCCGCCAGGTTGGTGACCGTGCCGATCGCCCCGTAGTCCCAGCGCCCATCGAAGCCGATCGCGCCGATGGTGGCGAAGCCTTGCGCGATGCCGATGCCGAGTCCCAGCGAGTAGCCGCGCCGCACCCAGCTCTCGGCGATCGATCCGATGCGTTCGCGGATCGCGAGCGACATTCGCACGGCGCGCTCGGCGGCGTCGGGGATGGGGATCGGGTCGTTGAAGAAGATCATCATCCCGTCCCCGGTGAAGTGCTCCAGCGTTCCTTCGTGCGCGAGGATCAGTTCACCGGTCGCGGCGTGGTACTGGCGCAGCACGCCCATCACTTCCTCGGGCTCGGAGCGTTCGGCAAAGGCGGTGAAGCCGCGCAGGTCGAGGAACACCACGGTGATCTCGCGACGATGGCTCTGCAGCGGGTCTTCCGCACCGCCGCTGACGATCAGCTCGGCGAGTTGCGGCGAGAAGAAGCGCCGCAACCGGCCGACCCGTTCGAGTTCGGACACCTGTGTCGCGACGCGGCGTTCGAGCGATGCATTCCAATGCTTCATCTCGTCCACCAGCGATTCGACGCGGTCGTGCAGGCCCTTGATGCGAAGCATCGAACGCACGCGCGCGGCCAGCGCGGCGTGATCCACCGGCTTCGTCAGGTATTCGTCCGCGCCCGCTTCGAGCCCCGCGATGACGTCCTTCAGGTCGGCCATCGCCGTCACCATGATGATGGGCGTGAAGGGGAAGCCGGGGTCGGCGCGCAGGCGCCGGCACACCTCGACGCCGCCGACCTTGGGCATCATCACGTCGAGCAGGATCAGATCCGGAGTGAGTTGCCGGGCGGCGGAAAGTCCCTCTTCGCCGTCGGCTGCCGAGACCACCTCGTAACCCTCGCTGGCCAGCCGGGCCTGCAGAATCTTGACGTTGGTCGCGTTGTCGTCGACGATGAGGATGCGTGGTGGGGTTCTCATCGTCGTTCTCCCGGGACAAAAAATGTAGCGGCTTCGTGGGGGTTCCACAAGGCTGCAACGCCAATGGCGAGTGGTGCGGGAGCACTCTCCCTGGCCCATGGGGAGCCTGGCCATCAAACTCGAACAGCTTGTAACGCAGGTGTTGAAGCGCTCACCTTTCGCCGGACTCGTGCACGGGGTGGCGGGTGTTCGCGCCTCGGTCCACACGAAGCTGCTGTTCGCGTTTCTCATCATCACGCTGCTGTTCATCGCGATGGCGGTTGCCAGCCTGCTGATCCTCGTGAACACCACGGCGCAGAGCCGACTGCTCGATGAGGCGCACGAGCGGGTCAGTTGGGCCCAGCAGAGCCAGCATGCGCTGGACCGGCAGATGCACTTCACCGCACTGGCGCTGTTGTCGAAGGACGAGGCGGCCATCGAGCGCATCCTGCGCGAGAACAACCGCTTCAACGAAACGCTGGCCAAGCTGGAGACCGCCGCCGCGGCCGGGCAGAAGGGCCTGATCGACCAGGTTCGCGCCTCGCAGGACGACGCCATGGGCGTGGTGGCCGACATCGCCAACGCCATCCGCGACGGCAAGCTCGACACCATCACGACCGAACTGCTCAGGCGCGAAGAAAAGCTCGACGAGCAGATCGCGCTGCGCATGGGCCAGCTCGTCGATGTCGAGCAGGATCGCATGGCGCGGCTGCGGGAGAGCGTCGGCGCCGCCAACCGGCGGTCGCTGATCCTCACCTCCGTCTTCGCCGTGAGCGCGGTGCTTCTGGCATGGCTGTGCGGTTTCGTGATTTCCTGGTCCTTCATCCTGCCGGTGCGGGAGGCGCAAGTTTTCCTCGGCGATGTCGCGGCGGGAAACTTCGGGCGCAAAATCTCGGTTCCCAACCGTGACGAATTCGGGGCGCTCGCCGACCGGATGAACCACATGAGCCTGCAACTGCATCGTTTCGACGAATCACAGCGGCAAGCGGCCGCGAAGCTCGTGGACCTGAATGAGCAGTTGTCGCGCGCGAGCAAAGCCAAGTCGGAGTTCCTAGCCAACATGAGCCACGAGCTGCGCACGCCGATGAACGCGATCCTGGGGTTCAGCGAAATGATGATCGACGGGATCTACGGCACGGTGCCCGAAGAGCTCAAGGAGCCGCTCACGGATATCCAGGTGAACGGCCGCAATCTGCTGCGGCTCATCAACGACGTGCTAGACCTCTCGAAGATCGAGGCGGGGCGCATGGAGCTGGCGCTCGGCGAGTATTCCGTCGGCGACGTCGTCAACACGGTCCGGACCTCGCTGCGCTCCATCGCGGCCGAGAAAGGCCTGGAGTTCACGGCGCATGTGCCGGACGACCTGCCAGTGGCGTACGGCGACAGCGGCCGCCTGACGCAGTGCCTGACCAATCTTGCCGGCAATGCCTTGAAGTTCACACGGCAGGGCCGGGTCGACATTGCGGTCGAGCTGTGCGGCAGCGAACTCATCTACCGCGTCGCCGACACTGGCATCGGCATTGCGCAGCAGGAGCTCGACAACATCTTCACGGAGTTCCGCCAGGTCGACACGACCATCACGCGAGAGTTCGGCGGAACGGGTCTGGGGCTCAGCATCTCGAAGAAGTTCGTGGAGCGGCTCGGCGGCCGCATCTGGGTCGAGAGCAAACTGGGGCAGGGCTCCACTTTCATGTTTTCCGTGCCGTTGCGCGCGGGCGAGGGGAGCGAATGAGCGAGCACACGATTCTTTATGTCGAGGACAACGAGTACAACCGCAAGATCGTGCGGCAACTGCTCAGCCGTTCGGCCTGCAAGCTGCTCGAAGCGGCCGATGGCGAGACCGGTGTCGCGCTCGCGCAGCAGCACCTGCCCGACCTCATCCTGATGGATGTGCAACTGCCCAAGATGTCCGGCCTGGATGCCACGAAGCTGCTGACCACCGAAGAGCCGACGCAGCACATCCCGATCATCGTCATCACCTCGTACGCGCTGAGCGGTGATCGCGAGAAGGCGATGCAGGCTGGCGCCTCGAGCTACCTCGCCAAGCCCTACAGCCCGAGCGAGCTGCTGACCATGGTCAAGCAGTTTCTTCCCGGTCTCTGACTGCACAGCGAGGAGGTCGCATGACGATGTCCGTTCGACACGCAGCCCGCCAGGTCGTCGTGGTACTGGCCCTGATGGCGGGCTTCGGCGCCTTCCCGGTACAGGCCGAGGACCAGGCCCAGCAGTTCACGCCCGAGTTCCGCGAAGTCCACAAGGGCTTCGACCCCAAGCACACGCCCAAGATCGTCGCGCCGGACAGCGTGAAGCGCGGGGCGTGGTTCAACGTCACGGTGAGCGTGGGCGCCGAGTCGTTGCATCCCTCGCTCCAGGAGCATTTCGTGCGCTACATCGCCCTCTACAAGGACTCGGTGGAAATCGCGCGCGCGTACCTGCACCCGGTGTATTCATCACCCACGGTGACCTTCACCGTTGCGCTCGATGAAGGCGGGGCCTTGAGGGCGGTGGCCGAGCCCACGCACTCCTCCGCGTGGGAATCGTCCAGGAAGATCACCGTCGTTCCCTGACGAGCGATCAACGGCCTTTCATCTCGACAGTGACCTGCGCGGGCTGCTGGTCGTTGACCGCAACCGTGGCCTGCATCGTGCCAAGTCGTTCCTGCCAGATTTGCAGCTGGTATTGGCCCGGCGGCAGGTTGTCGAAAGCAAAGCGCCCATCCGCACCGGTGACCGCGTAGAACGGGTGCGCCGTCACGACCACCCACGCCGTCATCCACGAGTGCAGGTCGCAGTTGATGCGCACGATCTCCGGCTCCGCGAAGGTGACCGGGATCGTCCGGCCCATCGGCTGCGTGCGGTTGAACGACACGTTGCGCTTGGGTGTCGCGTGGATGTTGTGCAGCAGGCGATCGCTGTTGAGGAAGTCCACGGTCCCGCCCGCAGGAACGACGACGACCCGGGGCATGAACGAGCAGCCCTTCTGGTCCATCTCGACCTTCTCGGTCCGTGGTGGCGATACCGCACCGCGCGGCGGGTTCTCGATCCACACGACCGCGTTGCGGATCTCGCGGGCGGCGGAGACCTGCAGGTCATCGGAGAGTTTTTCAGTCCCGCACAGGTACTGGTCGATCGTGACAGGCACTTTGGTCTGGGCAGGTGCAGTGCCTGCGAAGACGACTTTGCCCCGCACACTGCCGGCCAGGCTAGGACCCAGCAGGCCGCAAGACAGGATCAGCAAGGTAAGGACTCGCGGAAACCGGGCTCCATTCAATGGAAACTCCCTTCATGTGCGACAGCATCGGCGTTGTGCAAAAAGAGTAGTCCACGCGCGCCGAAGCCGTCAATACACCGATCAGTGGAGGAAAAGCGCTATTCGACGATTGCGTCGCCGTCCTTGCGAATCGACTCGCGGTTGCGGTGGCCGTAGAGGCGTCCCAGCGTGCTGTCGAGCGCACGCTTGAGCTTGTCGGAGGCCCCGCGGAAAGCCTCGTCCATGTTGGGCGCGTGCTGCGTGACGGCCAGCGGCTGATGATGGGCGAGTCGCGCTTCCATCACGCAACGCTTGTCGGCCGCACCGCTGGGGTCGTGGTTCTCGTCGCTGAGATGGACTTCCACCCGGGTTACTTCGGCCACGAAGCGGCTCAGGGATTGCCTCAATTCGCCGTCGGCCCACCGCTCCAGCGTGTCCTTGTTCTCGATGCCGTTGCTCGTGTTGACCTGAATCTGCATGCTGTATCCCCTTTCACTTGCCTGATGGCCAAGGCCCTACTTTGCGCCCATTACGTGCCGGCATGCGTAAGCATTTGGGCAACGGCTCCGAGGTTCGAATGCCCACATCGCCGATCGGCTTGAGCCCGAACAGCGGCCGCAGCCAGCGGAATCGGCGAATGAGGCCGTCCGTCAGTACCCAGCATGCAATCAGGGTGATCGCGACCAGCGGGGCGGGTTCCAGCACCGGTCCGAGCCGAAGTGACGCCAGGGCAACGGCGCCGGCAATGATCAGCGTCTGGTGCAGCATGTACCAGGGGTAGACCGACTCGTTCGCCCAATCCAGCCAGCGCCAGGGGCGGTTCAGGTGGCGGTGGGCAAAGCCGAGGATGGCCACGATGGCCGTCCACAGGTAGGCCGCGCGCAGCACCCGCGAGGCCCAGACGACGATCTGGGCGTCGCCATCGGTGACTCTCAGCGCAATGAAGGCTGCAATGCAGGCCATGGCCAATGCGAGCGACCAGCCTCGCAGCCGCTCCAGTTCGCGCCAGATGCCCTCGTCGATGCCCATCCAGTAGCCATAGAGGAACACGGTGAAGTACAGGGCGTGCAAGTACCAGTCGTGAATCAGGTCGTGCGTGGCCGGGAAGCGCGGCGCCAGCACCAGCGTGTACAGCATCAGCGGCAGGGCGGGGAGCACCAGCAGCCGCCAACGCCGAAGCCCCGTGAAGGCGGCACGAACACGCAGGATGGGCGCGGATCGCATCAGCGGCGTCAGCAGCGCCAGGGCGGCGCTGTAGGTGAAGAGATAGGGCAGGTACCAGAGGTGATTCCACGTCATGGGAAAGTCGGACCCGTCGAACGCCCCCTTGGGCCACGGTCCCCCGACCAGATAGCGCGCCATGAAGGCCGCGAAGCCCGGCGCGACCAGTCCGTTGGCGACGCCTTGGGCGTAGGCCTGGTAAGGCACGACCACCGCCATGCCGAAGACCAGCGGCAGCAGCAGCCGCAGCGCCCGCTGCCGGATCAAGGCCAACGGCGCCAACCCCCGGCTGAGGAAGCCGAAGGCCACCCCCGAGACCAGGAACACCAGGTCCATACGCCAGACATTGACGACCACCATCGGCCATCGCAGCCATGCGGCCGCATGCGGGCTCTTGATGTGCCAGGGCCAGTCGGCCACGTAGTACATGCCCACGTGGTAGAGGATGAGCAGCAGGAACGCCAGTGCCCGCAGCGCGTCGATGTCGTGTCGTCGATTTGTTGTCATGCCGTGCTCCTTGTGAACGCCGGATGGCATGGTCAGGCGGCAGGCCGGGTAAGAGGGCGGCCCAGTGACGATGCGTGGCCGGTTTGTGACGAACGGCGACGGCGGGGGACGAAAAATCCGCCATCCCGGCGGATTTCGTGAGAATCCGCGCATGAGCGAGCCGCGGATGAACATGTTCGAGCGCTATCGGCCCTTCCGGCGATGGGTGGAGGCGGGTTTGTGGATGCTCGTGCTGACGGTCCAGGCCGCCTTCGCCACGGTGGTTGCCGTGATCGATGCGCGCGAGGCCGGGCACGGCACGGCGACCTGGCAGCCGGTGACCTGGGAGATTTCCAGCCACCTGGCCCTGCTGGCGCTGGTGCCGGTCCTGATCGTCTTCGAGCGCCGCTTTCCGCTGAACCGGTCGACCTGGCGGCGCAACTGGGCGTGGCATGTGCTGGGAAGCGTGGTCTTCAGCCTGGCCCATGTGGCGCTGATGGTCGGCCTGCGGCAGATCGTCTATGCCTGGGCCGGCAGCCGGTACGACTTCGGCGACTGGCTGGCCCAATGGCCCTATGAGTACCTGAAGGACGCGCGAACCTATGCGCTGTTCCTGCTGGCGATCATGAGCTACCGGCTTTTCATGCTGCGGCTGCAGGGCGAGGCGCGTGTGCTCGATCCGCCCGAAAGCGCGGCGGAGCTGGCCCCCCCTGACCCCCCCGGCTCTCCCGATGCCCCGCCCAGGCCCGATCGTTTCCTCGTTCGCAAGCTGCGTCGCGAATTCCTGATCGCGGCCAGCGATATCGACTGGCTGCAAGCGCAGGGCAACTACGTCGGGCTGCGCGTCAACGGACACGACTACCTGCTGCGCGCCACGCTCACGGACTTCCTGACGCAACTCGATCCCGCGCGCTACGCCCGGGTGCACCGCAGCTACGCCGCCAACCTGGACCGCATCGCCGAGATCGAGCCGCTCGACGGCGGCGATGCGCGCCTGCACATGCGCGACGGCACGCACATCCCGTGCAGCCGCCGCTACCGGCCGGCATTGCAAGCCTGAGGCTGTGCGCCGGCCCGGCGACAATCCACGGTCGTCCCCCGCAGAAAGAGAAAGACACCTCGATGGCCATCCAGTGGTTCCCCGGTCACATGCATCTGACCCAGAAGGCCATCGCCGAGCGCATCAAGGACATCGACGTCGTGATCGAGTTGCTCGACGCCCGCCTGCCCGGCTCCAGCGCCAATCCGATGCTGGCCGACCTCACCGGCCACAAGCCGGGCCTCAAGGTGCTCAACAAGCAGGACCTGGCCGATCCCGAACGCACGGCGCTCTGGCTGGCGCACTACAACGCGCAACCGGCCACGCGCGCCATCGGGCTCGACGCGAGCCAGACCACGCCGGCGCGGCAACTCATCGACGCCTGCCACGAACTCTCACCGCTGCGCGGCGGCATGGCCAAGCCGATGCGCGTCCTGATCTGCGGCATTCCGAACGTGGGCAAATCCACGCTGATCAACACGCTCACCGGCAGCCGCAAGGCCAAGACCGGCGACGAGGCCGGCATCACCAAGCTGGAACAGCGCATCACACTGGCCGACGACTTCTACCTGTGGGACACGCCCGGCATGCTGTGGCCGCGCATCATCGTCGCCAAGAGCGGCTACAACCTGGCCGCGAGCGGCGCCATCGGCCGCAATGCCTTCGACGAAGAAGAGGTCGCGCTCGAACTGCTGGACTACCTGAAGCGGCACTACGCTGGACTGGTCGAGGCGCGCTTCAAGATCGACCCGATCGAGGGCCTGAGCGACGAGCAGGTGCTGGAAGCCATCGGCCGCAAGCGCGGCGCGTTGCTGGGCAAGGGCCGGGTCAATCTGCAGAAGGCGGCCGAGATCGTGATGCACCAATTCCGCAGCGGCAACATGGGCCGCATCACGCTGGAGACGCCGGCGGAGTTTGCGGAGTGGCTCACAGCCGGCCAGCGCGTGGATGCAGAGCGCCAGGCCAAGAAGGAAGCGCGCAAACGCAAGAAGGGCACGGGCCGGCGCGAGGACGATCCGCCAGCCGAAGCACCGTAGCCGGCCGGCTCGGCGAAGCCCTGCCGACTGCGCCGCGTCAGCCTGCCCGGCCGCGCGCGCGATCTCGATCGCGTCGGTGCGCGCGCCCGCGGCCAGCAGGCGCTTCACGAGTTGTCGATCGCGCCCCCGGTCGCCGGCGGACCGGGCTCAGCCGCCGAAGAAGCCATACGAGCCGATCTCCGTCAGTTCGACGGTGACCGGCGGCTCCTCGCAGCGGTCGCGGATGCCGGCCGCGAAAGCCTTGAACTCGGGCAGCGAGGTCAGCGCGTTGCGGCCATCGGGTTCGCGGTTTGGTCGCCTGCAGGAACTGCCGCGCAGGCCTATGCTCGCACGCTCGCCCGTGTCGAAGGGTCCCGTCCCCGCCCGGTTCTCAAGTCTCGCTCAAGGAGTCTTCCGTCATGCGTCACCATCCGCTCGGCCGTACCGGCCTCTTCGTGTCCGAACTTTGCCTGGGCACCATGACCTTCGGCGGCGGCGAAGGCATCTGGTCGCAGATCGGCGACGTTCAGCAAGCCGATGCCGAACGCCTCGTCGGCGCCGCGCTCGATGCGGGCATCAACTTCATCGACACCGCTGACGTGTACTCGGGTGGCCTGTCGGAGCAGATCACCGGACAGGCGCTGAAGAACCTCAAAGTTCCGCGCGAGAGCATGATCGTCGCGACCAAGGTGTTCAGCGAGACCGGCACCGGCCCGAACGCGCGGGGCGCCTCGCGCAGCCACATCATGGACGGCGTCAAGGCCAGCCTGAAACGGCTGCAGCTCGACCATGTCGACCTGTATCAGATCCACGGCTTCGACCCGGCCACGCCGATCGAGGAAACGGTGCGGGCGCTCGACCAGCTCGTGCGACAGGGCCATGTGCGCAACGTCGGCGTCTCCAACTGGGCGGCCTGGCAGATCGTCAAGGCCCTCGGCATCGCCGAGCGCTGGGGGCTGTCGCGCTTCGAGTCGCTGCAGGCCTACTACACCGTCGCCGGGCGTGACCTCGAGCGCGAGCTGGTCCCGATGCTTCGCAGCGAAGGCGTCGGGCTGATGGTGTGGAGCCCCCTCGCAGGCGGCTTGCTCAGCGGCAAGTATGGGCGCGACCAGCAGGGCGAGCAGGGCAGCCGTCGCACGAGCTTCGACTTCCCGCCGGTCCACAAGGACCGCGCCTACGACTGCATCGACGCGATGCGCCCCATCGCGGAGGCGCATGGCGTCTCGGTGGCGCAGATCGCGCTCGCGTGGCTGCTGCACCAGCCGCAGGTCACCAGCGTCATCGTCGGCGCGAAGCGGCCCGAACAGCTCGCCGACAACATGGCCGCCACGCAGGTCGAGTTGAGCGCGGCCGAGTTGGAGCAACTCGACGCGGTGAGTCGACTGCCGGCCGAATACCCCGGCTGGATGTTCACTCGGCAGGGCGAATACCGCCGAAAGCAGCTCGCCGATTCGGCGCGTTGAGCAAGGATGATGGGCATGGTCGGGGCCGAAGTCGCCGGTGCATAGCTTCTTGCAATGAGAACTTTGTATTGAATTGAGATTGAATTCTTGCAATGATATTTTCGTCTCATTAAAGTTCGCGGATACCCAACCCCGACCCCGCCGGAGGACCCGACCATGGCACTCACCCACACGCAGATGGACCGGAAGATCGAAGAGCACTTCAACTTCGAAGCCAACGACGACGTCGAAGGCGTCCTGGCGACCCTCGCGCCCGACGTGGAACACGACATCGTCGGCTCTCCCTCCGGGCCGACGCGCGGCCACGCGGGCGCGCGTCCCTTTTACGAAAGCCTGTTCAGCGACCTGTCGGACGGCAAGGTCGAATGCCTGCGCCGGCTCTACGGCGACGGTTTCCTCGTCGATGAATCGATGTGGCGGGGCACGGCGCCGGGCAGGCCCTTTGGTCTGGAAGGGCGGGGCCGCCCGCTCGAATTCCGCCTGCTGCACGTGGTGGAGTTCGCCGAGAGCGGCGCCATCCAGCGGGAAAACGTGTGGCTCGATCTCGCGGCCGTCATTCAGCAATTGCCCCAGGACTGAGGCCGAGCACGATGCGCATGCGGGCCGAGCAGATTTCCGCCGACAACGTCGTCGGCCGCCCCAACCAGCGCCGCCGAACCCGCAAGGACCTCCTGCAGGCCGCCTCCCGCCTGCTGAAGCAGGGCCGCAAGCCGACACTGGAGGAAATCGCCGAGGAAGCGGCCGTGTCGCGCGCAACGGCCTACCGCTATTTCCCGAACGTCGATGCGCTGCATCGGGAGGCTTCGCTCGACATGGCGGTCCCCGAGCCGGCGGATGTGCTGCAAGGCGTGCAGACGCAGGACCCTGTGACGCGCCTGGAGCGCGTCGATGGCGCGCTGCACGACATGATCGCGGCCAACGAGATTCCGTTGCGGATGATGCTGGCGCATTCGATCGAAAGAGTCGTGCGGGGCGAGCACGACGGCGATTGGCCCGCTCGCCAGAATCGACGCACGCCGCTCATCGAGGCCGCGCTGGAGCCCGCGCGGAATCAGTTCAGGCCGGCCGCGTTCAAGAACTTGAGCCATGCGCTGGCGCTGGTCATCGGCACCGAGGCGATGGTGGTGTTCAAGGACGTGCTGCAGCTCGATGATGCGGAAGCCTTGAAGGTGAGGCGCTGGGCGATCCGCGCGTTGGTGGAGGCGGCGAAGAAAAGTTGATTCGGCTCAGCCGAAGGTCCGCACCAGCAGCGACTCCAAGGTCGCCTCGGCCCCCTTGAGCATCGCCGTCTCCGTCGTCTGGGCGGTCGCCGCGGCTTCCGCATAGCGCGAAAAGCCGATCTGCTTGTCCATCGGCGGCAGCATCACCGACAGCGACTTCAGATCCTGCTGGTTGAGGCTCGCCTGGTTGATGGCCC
This sequence comes from Variovorax sp. J22R115, assembly GCF_030317005.1. NCBI lineage: Bacteria > Pseudomonadati > Pseudomonadota > Betaproteobacteria > Burkholderiales > Comamonadaceae > Variovorax > Variovorax sp. J22R115. The sequence goes on along the minus strand of NZ_JASZYM010000002.1, from coordinate 488,864 downwards.
GCTTGGCGTTGATCTGGAAGTGCCGTCGCGTCCGGTTTGTCTGCAGCGCCGCGAAGATGTAGCGCGGCAGGGCGCGTTCGCGATCCATCACGAGCCGCATCATGTTCGACTCGAACACCGTCGGCTCCGCCAGCGACGGAATCAGCACGCTCTTGCCCAGGTGCTCGGGGCTGTTGACGCGGTTGACAATGATGTCCCCCTCGGCCAGCCCGTACCGCTGGATCTCCTCGTCGTCGAGTTGCAGCCGCTTGATGAGTGCCGGATCGCTCAGCTCGCCATCGCGAAAGCTGTCGATACGCACGATGGGCGTGCCCGTGCCGTAGGCCGACTTGTGCTTGTACAAGCCGTTCTGCGGATTGAGCTTCAGCAGGCTGCCGAGCGGCACGACGGGCCAGCCCTTCGGATTGGTCATCGAGTCGCCGAACAGGTCGAAGAACAATGCCGGCACCATCTGGTTCGTCTTCACGCGGATGTCGCGCCGCAATCGGATCACGCTCTGCGCGCACAGCAGCACGTCGACGATGCGCCGCTGCGCCTTCAGGTCGGGCAGGGGCAGCTTCTGGTCGAGGATGCGCGCATCGGACACGGCCGGGTACAGCGCGCCGGTCGCCAGTTTGCACACGCTGCGGACAAAGCGGCTGGATCGAACGAAGAAGTACAGGTACTCGGGCAGCACGCGTGGCGTCGCGCGCAGCACGCAGAACGCGGTGCTGGCGACTTCGCCGTCGAGCGATTCGGGCACCAGCGCGACCGCATTGAGGTTCGGCCGCACGGTGGAGACGAGCACGTCGCCGGTGCGCATCACTTTGCGCGCGCGGCTCGGCGCCTCAGCGCCCTTCAGGACGCGGGCGCCGGTGACGGTCTTTCTCTTGTTGTCGACGGCGGCGACGTCGACGTAGGTGAATGGGTCATTCGGCCAGGCGGACGGGTTCATCGTGCCCGTTTTCGCCTCGACCACCTCCCTGAGCGCCACCCATGGCGCAGTCATCCATCCAACTCCGCAAGCAGCATTCGAAGCGTTTCCATCTCCTCGGTGCACTCCAGTTGAAGCGCGATCAACTCGTCGAGCAATTCGCGCGGATTTCGATGCTCGGCTTGCGCTTCGCTCAGGGGCCGGTAGCGGCTGGCCGACAGGTTGTAGTCGTTGGCGCGCAGCGCGGGCGCGTCGGCGAACCACCATTTGCCGTTCCACTCGGCCTCGGGTTCGCGCGCCTGCCATTGCGCAAGTGATTCGTCGCGCTGCGCGTAGACCTTTGCGAGGCGGGGCAGGTCATCCTTGTCGATGGGCGTGTCGTGGTTGGCGTCGAGCGCGTAGCCGTCTTGCTCGACGTGGAGGAACAGCACATGCTCGGTTTGCCCGCCCTTGCGAAAGAAGAGCGCCGAGGTCTTCACGCCCGAATACGGATGGAACACGCCGCCCGGCAGGCTCATCACCGCGTCGACCTGGTTGTTCTCCACGAGCTGGCGTCGCAGTGTCTTGTGGGCCGCAGTGGAGCCGAACAGCACGCCTTCAGGCACGATGACTGCGGCGCGGCCGTCGGAGCGCAGGCTGTCGAGCATGTACTTGAGAAAGAGCAGCTCGGTGCTGCTGGTGGCGCCGACCCGCACCTCTTCCGCGATGCGATCCTTGTCGACGCGGCCCGAGAAGGGCGGGTTGGCCAGCACCACGTCGAAGCCGTCCCGCGGCAGGCCGTGCCCGGCCTTCTGCTCGTCTCCGAGCACGGCGGTCAGCACATTGCGCTGCAGGATGCGGACGTTGGCGAGCCCGCGCAGCGTGAGGTTCATTGTCGCCAGCCGCACCATCTTCGGGTCGACATCGTTGCCGAAGAAAGTCTTGCGCTGGAGGATGACGAGATCCTCCGGCGTGAGCCGGTCGCCCAGGCCGCGCCGCTGGCTCTTGCCGTCGACTTCCGCTTCGGAGATGGCGTCGGGCGACGAATGGGCTAGACGGATGTGGTTGTAGGCCGCGACCAGGAAACCCGCGGTGCCGGCGGCCGGGTCGTAGATGGTTTCGCCAAGGGTCGGGTCCACCATCTCCACGACGCTGCGGATGATGTGGCGCGGCGTGCGGAACTGACCCAACTCGCCGGCCTGCCTGATCTGCCGCAGCACGTGCTCGAACAGGTCGCCCTTGGTGTCGGAGTCGGCATCGGCCAGCCCGAGGCCGTCGACCAGGCGAACGACCTGCGAGAGCACCGTCGGCTCGTTGATGCCGAGGCGGGCGCCGCGCATGAAATCGTGCGCGCCAGCGGCGCCGATCTCGGCGAAGAACGGAAACACCTCGTCGCGTACGAAGCGCACGAGCGCATCGCCCGTCAGTTCGCTGGCCCACGCCGACCAGCGGAAGCGGCTGCGCGGAATGGTCGGCGTGCCGGTTTGCAGTACCGTCGCGGCGAGGTTGCCTTCGTGGGCCGAGGGGATGGTGGCGTTCGTCGGGTTCCTGAGGGTCCAATCGCCGTTGAACAAGCTTGTGTAGGGCTGCTTCAGGACTTCGGCGCGGACCTTGTTCTCGTCGTCGATGCTCTCGAGCAGATAGAAGAAGAACAGGAACGACAGCTGTTCTGCGTTGCTGACAGGGTCCGGGTAGCCGCCGCCAAACAGGTAGTCGCGAATCTGGTCGATCGACCGTCGCATTTCAGCGGTCAGGGGCATGGGAACGGGAAGGGGGCGGTGCGCATGGTGAGCCCACGAGTCTACGAGGCAATTCGGCGGCCGACGCCAGGTCGCGAGGTGGGGCAAACTCCGGAGACCCGGCTGCGCCGTCCTTCCCCTTAAAAAATGCACCCATGACCCAGAAGCTGCCCGACTTGGAAATCCTCCCGCGCGACATCTCCGCCTACCGCGACGGCAACACCGGCATCGACTACGTTCACCGCTTCGAATCCGGCCAACCCGGGCCGCACGTGCTGATCAACGCGCTGACCCACGGCAACGAGATCTGCGGCATGGTTGCCGCGACCCATCTGCTGGACACCGGTGTGCGGCCGAAGATCGGGACGCTGACCGTGAGCTTCGCGCATGTGGAGGCCTACAACGCCTTCGACCCGGAGCGGCCGCACGAGAACCGCCAGATCGTGCACAACCTCAACCGCGTCTGGTCCGACGAATGGCTGGACGGGCCGGACGACAGCCCCGAATTGCGCAGGGCGCGCCAACTGCGACCGGTGGTGGCCGCGGCGGACCACATCCTCGATATCCACTCCACGAGCCAGGACGTGGTGCCGTTCTGGGTCTACCCCGCCTTCGATCGCAATGCCAAGGTGGCGCTGGCGATCGGCTTGCCACCGGTCCATCTGGTAATGCCCAGCGGGCTCGGCTCCGGCACGCCGTTGATCCAGCACGGCCTGCATGCAGGTCCCGATGCTCCCGGTGCTGCAATGGTGGTCGAGTGCGGCCAGCACTTCAAGCAGGCCGCCGCCGATCTGGCCACCGAGGTCACGATGCGATTCCTGGCGCACTTCGGCCTCGTCGACAAGGACCCGGCGACGCCCGCGCCCGAGGCGCAACGCCGCTTCGAGCTTCTGCAGACGCATGTGATCCAGTCCGAGGAATTCCGCTTCGTGCGTCCGCTGGTCGGTTTCGAGACCTTCGCGAAGGGCGACCTGATCGCGACCAATGGGCCGGACGAGATTCGTGCACCGTGCGACGAATGCACGATCTTCATGCCGGCGCAGCGGGCGATCGTGGGGCGCGAGGCGGTTTACCTGACGAAACCGCTGTAGGGGCGCCCTCGGGAACTTGCCAGGGAATTATTTCCCCCAGCTGTCCCGCATCCCGGCCGCCCGGTTGAACACGCGCCGGCCGGCGCTGTCCGCGCGCGAATCCAGCACGAAGTAGCCGTGCCGCTCGAACTGGATGGGCGCGCCTTCCTGGGCCTGCGCCAGTGAAGGCTCGACGTAAGCCATGGTGGTTAGCAGGCTCTCGCGATTCAGTTCGTCGAGCAACTCGCCGTTGCCGGGCTGCGGCGCTGCGAACAGGCGCTCGTACAGCCGCACCTCGGCCTGCAGCGCGTCGGCCGCGGCGACCCAGCTGATGTTGCCCTTGACCTTGATCGCGTCGGCGCCCGGCGTGCCGCTCTTGGTGTCGGGCACCAGCCTGGCTTGCACTTCGATGAGTTTGCCGTCCGCGTCCTTGGTGCCGCCGGTGCACTCGATGACGTGGCCGTATTTCAGCCGCACCTTGTTGCCCGGGAAGAGGCGGAAGAAGCCCTTGGGCTGCACTTCCTCGTAGTCGGTGCGTTCGATCCACACCTCGCGGCCCAGCTTGAAATTGCGGCGGCCCATCTCGGGGTGGTGCGGGTGGATGGGGGCCGTGCAATCGTCCAGCACGTCGTCGCCGCCCATGAGTTCGCCCCAGTTGGTGATGACGAGCTTCACGGGGTCGAGCACGGCCATGGCGCGCGGCGCGATCGGGTCGAGCGTGTCGCGCAGGGCGGCTTCGAGGCTCGCGTAGTCGATCCAGCCGCCCGACTTGGTCACGCCGGAGCGTTCGCAGAACAGCTTGAGCGCGTCGGGTGTGTAGCCGCGGCGGCGCAGGCCGGCGAGGGTGGGCATGCGCGGGTCGTCCCAACCGTCGACGTGGCCTTCCTCGACCAGCTGGCGCAGCTTGCGCTTGCTGGTGATCACATGGGTGACGTTAAGGCGCGCGAACTCATACTGGCGCGGATGCGGCGAGGCGACCAGGCCGCCTTCGGCGAGGCGGTCGAGCAGCCAGTCGTAGAAGGGGCGCTGGTCTTCGAATTCCAGCGTGCAGAAGCTGTGGGTGATCTGCTCCAGCGCGTCCTCGATGGGATGCGCGAAGGTATACATCGGGTAGATGCACCACTTGTCGCCCGTGTTGTGGTGCGTCGCACGGCGGATGCGGTACAGCGCGGGGTCGCGCATGTTGATGTTGGGGCTCGCCATGTCGATCCTGGCGCGCAGCACGGCGGCACCGTCCTCGAGCTGGCCGTCGCGCATGGCGCGGAAGCGGTCCAGGTTTTCTTCGGGCGTGCGGGCGCGGAAGGGGCTGTCGGTCCCGGGTGTGTTGAAGTCGCCGCGGGTGGCTCGGATCTCTTCGGCGCTCTGCTCGTCGACGTAGGCCAGGCCGGCGCCGACCAGGTATTCGGCCGCGCGGTACATGAAGTCGAAGTAGTTGCTCGCGAAGTACACGTGCTCGTTGGGCGCACCGGGGTGGGCCGGGTCGTCGGCCAGCACGGCGTCGTATCCGAGCCACTTCACGGCATCGCGGATGGCGTCGACGTATTCCTGCTCTTCCTTCTCGGGGTTGGTGTCGTCGAAGCGCAGGTGGCAGACGCCGCCGTATTCCTTGGCCAGCTCGAAGTTGAGCCAGATGCTCTTGGCGTGCCCGATGTGCAGATAGCCGTTGGGCTCGGGAGGAAAGCGCATGCGCACCCGGGCCGGGTCCTGCATGCCCTGTGCGTGATGGGCGGCGTCGCCCGGCGAGCCGCCCCACTTGCGGGTGGAATAATTGCCCTGTTCGAGGTCGTTTTCGATCACATGGCGCAGGAAATTGCTGGGCTTGGCGGTGTCGTTGTCTGCGGGGGAAGTCATCCACTCATTCTAGGTGGCGCCCCAATGGAGTTACTTTTGGCAACCTTCTTCACAGAGCGGCGTACACCGTCTTGACACTTGCCGCGTTCAATACAGACATGGGCGGCCAACCCCGCCCCTATAGGAGTTCAAATCATGAGCGTCACTCGTTCCACTCTCTTCAAATGGGCTGCCGCCGGAGCGGTCGCAGCGGGCGCACTGCTTGCCACGGCCTCGGCGAGCGCCGGCAACGTGGCCTGGTCAGTCGGCGTCAACGTCCCTGGCGTCGCGGTCGGCGTGGGTGCGCCGTATTACGCGCCGGCGCCCGTCTACTATCCGCCGGCACCGGTGTATTACGCGCCGCCGCCGCCGGTGTACTACCGTCCGGCTCCCGTTTACTACGGCCCGCCACGGGCGTACTACGGTCCTCCGCGTGGCTACTACCGTCCGGCGCCGGGCTACTACCGCAATCACGGCCATCGCCGCGACTGGCGCTAAGCCGAGTCAATAAATCTCTTGCTGTCACATGACGAAACCGGCCCCAGCGGCCGGTTTTTTCTTGGGCGTCAACTTTGTTCTTACATCGCGCGGAAGAGGTGCGCGTAAAGCCGGCTGACCGGGATCTTCTCCGCCCGCCCGCGCAAGTTCAGGTGTTGCTTGCCGGCGTCGTCGCGGTGCACGGACTCGATGGCGTTGCTGCGCACGACCACGGCGCGGTGCACCTGCCAGAAGACGTGGGGATCGAGTTGCGGCAGCAGTTGCTTCAGTGGCGTGCGGATCAGGTATTCGTGCGTGGTGGTCAGCACACGGACGTACTTGTCGGCTGCTTCGAAATACTGCACCTCGTCGATGGGCACCATCCGCACGCTGTTGCCCGATGAGCCGGCCTCGCTGGCGGCGATGAGCTGCAGCGGTCCGCCGTTGCCTGGCGATGGCCCGCCTTGGCCCGCGGCGGCGAGGACCTTGCGCCATTGCGCGAGCGTATCGGCGAGCAGGTCGTCGGCCGGCAATGACGGCGGGTTTCGAGTTTCAAGCGCCTGCCGCAGTCGGTCCACGGTGCGGCGCAGGCGATCGGGCTGCACGGGTTTCAGCACGTAGTCGATGGCTTGGGCGTCGAAGGCGCGCGCGGCGTATTCGTCGTAGGCGGTCACGAAGACCAGTTGCGGCATCGGTGCCTCGTCCGCAGGCCACGCGTCAGCGAGTTCGGCGGCGACGCCCAATCCGTCGAGCCCCGGCATGCGGATGTCGAGGAAGAGCACCTGTGGCAGCCGTTCCAGCGCCTCGCGCACGGCGCTGCGGCCGTCGCCCACCGTGGCGAGGATCTGAAGCTCGGGCCAGGCGGCGGCGAGTTCTGCGCGCAATGCCTGGGCCAGGAGCGGTTCGTCTTCGGCGATGAGGGCGGTCGGGTTCATGTCGGCAAGGGGAAGGTGATGGTGGCGCGCGTTCCGCCGGTCGCGAGCGCGCTCATGGTCATCGAGCTCTGCGTGCCATAGACCGTGGTGAGCCGCTCGCGCACCTGGGCAACGCCGAATCCGCCGGCTTCGGCCGCGGAGGGCGCAGGCGCATTTCCGATGCCCACGCCGGTGTCGCTCACTTCGATGATGAGTTGGCCGCCGTCGCGCCGTGCGCGCACCGTGATCTCGCCGCCTTGCACCTGCGGCTCCAGGCCGTGGCGGATGCTGTTTTCCACCAGCGGCTGAAGCATCAGCGGCGGCACCAGCACGTCGCGCAGGTTCTCGGGCAGGTCCAGCGTGTAGCGCAGCCGGTCGCCCATGCGCACCGACATCAGTTCGAGGTAATCGCCAAGCCGGTCGAACTCGGCGGCGAGCGGATGGGCCAACGCGCGCGATCCGCCGAGCGTTACGCGCAGGTAGCTGTTGAGGCGGTCGAGCATGGCCACGGCGCGCTGCGGATCCGTCGTGATCAGCGCCCGCAGATTGGCCAGCGTGTTGAACAGCATGTGCGGCTCGAGCTGGGTTTCGAGCAGCTTGAGACGCGCATCCGCGGCGTCGCGCTGGGCGAGGGCGATCTCGCCTTCGAGGTACTTGCTCTTGCCGCGGCTGTAATAGAAATAGCAGATCGCGATCCCGGCGACGGCGGTGATGACCAGGGTCGAGGCGAACTTGTGCGGCGCGAAGGTCCAGAACTCGAGCAGGGGCGCACCGGTCCAGGCGTCTCCGATGGCATTGCCGCCGAGGAATCCGGCCGTGATCCCGACCAGCACCAGCAGCACGCCCTTGATGCCGTTCGGCCAGAGCTTCCGGGGATCGGGGCTCAGCATCAGCCGCCCGATGTCGATGACAAACCAACTGATCAGCCCGATCGAGAGCGAATAGACAAGCTGCGCACCCCAGGCGCCACGTCCGGAGATGGCGAGCGCGACGGCGATGAGCGAAGAGAAGAGCGCGGTGGTCAGGGCGTGCCGCAGCAGGTCCACGCCGTTCTCGCGCGTCATGTTGCGCCGGAGGGTGGCGATCACGAGATGTCTCCGGCGTCGGGCGCGCCGCGCAGGATGGGCCACAGTGCTGTCATGGCAGCAGATTCTGGACGAAGAAATCGCGCATGGCTGCGTAGACGGCGTCGAGCGTGCGGCGGTCGAAGCCGGGCGGGTCGTTCAGGAGCCGAGCGGCGCGCGGCGGCAGGTCCGGAGGCATGGGCGAGAGGATCGATCCATGGCCGGCTTCGGTCATGTCCGCGAGCAGCACGCAGCTTGTGCAGGTGGCGCGCACGGCGTCGATGTGCCAGCGCGGCGCGAGCCAGGCGTCCTGTCCGGCGCGCACCAGGCCGAGCGGGATGTGGGGAGCCGCGAGCGTCGGCATGTCGATGGGTGCCGCCATCGGCACCGCGGCCACGGCGACGGCGATGCGCGGATCGGTCCAACCTTCGAGTGCCGTCTCCCCGTCGAACTTCAAACGGATGAACCGGCGGGCCACGCCCATGCGGAGCGCGTCGAGCGGACCGCCGGTCAGTTCGGTGCTGAGACCGACGCAGGTCGGAAAGTCCTCCGCGAGATGGGCTTCGCAATGCCGTGCGAGCAGCGCCGGAGACCAGCGTGCGCCGGCCAGGGTCAGTGCGGTAAGTCCACCGGCCGACATGCCGTAGATGCCGACGCGCTTCAGGTCGAGCAGCGGCGCAAAGCGCGGGTCGACCGCCATTGCGTCGATGGCCTGAGTCACCTCGTGCGGCCGGTGCCTCCACGACGCCGGGCCGACCGCGCTGTGGTCGTGCCAGTTGTCCCCGGCGTGCTCCGGCACGGCCACCGTGAAGCCGGCCGCCACCAGCATCTGGGTCATGTCGGTGTGTACCCAGGGCGCACCGCCCGAGCCGTGCGAGATGACGATCAGGCGGCGGTTGCCGGTGATGGGTGTCGCATCGACGGCGACGTTCAGGGTGAAAGGGCCGCGCCGCACCGCCGTGGCGGGCGCGGCGGTCGGGTAGAAGACCGTGACCGGCCCGGAGTCCGTCGGTGCGGCCAGCACGGTGAGCCCGGTGGCTGCCTGCGCGGCGGAAACCAGAGTGCAGGCTGCAGCCAGCGCCAGCCGGCACCAAGTCGACGCCTTCACCACTGATCTCCCTTGGCGTCGGCGAGCCGGGCGCGTTCGCGGTCCACCATCCGCTCCAGCAGGCGGCCGCCGGGTGCGAAGAGCCACACGGCCGCCCCGTGCAGTACAAGGCCGAGCCCCCAGCCCAGGGCCGGGTAGATCGCCCATCCATGGCCGCTGGCCAGCGAGAAGGCGACCAGCAGCAGGTTGACCGTGACGTAGGCCGTGGCGTGGATGAACCAGCCGATCTTGGCCTTGGCGCGGCGTCGCGCCAGTCGGTCGATGTCGTTCGTGGTCATGGGTGTGGCTCCTTCGGATGTCAGACGGCGAGCGTGGCACGGTCGGCTTGAATCGCAAGGCGCCACAGCCGGATTGCACGACCCATGAAGATACCGGTGAAGACGCCATAAAGCGTGCTGATTCCGACCGCGAACGACACCTGGTGCGCGAGTTCCGGATGCATCGCGAGCAGCACGCCCACGACGTATTTGGTGAAGAAGATACCCATCATCAGCAGCATCGGGACCGCGCTGCCGGCGACGTGAAATTGGCGCGCTGCCGCGTCGTAGCGCGTGCTGTCCGGCAACGCGCGCTGCATCACGAAGCCGAGCAGTGCGAAGGCCGTGACGGCCCAGGCCAGCAATGCCATCGGCGAGTCGCCGAAGGCGGAGGCGACGCCGTAGACCGAAAGCCCCGTCATCACGATGGGCATCAGCGTCACCCGCACGAGGCTCACGCTGCCGGCCAGCAGTTGCCTGGCGCCGAGCCAGAGCAAGGTGGCGAAGAGCGCGAACACCCACTTGGGCGTGTGAAAGAGGATCTGGGTCAGCATGAGCATGGTGGTTCTCCGTGCGGGATTGAGACGAATGAGAGAAATCAGACAAGGCCCAGCCACTGGCCCCAGAGCATGTGGCCGAGATAGCGGCTGGGCAACAGCGTGAAGGCGCCGGCCACGATGCAGGCGCTGATGTAGGTCGCCTGCATCGAGATGCGATGGCTGCGGATGTCGCCCTTGGCAAGCTTCCAGAAGGCTCGCGTCAGCCCGAAGAAGACCACCGACACCAGCAGATGGACGGGCGTGTAGCCCCCGATGTTCGGAAGCTTGAAGTCACGGATGAAGAGGGCCGACACCGCGGTCATGACCATCAGCGTGACCCACGCGTAGCCGAGCGCGCGGTGAAGCCTGGGGTGCTGGGTGCGGCCGCGTCGGGCCCAGAGGACGACGGGTCCGAGGACGAGGGCGCTCACGGCAGCGGTGAGGTGGACGGCGATGATCGGGGACATTTGCACGGCGGGCTCCTGGATCGATGGGCGGACTGTGCCGATCGCTCCCGATGCCCGCCACGCCCATGCGACGAACTGCCTCGAAGCGGCGCCAGTGGCATTCCGCTGTCGCCAGATGCAGGAGGCAATGCCGGCTTTACCGAGGCTTTACGGTTGGAAGGGGCTGGGCGCTACGATTCGGCGCTCCACTAGTAGCCTGCTGCTCCTTTGCCCAACTCACCGATGTCGTCTCCCATCCCCGAGCCCACCTCTACCGTCCATCCCGCCCCCCGGGCTCCCTCGCGCCGGCGCCGCTGGCTGGGCAGCCTGCTGGCGCTGCTGGTGGTAGGCGGGCTGGCGTGGGGTGCCTGGTATCTGATCAAGCGTTCCGGCGAGCCGACCGGCGGCCGCGGCGCCTTCAGTGGTGCGAGTTCCACGGTCGGGCATGCTGCCGCACGCCGGGCCGAACTGCCGATCGTCATCGACGCCCTGGGCACGGTGACGCCGCTGGCGACCATCACGCTGCGCCCGCAGGTCGGCGGCGTGCTGACCGAGGTGCTTTATACGGAAGGCCAATCCGTGACCAAGGGCCAGCTGCTGGCGCGCATCGACCCGCGTCCCTACGAGCAGGCGCTGATGCAGGCCCAGGGCACCCGCGTGCGCGACGAGGCGTCGCTCGAGGCGGCACGTGTCACGCTGGCGCGCTACCGCACGCTTCTGACCCAGGACTCGATTGCCCGGCAGGATGTCGATACGCAAGCCGCGCTGGTCAAGCAACTCGAAGGCACCGTGATCACCGACCGCGCCGCCGAGGCCGCCGCCAAGCTGAACCTCGACTACACGCGCATCACCGCGCCCGTGACCGGCCGCATCGGCCTGCGTACGGTCGACCCCGGCAACATCGTCACCGCCAACGCGACCACCGGGATTGCCGTCATCACGCAGATGAACCCCATCGACGTGCAGTTCGCCGTGCCCCAGGACCGCGTGCCCGACATCCAGGCGCAGCTCGCCAAGGGCGAGCCGCTCTCCGTCAAGGCGCTCGACCGCGTGCGCTCCGCGACGCTCGACACCGGCGTCTTCTCCACGCTCGACAACGTGGTCGACACCAGCACCGGCACCGTGCGGGCCAAGGCCCGCTTCGCGAACGCCGGCACGCCGCTGTTCCCGAACCAGTTCGTCAATGTGCAGATGACCTTGCGCACGGTCGACGCGATCGTGGTGCCGGTGACGGCGGTGCGTACCGGCCCCAACGGCAACTTCGTGTATGTCGTCAATGAAGACCGGACGGTGTCGATGCGCACGGTGAAGCGCGGCGAGTCCACGGTCGACGTGGTCGCGATCGTCGACGGCCTGAAGGTCGGAGAGGACGTCGTGACCGAAGGCGGCGACCGCCTGAAGGACGGCGCCCGCGTGCTGCTGCAAGGCGACAACCCCGCCGCGCAGCGCCCGGCGAACGGCCCGCGCACGGCGCGCGGCGAAGGCAGCAGACGCCAGCGTCCTCCACAGTGAGGGTGAGCGCATGAGCCCGTCGAAGCCATTCATCGAGCGGCCCGTCGCGACGGCGCTGCTCATGCTCGCGATCGTGCTCGCGGGCATGGTGGGATTCCGTTTCCTGCCGCTGGCCGCGTTGCCGCAGGTCGACTACCCGACCATCCAGGTGCAGACGCTCTACCCCGGCGCCAGCCCCGAGGTGATGAGCCGCACCGTGACCGCGCCGCTGGAGCGCCAGTTCGGCCAGATGGCCGGACTCGATCGCATGAGTTCGACCAGCGCCACCGGCGTGTCGATCGTCACGCTGCAGTTCGCGCTCGACCAGACGCTCGACGTCGCCGAGCAGCAGGTGCAAGCCGCCATCAACGCGGGTGGCTCGCTGCTGCCGGCCGACCTGCCGGCGCCGCCCGTCTACGCCAAGGTCAATCCCGCGGATGCGCCCATCCTCACGCTGGCTGTGAGTTCCGAAACCATGCCGCTCACCGAGGTGCAGAACCTCGTGAACACGAGGCTCGCGCAGAAGATCAGCCAGGTTGGCGGTGTCGGTCTGGTGTCGCTCTCGGGCGGCCAGCGGCCGGCGGTGCGCATCCAGGCCAACACCAACGCGCTGGCGTCGGTCGGCATCGGGCTCGACACCTTGCGCACCGCGATCGCCGCGGCCAACGCCAACAGCGCCAAGGGCAGCTTCGACGGACCGAAGCGCGCGTACACCATCAACGCCAACGACCAGCTCGTGACGGCGGCCGATTACAAGAACCTCATCGTCGCGTGGAAGAACGGCGCCCCCGTACGCATGACCGACGTGGCGCGCGTCATCGACGGCGCGGAGAACACTCAGCTCGGCGCCTGGGCGGCCGTGCATTCGAGCGCGAAGACCGGCGAGCAGGACGGCAAGCTGTACCCGGCGATCATTCTCAACGTGCAGCGCCAACCGGGCGCCAACGTGATCGGCACGGTCGACGCCATCAAGAAGCAACTTCCTGATCTGGAGGCATCGCTGCCCGGCTCGCTGAAGGTCGAGGTGCTGAGCGACCGCACGACCGGCATCCGCGCATCGGTCAGCCACGTGCAGCTCGAACTGGCGCTCGCCGTGGTGCTGGTCGTGCTGGTGATCTTCTTCTTCCTGCACAGCGTGCGCGCGACCATCATCGCCAGCATCGCGGTGCCCATCTCGCTGATCGGCACCTTCGGGCTGATGTATCTGCTGGGCTACAGCCTCAACAACCTGAGCCTGATGGCGCTGACCATCGCGACCGGCTTCGTGGTGGACGACGCGATCGTGATGATCGAGAACATCGCCCGCTACCTGGAGAAGGGCGAGCCGCCATTCCAGGCTGCGCTCAAGGGCGCGACGCAGATCGGCTTCACCATCATTTCCCTGACGGTCTCGCTGATCGCGGTGCTGATTCCGCTGCTGTTCATGGGCGACGTGGTGGGGCGGCTTTTCCGCGAGTTCGCGGTCACGCTGGCGATCACCATCCTGATCTCCGCGGTGGTCTCGCTCACGCTGGTGCCGATGATGTCCGCGCGCTGGCTCAAGCCGGAGGCGGAAGAGGGCGGCCGCTTCGGGGCGAGCGTGCAACGCTTCTTCGACCGTGTGATCGCGCGCTATGACATCTGGCTGCAGTGGGTGTTCCGTCACCAGTCGCTGACGATGGTGGTGGCGTTGTTGACGCTGGCGCTGACCGTGCTGCTGTACGTCTTCATTCCCAAGGGGCTGTTTCCGACGCAGGATACGGGGCAGCTCAAGGCGCGGATCGAGGCGGCGCAGGAAGTGTCGTACGCGCGCATGGCCGAGTTGCAGCAATCCGCAGCCAACGCGATCCTCGCCGACCCGGATGTGCAGAGCCTGAGTTCGGTGGTCGGTGTGGATGCAGCGAACAACACGGCGTTGAACACGGGCAGCATGCTCATCAACCTGCGCCGCGATCACGATACGCAGAGTGAAGTGATGCAGCGGCTGCGCGAACGCGTGCGCAGCAACGTGGCCGGCGTGACGCTCTATCTCCAGCCGACACAGGACTTGACGATCGATGCCGAGACCGGGCCGACGGAGTTCCGCGTGTCGCTCGAAGGTGTCGATACCGCGACGGTGAACACTTGGGCGCGCAAGCTCGTCGAGCGTCTGCGCAGCGTGCCGCAGGTGCGCAATCCGACGACGGATGCCGGCGCCCAAGGCTTGGCTGCCTATGTGGATATCGACCGCAACACGGCGTCGCGCCTGTCGGTGACAGCCAGTTCGGTGGACGACGTGCTCTATAGCGCGTTCGGCCAGCGCATCGTCTCGACGATCTTCACCGAGACCAATCAGTACCGCGTGATTCTGGAAGCGCAGCGCGAGGCGCTGGCTTCGCCGGAGGGGTTGGGCAATCTTCAGTTGCGCACGGGTGCGGGCACGGCGACACCGCTGTCTTCGCTGGCGACGGTGCGGGAGCAGTTCGCGCCCTTGCAGGTGACGCGGGTGGCGCAGTACCCGGCGGCGACGGTGGGCTTCGATACGGCACCGGATGTGGCGCTAGGCAAGTCGGTCGCGGCGATCCGTGCGGCGGCGAAGGGCATTGCCATGCCGGCGAGCGTGAGCATGACGTTCCTCGGTGCCGCAGGGGCCTACGAGAAGTCGCTGACCAACCAGCTGTGGCTGATTCTGGCGGCGGTGGTGTGCGTGTACATCGTGCTGGGGGTGCTGTACGAGAGCTACATCCACCCGCTGACGATACTTTCCACGCTGCCTTCGGCAGGTGTGGGTGCGTTGCTGGCCTTGATGGTGACGGGCAATGACCTGGGGGTGATCGGAATCATCGGGATCATCCTGCTGATCGGCATCGTGAAGAAGAACGCGATCATGATGATCGACTTCGCGATCGACGCCGAACGCAACCAGGGGAAGGCGCCGCTGGAGGCGATTCACCAGGCGGCGTTGCTGCGGTTCCGGCCCATCTTGATGACCACGCTGGCCGCCTTGTTTGCCGCGCTGCCTCTGATGTTCGGGTGGGGCGAGGGCGCTGAGCTGCGGCGTCCTCTTGGTTTGGCGATCTTTGGTGGGCTCGTCGTGAGCCAGGTGTTGACGCTGTTCACCACGCCCGTGATCTATCTGGCGTTCGATCGGATGGGGCAGAGGTTTGGACGGAGGGCGACTGCTTGAACCTTTCCAAGCCTTTTGTCGAGCGCCCGATCGCCACGGTATTGCTGACCATCGGCATTGCCCTCGCCGGCATCGTCGCGTTCTTCGTGCTGCCGGTTTCGCCGCTCCCGCAAGTCGACTTCCCGACCATCTCCGTACAGGCCAGCCTTGCCGGTGCAAGCCCGAGCACGATGGCTTCGAGCGTCGCGACGCCTCTGGAGCGCAGACTGGGCATCATTCCCGGCGTCAATGAACTGACGTCGACGAGTTCCAACGGCTCCGCTCGTGTCACGCTCCAGTTCGACCTGAGCCGCAACATCGACAGCGCGGCACGTGAGGTGCAGGCCGCCATCAACGCCGCTCGTGTCGATCTGCCCGCCACGCTGCGCAGCAATCCGACCTACCGCAAGCGCAATCCCACGGCGGCGCCGGTCATCATCCTGGCGCTGACCTCCAAGACCCGCACGCCGGGGCAGATCTACGAAGCGGTGTCGAACATCGTGAGCCAGCGGCTGTCGCAGGTCGAGGGCGTGGGCGAGGTCGAGATCGGCGGCGGATCACTGCCTGCGGTGCGCGTCGAGCTGGAGCCGTTCGCGCTCAACAAGCTGGGCATCAGCACCGAGGATGTGCGCGCGGCCATTCAGGCCAACAACGCCAACCGGCCGAAGGGCGCGATCGAAAGCGCCGATCGCAAACTGCAGATCTATACGCCGGCGCCGGGGCGTCGTGCTGCTGACTACCGCGACCTCGTCATTGCGTGGCGCAACGATGCCGCAGTGCGCCTGGGCGATGTGGCGCGAGTCATCGACAGTGTGGAGAACACTCGCACGCTGGGTCTCTTCAATGGCGAGCCCTCGGTCGTGGTGCTCGTCACGCAATCGCCGGGGGCCAACATCATCGAGACCGTGGACGGCGTGCGCAAGCTGCTGCCCGAGCTGCGCGAGCAACTGCCGCAGGACATCGACATCCAGGTCGCCTCCGACCGCACCAACTCGATCCGTGCCTCGCTGCGCGAGATCGAGTTCACGCTGATGATCTCCGTCGTGCTCGTCGTGCTGGTGGTCGGATTGTTCCTGCGCAAGGCGCGTGCCACCATCGTGCCGGCCGTGGCGACGATCGTCTCGCTGCTCGGCACCTTCGGCGTGATGCACCTGCTGGGCTACAGCCTCAACAACCTGAGCCTGATGGCGCTCACGGTCGCCACCGGCTTCGTGGTGGATGACGCGATCGTCGTGCTCGAGAACACGACTCGCCACGTCGAGGCCGGCATGAACCGCGTCGAGGCGGCACTGCGCGGCGCGCGGGAGGTCGGCTTCACGGTGCTGTCGATCAGCCTGTCGCTGGTGGCGGTGTTCATCCCGCTGCTGTTCATGGGCGGGCAGGTGGGGCGGCTGTTCCGCGAATTCGCGGTCACGCTGTCGGCCGCGGTGCTGATTTCGCTCGTGATCTCGCTCACCACCACGCCGATGCTGTGCGCCATGCTGCTGCGCAGCGAGGCGGAAGAGGGCGGCAAGAAGCCCGGACGCGTGCGCGGCTGGTTCATCCGGCAGTCGGAGCGCGCATGGGACGGCACGCTGCGTGTGTATGCCCACAGCCTCGACTGGGCGCTGGCGAGCAAGGGCGTCGTGATCGTCGTGCTGCTGGCGGTGATCGGGCTCAATGTCTATCTCTTCAACGCGATTCCCAAGGGCTACTTCCCCCAGCAGGACAACGGTCAGCTCAACGCCGGCCTGCGCGCCGACCAGAGCATCTCGTCGGCAGCCGTGGCCGAGAAGCTGCGGCAGGCGGTGGACATCATCCGCAAGGACCCGGCCGTCGACACGGTGGTGGGCTTCTCGGGTGGCGGGCGTGCGGGCGGCGGCTTCATGTTCGTCAACCTCAAGCCGGTGTCCGAACGCAATGTGAAGACGCAGGCCGTCATCGACCGCCTGCGTCCGCAGCTCAACCAGCTCTCGGGGCTGCGCGTGTTCCTGAGTCCGGTGCAGGACCTTCGCATGGGCGGGCGCTCGAGCAATTCCAGCTACCAGTACACGCTCAAGAGCGACAACCTCGCCGACCTGCGTGCGTGGTCGACCAAGCTGGCCGACCGGCTGCGCCAGGAAACCGCGCTGACCGACGTGGACAGCGACGACGCCGACAACGGCGTCGAGACCTTCGTCGAGGTCGATCGCAATGCCGCGGCGCGGCTCGGCGTGACATCGGCCGCAGTGGACAACGCGCTCTACAACGCCTACGGGCAGCGCTCGGTGGCGACCATCTACGACGAGCTCAACCAGTACTCGGTGATCATGGAGTGGTCGCCACGCTTCCAGCGCTCGCCGAACGCACTCAGGGACCTGTACGTGCCCTCGACCCTGAACACGACGACCACCACGAGCGGCGAGTCGATCACGTCCTCGGTCGAACTCAACAAGGACGCGACCACAGGCACGTCGACCACGACCTCCGCCAATCCGGGGTCGCGCACGTCATCCGCCGGCCAGCAGATCGCCACCGACACGACGCTCATGGTGCCGCTGTCGGCCTTCGCGAAGTTCACCGAGCGCGCGGTACCGACCTCCATCGACCACCAGGACACCGAGCTCGCGAGCACTGTCTCCTTCAGCCTGGCCGATGGCGTGAGCCTGTCGGATGCCAAGCGCATCGTCGCGCAGGCCGAGGCCGACATCGCCATGCCGGTCAACGTGCGCGGCAGCTTCCAGGGCACGGCGCTGGCGGCGCAACAGTCGCAGGGGCAGCAGTGGTTCCTGATCATCGCGGCGCTGATCGTGATCTACATCGTGCTGGGCGTGCTCTACGAGAGCCTCATCCACCCGATCACCGTCCTGACCACGCTGCCTTCGGCCGGCGTGGGCGCGGTGCTGGCGCTGCTGCTGTTTCGCATGGAGTTCTCGATCATCGCGTTGATCGGCGTGTTCCTGCTGATCGGCATCGTCAAGAAGAACGCCATCCTGATCATCGACTTCGCGCTGGAGGCCGAGCGCTCGCGCGGACTGACCGCCGTGGAGGCGGTGCGCGAGGCCTGCCTGCTGCGCTTCCGTCCGATCCTGATGACCACGCTGGCCGCTGCGCTCGGTGCGTTGCCGCTCGCCATCGGCTTCGGCCTCGGCGCGGAGCTGCGCCAGCCGCTGGGCGTGGCGATCATCGGCGGACTGATCGCGAGCCAGTTGCTGACGCTGCTGACCACGCCGGTCGTCTACGTGCTGCTCGACAAGCTGCGCCGGCGTCCTGCCAACGAGAAATTCCTAAGCCGCGCGGCCGACGCCTCCGCATGAAGGCCGCGACGGGGCATTCGACACCATGACCGCATCGAACCGACTTTTTCTCCGCCGCCGCACAGGCGGTCTTGAACGCACAGCCCTCGTGCTGGCATTGGCTGCGGCGCTGGCAGGCTGCGCCATCGGCCCTGCCTATGTCCAGCCTGAGACCACGGCGCCGGCCGCATGGAAATCCGCACCCGCTGCGGAGGGCTGGCTCCCCGCGGCGCCCGCCGACGCGCTGGACCGCGGCGAGTGGTGGACGCTTTTCGGCGACCCGGTGCTGAATGAGCTTGCAGCGCGTGTGCAGGTGTCCAACCAGAACATTGCAGTCGCTGTCGCCAACTACTCGCAAGCGCAGGCCCTGGTGCGCGGGCAGCGCGCGGCGCTATTCCCCACCGTCTCGGCCGACGGCGGCGCGCGCCGGGCGGGCGCCCGCAACACTTCGCCAACCAACGCCATGACCGCTTCGCTCAACGCCGACTGGGCGCCGGACGTGTGGGGCCGGCTGCGCAAGGCCGTGGACAGTGCGCAGGCCGGCGCTCAGGCGAGCGAAGCCGATCTCGCCCTGGCACGCCTGTCCACCGTGGGCAGCCTTGCGAGCAGCTATTTCTCGCTGCGCGAGGCAGATGCCGAACTGCGCATCCTGAGGGAAACGCTCGAAGGCTACAAGCGCAGCCTGGAGATCACACGCAACCGCTACGCCGCAAGCATTGCGGCGCAGAGCGATGTGCTGCAGGCGGAGACCCTGTACGTCAACACGCAGGCCGACGCCCTCGAGATCCAGCGGAACCGCGATACGCTGGAACATGCGATTGCCGTCTTGGTCGGCGCCGCGCCTGCGGACTTCTCCTTGCCGGTGGCCGAGTGGAATCCCGTCGTGCCCGGCATTCCGGCCGGCGTGCCCTCGACCCTGCTGCAGCGCCGGCCCGACATCGCCGCTGCGGAGCGTGACGTGGCTGCGGCCAATGCACAGATCGGCATCGCGCGCGCGGCGTACTACCCCAGCTTCACGCTGAACGGGGGCATCAGCAGTGCGTCGAGCCGCGTCGGCGACTTGTTCAATGCATCGAACACGCTCTGGTCTCTGGGGCTGTCCGTCGCGCAGGTCGTGTTCGACGCGGGAGCCATCGGCGCCAGCGTGGACGCGGCCAAGGCCGGTCATGAGGCGTCCGTGGCGCGCTATCGCCAGACGGTGTTGACCGCCTTCCAGAATGTCGAAGACCAGCTCACCGCGGGTGCCAGCCTCGCCGAGCAGGAAGGACTGCGCCGGCAGGCGTCGGCCGCGGCGGACCGCACGGAGCAGCAGTTCGTCAACCGCTACCGCGCGGGCACCATCGACTACACGAGCGTCGTGGTGGCGCAGGTCTCGGCGCTCAACGCGCGGCGCAACCTGCTGCAGTTGCAGGTCAACCGCCAGAACGCGGCCGTGGGACTGATCCAGTCGCTGGGTGGTGGCTGGGAGGCCGAGTGGATGGAGCCGGGAACGCCGCAGCCGCCCGTGGCGCGCGCCGGCTCCTGAGTCGTCAGGCGCCGCGCAGGCGGGGCGCCTGCAGGTAAGCGCCCGACTCGAACAACTGCGCTTCGGCCTGGTCGATGCGCTTGACGACCGCCTTGCCGGAGCGGCTCGCGAGCAGTTCCAGCAATGCCTCCGTCAGCGCGGTGCCCGCCGCGATGGACGGGAAGAAGGACGGGCTGTGGATGGCGAACAGCAGCGTTTCGTCCGCCAGCAACGACAGCGGCGAAGCCTCGCTGTCGGTCAGCGCCAGCACCTTGCAGCCCGCGGACTTGGCGGCTTGCGCCACCTGCAGCGCCTCGCGCGAATAGGGTGCAAAGCTGGCGATGACCAGGGCATCGCCCTTCTTCATCGCGCGCTGCTGCATTTCGAGAGAACCGCCCTGGCCGTCGATCAACTGCACGCTGGTGCGGAACATCCGATAGACGTAGACGAAGGAAAACGCAATCGGAAAGCTGGCGCGAAAACCCGCGGCATGTACGGTGTTCGCCTTCTCCAGCAACGCGCACGCTTTCTGCAGCGAAGCCGCGCTGTGGCGCTCGGTGGCCTCGAGGTTCAGTCGATGCACCTTGAACATCTCGCCGACCAGCGACTGGTCGCTTGCGCGGCCGATCAGCGTGCGGGCGCGCTCCCCATAGGCATCCGGACCGAGGCCCATCTCCGCCGCCATCGCTTCCTTGAGTTGCGGCCAGCCGGCAAAGCCCAGGTGCTGGGCAAAGCGCACCAGCGTGGCGGGCGTGCCCCCGGCGCGAGTGCCGACGGCGCGCATCGAACTCGTCACCACGTCGTTCGGATGGTCGAGCACGTACTTGGCGATTTGCTGGAGCGCAGGGCTCAGGCTCTCGTAGCGCTGGCGCAGGTCTTCCTTGACGCCCATGGTGGCTTCCTTTCCTGGTTGGAACAAATGTACCGGATGAAACAGTGTTGTTCCAGAAAGCGGTTGACGGAACAAATGTTCCAAACAATAATTCCATCAGTACATTGGTTCCAAGCCGGGAAGTCCTCATGACGCATGTCTTTCATCGCCATCTCCGCCATACGCCGCCGGTCGCGGCATCCGCCGCCGGCATGACCATTCGCGATGCGGACGGGCGTGAATACCTCGATGCATCGGGCGGCGCTGCGGTGTCGTCGCTGGGCCATGGCCATCCCGACGTGATTGCAGCGATGCACGCGCAGATCGACACGATCGCCTACGCCCACACCAGCTTCTTCACGACCGAGGTGGCGGAAGAATTGGCAGACGAGCTGATCCGCACAGCGCCCGAAGGCATGAGCCATGTCTACCTCGTGAGCGGCGGTTCGGAGGCGGTCGAGTCCGCGCTCAAGATGGCGCGGCAGTACTTCGTGGAGATCGGCCAGCCGCATCGAACGCACTTCATCGCGCGGCGGCAGAGCTACCACGGCAACACGCTGGGGGCACTGGCGGTGGGCGGCAACGCATGGCGCCGGGAGCCTTTCGCGCCGATCCTGGTGCCGGCCACGCATGTGTCGCCTTGCTATCCGTATCGCGAGCAGCGCGAAGGCGAGACGGCGGAGCAATACGGGCTGCGCCTCGCGGCCGAACTGGAAGCCGCGATCCTCGCGCAGGGCGCGGACCGCGTGATCGCCTTCGTCGCCGAAACGGTGGGCGGCGCGACCGCCGGCGTGCTGAGCCCTGTTCCGGGGTACTTCAAGGCCGTGCGCGAGATTTGCGACCGCTACGGCGTGCTGCTGATCCTCGACGAGGTGATGTGCGGCATGGGCCGCACCGGCACGCTGTACGCGAGCGAGCAGGAGGGCGTCGTGCCCGATCTGGTCCCCATCGCCAAGGGCCTGGGCGGCGGCTACCAGCCGGTCGGCGCGGTGCTGGCGCAGAAGAAGATCGTCGATGCCATGTCGCAAGGCAGCGGCTTCTTCCAGCACGGGCACACCTACCTCGGTCATCCGGTGGCTTGCGCCGCGGCGCTGGCGGTGCAGCGTGTGATTCACCGCGATGGCTTGCTCGCCAAGGTGCGCGACGACGGCGAAGCCTTCGGCGCCATGCTGCGCGGGGCATTGGGCGGTCACGCCAATGTGGGCGACATCCGCGGGCGCGGCTTTTTCTGGGGCATCGAACTCGTGGCGGATCGCGACAGCAAGGCACCGTTTGCGCCGGAGTTGAAGCTGCACGCGCTCATCAAGAAGGAAGCGATGGCGCAAGGCCTGCTGTGTTACCCCTTCGGCGGAACGGTCGACGGCGAGCGGGGCGACCACGTGCTGCTCGCGCCACCCTTCATCGCACCGCGCCAGGAGCTGCAGGACATCGCGGGCCGGCTGGCCTCGGCCATCGATGCCGTCACACGCAGCGTCGCAGCAGCTGGCTCGCGCTGAAGCGCCTCCCGGATTTCGCGTTCCCGTTCTTCAACCTGTACCGAGGAGTCTTCCCGTGGCCTTTGCTCGTCTGTCCATCCTTGCCGGCGCGGCCTGCGTGCTCGCCTCTACCCTGATGCCGCTCGCAGCGGCCCATGCCCAGGACGGCGGCACGCTGACCGCGGCCAACCGCATTCCGCAGGAAAAGCTGTACAACCGCTGGTTCATGTCGCCGATTCCGCCGAAGAACATCAACATCAACTACCCGCTCAACGCCGAGACGAAGGACGCGTTCGCCAATCCGTCGTCGAAGGGGATCTGAGCCTCTCCCATGACCCGCATTGCCCTGATCCACGCGCTGGCCCATTCGGTCGCTCCCATCAACGAGGCGCTCGAACGCGACTGGCCCGCGGCCACGCGCATGAACCTGATCGACGACAGCCTGAGCGCCGATCTCGCGCGCGGCGGGCGTGGACTGGATGAGGCGATGCACGAGCGCTTCCAGCGGCTGGCGCAGTACGCGGTCGACACAGGTGCACAGGGCATTCTCTTCACCTGCTCGGCCTTCGGGCCATGCATCGAGGCGGTGGCGCGGCGGCATGCGGGCATTCCGGTGCTGAAGCCCAACGAGGCGATGGTGACTGAGGCTGGGGCGGGCCAGGGCAAGCTGGGTCTGCTCGCGACTTTCGGGCCGACGCTGGCGTCGATGCCGCCGGAGTTTCCGCTGGACGTGGAACTCGAACTCGCGCTCGCCGAAGGTGCACTCGATGCGTTGAACGCAGGAGACGCTCATCGGCACGATGAACTGATCGTCGCGCAGGCCCGTTTGCTCCACGACCGTGGCTGCACGCGCATCGCCCTCGCGCAATTCAGCATGGCGCGTGCGCGATCGGCCTGCGAGGCGGCCACGGGGCTGCCGGTACTGACCACGGTCGACAGCGCCGTGCGCGCGCTGCGCGAGCGCGTTTGATCTCTGAGCCCATGAAGGACCTTCTCGACAACATCGCCTGGCACACCCTTGCCGGCCCGCATTCGAAATACGCCATCGGCGATGGCCGTGCCCGCCGGTACGCGCCGGGCTTCTCGCCGATCGTCGGGTTCGAGAACGTCCAGAGTCCCGATTTCGACGCACTCGCTCGCTGTTGCGAGCCGGGCGATCGCTTCTATTGCATGGACTGGTCGGGTGACGCGCCGGATGGCTGGCAGATCGAACTGGATTCGACGATGTTCAGGATGGTGTGGGACGCTTCCATGCCCGAGGTCGAGGCCGAAGAGTGGGGCGACGCCGTCCCACTGCGGCCGGAGCATGCGGCGCAGGCCGTCGAGCTGGCCGCGCTGACACGGCCTGGACCCTTCGGGCCGAGGACACCCGAGCTCGGCGAGTATTTCGGCTGCTTCGAAGGGGATCGACTGATCGCCATGGCCGGCGAACGCATGAGCGCGGGTTCGCTGCGCGAGATCAGCGGCGTGTGCACGCACCCCGACTCCCAGGGGCGAGGGCTTGCGCGCCGCCTGGTCGCGAAACTGATTCGCCGCCAGTTGCAGCGCGGTGAAACGCCGTTCCTGCATGTCATGAGGGACAACGAGAGCGCCCACCGTCTCTATGGCCGGATGGGTTTTCGTGACCACTGCGAAGCCATCGTGCGCGTGATCTCGCAGCGCTGAACCGTGCACGGCCCGATCCGTCGCCTGAACGGATCCTGACCGTCGCCATCGCGATAATCGACGCTCTTTCAAGGAGCGTGTGTGGATATCGTTTTGCTGGTCAAGGCCGCCATCATGGGCATCGTCGAGGGTCTGACGGAATTCCTACCCATCTCATCGACAGGCCATCTGATCCTCGCGGGCTCGCTGCTCGGCTTCGACGACGACAAGGCCAAGGTGTTCGACATTGCGATCCAGACTGGTGCGATCTTCGCGGTCATCCTGGTCTATTGGCAGAAGATCCATTCCACCATCGTCGCGCTGCCGCGCCAGCCCAAGGCGCGGCGTTTCGCGCTCAACGTGCTGATCGGCTTCCTGCCGGCTGTCGTGCTGGGACTGCTGTTCGGCAAGATGATCAAGGCGCACTTGTTCACGCCGGTGGTGGTGGCCAGCACCTTCATCATCGGCGGCTTCATCATCCTGTGGGCCGAGAAGCGGCCACCCGGTTCGGTGCGCGTCGAGCACGTCGACGACATGACGCCGTGGGATGCGCTCAAGGTCGGCATCGTGCAATGCTTCGCGATGATCCCCGGCACCAGCCGCAGCGGCGCGACCATCATCGGCGGCATGCTGCTGGGGCTGTCGCGCAAGGCGGCGACCGACTTCTCGTTTTTTCTCGCAATTCCGACGCTGATCGGCGCAGGGGCCTACAGCCTCTACAAGGAGCGCGCGCTGCTGTCGGTGGCCGACATTCCGCTGTTCGCGGTCGGGCTGGTGTTCTCGTTCGTCAGCGCGTGGTTATGCGTGCGCTGGCTGCTGCGCTACATCAGCACGCACGACTTCATCCCCTTCGCGTGGTATCGCATCGCCTTCGGCATCGTGGTGCTGGCGACTGCGTGGAGTGGCGCTGTCGTCTGGAAGGATTGACGCTCGCCCCCGGGCTTGCTCACTTCGTGTAGCCGCCCACCCCCTTCCGGGGGCAGTATCGGTGGCCCGGCGGAGCCGGTTCCACGGTATTCCTGGAAGGGAATCGGGACGGTCGTTGGTTTTTTTTAGGCGAGCAGGTTGCGCAATGAGGCCTCCACCGCAGCGGCCGTCGCGATCGGCTTTTCCATCGGGAACAGGTGGGTGCCGTCGAGCATCATGATGCGGCCCTTGGTGACTTGCTGCGTCATCGTCATGCCGACGCGGCGCATCTCGACCGACTGGCGGCCGCCGATGAAGGCCACGGGGCACTTGAGCGGGTGGGCGCGCAGCAGCGAGCTCAGGTTGTGGGGGAGCGTGTCGTAGATCGCCGTTTCCACATCGCGATCGAAGCTCAGCGCCCGTGCGTCGTCGACATCGAAAGTGCCGTGCTCGATGTAGTCGCGCAGCACGCGCTCGTCCCATTTCGCGAAAGCCTTCTTGCTGCGAAAGTGCTCGAAGACCGCCTCGCGGTGCTCCCAGAGGTTCTTGCGCCTGCGGCTGATCATGCCGGGTGAGACGCTCTTCATCAGCGGCGTGCGCTTCATGAGGTTGATGGTGCCGGCGCGCCAGCCTCCGATGATCGGCGAATCGATCAGCACCACGCCCCTGGCGAGCGTCGGATGGCGCGCGGCGCACATCAGGCTCAGGAATCCACCGAGCGAATGACCGATGAGGAACACCGGCGCGCCGGCCTGCTTGGCGCGTTCGTTCGCGAAGTCCGCGAGCTGCTGTACGAGATGCGGCCAGTTGTCGGTCACAGGATACTTTGGATCGTGGCCGAATTTCTCGATCGCGTCGATCTCGAAGCCGCGATTGCGCAGGCTGTCGAGCATCACGCGGTAGGTGCTCGCGGGAAAGCTGTTGCCGTGGGAAAAGATGACGGGAGGGAGCATGGGAATGCGCGATTTGAACAAGCCGGCCAGCGAAGCGATGCCCGTTCGCAAAACCCCGCGGAACCGGCTTGGCCGGGCCGCCGGGGTTGCCCCCGGCAGGGGGTGGGCGGCCACACGAAGTGGGCGAGCCTGGGGGCGAGTTCTATCTAGATCAGCTTTTCGTCTGGAGTGGAAATCTTGCGCAGCGGGCTGTGCCGCGTGGCAGGCATCTTGAGCGGGTGCTCGGTGAAGGCGTCGTCCCAGACCGGATCCTCGATGCTGTCGAACACCTCGCGCAGCTTCTGTCCCCAGCTGTTGTGCATCATGCGGTAGTAGGGGTTGTCGGCGTCGATGCAGACCACCTTGTCGGTCTGCAGGCGGTTGGCCTCGTAGACCACCAGGTCCAGCGGCAGGCCGACCGACAGGTTCGACTTCATCGTCGAATCCATCGAGACCAGCGCGCACTTGGCGGCTTCGTCGAGCGGGGTGTCCGGCGTCAGCACGCGGTCGAGCACGGGCTTGCCATATTTCGATTCGCCGACCTGGAAGTAGGGTGTCTCGCTGGTCGCCTCGATGAAATTACCGGCGGCGTAGACAAGGAAGAGGCGCATGCCTTCGCCCTTGACCTGGCCGCCGAAGACGAAGGAGACGTTGAAATCCAGCCCGGCGTGCTTGAGCGCCTCGGCATCGCGGTCGTACACGTGGCGCACGGCCGAGCCGAGCACGCGGGCGGCGTCGAACATGCTCGTGGCGTTCCAGATCGTGATCGGCGGGCCGTCCTCGCCGTCTTCCCGTACCTCGCGAAGTTCCTCGATCTGGAGGATTTCGCGCACCGACTGCGAAATGCTCAGGTTCCCCGCGGACAGCAGCACCATGACGCGGTCGCCCGGCTGCTCGTAGACGATCATCTTGCGGAAGGTGCTGATGTGATCCACGCCCGCATTGGTGCGTGAATCGGAGAGAAACACCAGTCCGGCGTTGAGTTTGATGCCGACGCAGTAAGTCATGAGTTCTTCTTGCACGAATCGGACCATCAGCCCTGGTCGCGCAGTTGGAGTTTCTTCAGTGAGTAGAGCGCTTCCAATGCCTCGCGCGGGCTCATCGCGTCGGGGTCGAGCGCGGTCAGCGCGGATTCTACGGCGCTGGCCATTGGTGCCTCGGCAACCGGCGGCGGTGCGAAGAGGTCGACCTGCGCGCGGGTCTGCGTCTGCTGGGCCTCCAGCGCTTCGAGCGCCTGGCGAGCATGGTTGACCACGGCGGCCGGCATGCCGGCGAGCCGCGCGACCTGAATCCCGTAGCTCTTGCTGGCCGGGCCGGGCTGCATTTCGTGCAGGAACACGATGTCGCGCCCCGCTTCGGTGGCGCTCACGTGCATGTTGACCGCGCCGTGGTGCGTGGCCGGGAACTCGGTGAGTTCGAAATAGTGCGTCGCGAAGAGCGTGAAGGCGCGCGTGCGGTCGTGGAGCTGCGCGGCGATGCCGGCGGCCAGTGCGAGGCCATCGAAGGTGCTCGTGCCGCGGCCGATCTCGTCCATCAGCACCAGCGAATGGGCGGTGGCGCCGTGCAGGATCTGTGCTGCCTCGGTCATCTCCAGCATGAAGGTCGATTGCGCATTGGCCAGGTCGTCCGCCGCGCCGATGCGCGTGTGGATCGCGTCGATGGGCCCGAGCCGGCAGGATTCCGCCGGAACGTGCGAGCCGATCGAGGCCAGCAGCACGATGATCGCGACCTGCCGCATGTAGGTCGACTTGCCGCCCATGTTGGGGCCGGTGATGACCTGCATCCGTTGCTGCGGACCGAGGCGGGTGTCGTTGGCAATGAACGCGCCCGATGATTTTTCGGCGAGGCGGGCTTCGACCACCGGATGGCGGCCCTTGTCGATCTCGATGCACGGATGCGCCACAAAACGCGGCGCGCGCCAGTGCAGGGTATGCGAGCGTTCGGCGAGGGCGCACAGCGCGTCGAGCGTCGCCAGCGCGCCGGCCAGCCGAGTCAGCGACGCGACGAAGGGCTGCAGGGCGTCGAGCAGTTGCTCGTAGAGCCATTTCTCGCGCGCCAGGGCGCGGTCCTGCGCCGATAGCGCCTTGTCCTCGAAGGCCTTGAGTTCGGGCGTGATGAAGCGCTCGGCGTTCTTCAGCGTCTGGCGGCGGCGGTAGTTGTCGGGCACCTTGGTGAGTGCGCTTTGCGTGACCTCGATGTAGAAGCCATGCACGCGGTTGAATTGCACGCGCAGATTCGTGATACCGGTGCGTTCGCGCTCGCTGGCTTCGAGCTGCAGCAGGAAATCGTCGCAGTTCTCGCTGATGGCGCGCAGCTCGTCGAGTTCGGCGTCATGGCCTGTGGCGATGACACCGCCGTCGCGCACCAATGCGGCGGGTTCCGGGCTGATCGCGGCCAGCAGCAGTTCGACGCAGCCGGCGGGCGGCGCGAGCTGGTTGGCAATCTGCGCCAGGAGCGATGCCGACGTGGGCAGGGCGGGCGACAGGTGTTCCGCCTTGGCGAGCGCGAGCCGGAGTGCCACCAGTTCGCGCGGGCGCACTTGCCGCAGCGCGACGCGCGCCGCAATACGCTCGACGTCACTGGTGTTCTTGAGTTGTTCCCGCAAGCTGCGCCAGGCCGCGGAGGTGCCGCCCGGTACTGCGGCCTGGAGTGCATCGATGGCTTCGAGCCGGGCCTGCGCATCGCCGCGATCGCGGCGAGGTGCCAGCAGCCAGCGCTTGAGCAGCCGGCTGCCCATGCCGGTCATGCAGGTGTCGAGCAGGGAGAACAGCGTCGGCGATTCCTCGCCGCGCAGGGTCTGCACCAGTTCGAGGTTGCGCCGCGTGGTCGGAGGCAACTCGATCAGGTCGCCATCGCGTTCGACCGACAGCCGTTGGACGTGCGACAGCGCGCGGCCCTGGGTGTGTTCCGCATAACCCAGCAGCGCCGCGGCGGCGGCATGCGCGTTGGTCAGCGATTCGGCGCTCCAGGCCGCCAGGTTGTTGCTGCCCATCTGTTCGCAGAGCTTGCGTTCGCCCAGGCCGCCGTCGAATTGCCAGGCTGGTCGCAGCGACAGGGTGAAGGGTGTGGCGCTGCGGGCGGCTTTCAGGCGTTGCTCGAAGGCAGGTGTCACCTCGGCGCTGTAGAGCAGTTCGCTGGGCGCGATGCGGGCGATCCATGCTTCGAGTGCATCGGCCGGACATTCCGCCAGCCGGAGTTCGGCCCCGGTGACGCTGAGCCAAGCGAGCCCGCAGAAGTTGCGCGTACCTGCGTGCACGGAGAGCAGCAGCGATTCGCTCTTGTCATTGAGCAACTCGGCGTCGGTCAGCGTGCCGGGCGTGACCACGCGAACCACCTTGCGCTCGACCGGCCCCTTGCTTGCGCCGACCTCGCCGACCTGCTCGCAGATCGCGACGGATTCGCCGAGTTTGATCAGCCGGCCGAGGTACGTGTCGACAGCGTGGAACGGCACGCCGCACATGGTCACGGGCTGTCCGGCCGACTGGCCGCGCTGGGTCAGGGTGATGTCGAGCAGGCGCGCAGCCTTTTCAGCATCCGCGTAAAAGAGTTCGTAGAAATCGCCCATCCGGTAGAAGAGCAGAGTGTCCGGATGGTTGGCCTTGAGACCCAGGTACTGGGCCATCATGGGCGTGTGAGGTGCGGTGGCGGGGAGAGTCATCGGAAATGGATCGGTGCGCGGCCGACGGCCGGCAGGCCCGCATCATAAGGAACGGGGGCCTATCCCTCTGCGACGACGGCAGAGGGAGGAAGAAAGCGGCTGGACGAAGCCGCTCAGACTTGGCCGCGGCGCCTGCGGGCGACGCGCACGGCGTCCACCCAGGTATCGACGTTGAATCGCTGGCCGGAATCCGCGATGCGGGCGGACGTGATCCGGTGCAGCGGCACGCGCCGGATGTCACCCGGCAATTCGCCGTGCCCCGTGATCGTCTTCTTCTGCACATCGAGGTGGTCGACCTGCAGCGTGCATTCGACCTTCCTGTCATGGGCGTCGAGGTAGCGAACCCGGATGCGGGGCGTCTCGTCGACCACCGCATGTTCACCCTTGCCCTGGATGAACCATTCGGGGAGGGTGTCGGGCACCGAGTCGCCGGAAGGGTTGATGCCACCGCGCACGGTGGGAATCTCCAGCGGTACGTGGCCCGATCGCACTCGTGCCGCTTCGATGCGGCGCTCCGCCTCGCGGCGCATCGCGGCGCGTCGCCATGCCCACGTCACACCCCACAGCAGCAGGACGCCCGTCAGCAATGCCACGAAAAATTGCCACTGCATCAGCCCGATGCTCATCTGTCGGCCCCCTTGGATTCCTAATGCCTAAGTACTCAGCGGCGGAATTTTCGACCCCCCGTTCGGGATAGTCAAACTATCGCCTGGCATAGCGCGTTTGGGGGATGGGGCGAGCTTCAGTCCTCGTGGGTGTCATGCGTGGCGACCGCACCGAGGCGCCAATAGCCCGCCGCCTTGATCCACTTGGGATTCGCGCCGCGCTCGCCGACCAGATGCGCACGGAGCGCCTTGGCTGCTGTCGACTCGCAGGCCACCCAGGCGTGGAAGTCGCCCTCCGGCAGCTTGAGCTTGCGCAGCGCGTCGAGCAAGGGTGCGCCCACGCCAGGCTCGGCATCGCGGCGGTGCACCCATTGCAGATCGAGCTCGGCTGCAGTTTCGAAGGCGATCTCATCGGCCTCGCCGTCGACTTCCGCCAGCACCACGACGCGCGCGCCGGCCGGCAACTCGGCCAGCCGACGCGAGATCGCAGGCAGCGCCGTGTCGTCGCCGATCAGCAGATGCCAGTCGAAAGCGGTCGGAATGATGAAGGAGCCGCGCGGGCCACCCACGCCGAGGGTGTCGCCCGGTTTGGCGGTTTCCGCCCACAGCGTGGCGGGGCCGGCGTCGTGCAGCACGAAATCGATCTCGAGCGTGCCGGCCTCGGCGTCATGGCGGCGCGGAGTGTAGTCGCGCATGGCGGGCTTCTGGCCAGCCGGCCAGGCGGGGCCGTCGGGGCCGACGCTCGGCACGACCAGCGCACCGGTCTTCTCGTCGGGAAAGAAGATCTTGGCGTGGTCGTCGAAGCCCGGGCTGGTGAAGCCCGCGAGATCGTCGCCTGAGAGCGTGACGCGGATCAGGTGCGGCGTGACGCGCTGCACCTTCTGCACCTGCAGCTTGCGAAATCGCAGCTCGTGGCGCACGCGCCGCGGCAGGCGGTCGGGGGTGGAGGAGGGTGTCGAGGTTTCGGTCATGCGGGAGTTTTCTAGATGCGTTCCAGTTGTTGGGCGGCGCTGTCGAGCACTGCGGCGAATTCGTGGGCTTGTTGTTCTGTGAGCGGTTCGCGCGCGAGGCGCATGCGCATCGCGAGCTTGAGGTTCTCGATGGCACGGATCACCTGCGGCGGCCGGCCGGCCCGGGGGCCGGCGCCGTCGACGCCGCCGTCCATGCGGGCCATCATTTCGTCGGTCGTTTCGCGGTTGGCGGCGAGGAAATCCTTGCCGCCATCGGTGACCGTGTAGCGCTTGCGCCCACCGCCGTCGGCGGTATCGACGCTCACGTAGCCGAGTTCCTCGAGCAGGGTGAGCGTGGGGTAGACGATGCCAGGGCTGGGGCTGTAGCGGCCGCCGAGGCGCTCCTCGATGGCCTTGATGAGCTCGTAGCCGTGGCTGGGCTTGTCGGCGATCAGCTGCAGCAGCACGAAGCGCAGACCGCCATGGCCGAACACCCGGCCGCCGCCGCGCCCGCCGCGCGGGCCGGCATGGTGCTCGCGTCCGCCGCTCAGGCCGTCGCCGTGTTCACCGCGCTGGGTGCCGTGTAAAAAGCGTTTGAAATCCCGCATGGGAGTCTTTCTGTGTCGTCATCTGATTTGTTAAAGATATATCTAAATAGTGTCGAAGTCAAGTCTGACCTTGGGCCGCTGCGCGCGCGGAGCGGTGTGTGAGCAGTCCACGCCATGCCTACGTCGCGCGCATCAACCGCGTGATCGACCACATCGACGGCCACCTTGCCGAACCGTTGGATCTCGCGAGGCTGGCGGAGGTGGCGAACTTTTCGGCGTGGCATTTCCACCGTGTGTTCCAGGCCATGACCGGCGAGACGCTGGCTGATCGCGTCCGGCGGCGCCGGCTGGAGGTGGCTGCGGCCCGGTTGCTGTTCCTGCCGCCCGAGCCCGTGCTGGCCATTGCGCTCGATGTCGGCTTCGGATCGGCGGCGGTGTTCACCCGCTCCTTTAGCGCGCATTTCGGCGTCACGCCGACGGTCTGGAGGCGGGGTGCGTTCCGCGCGTGGGCGGAGACCCGCCGCATCCAGCTTGGCAAGATTCATCAAGCGGACCGCAATCGGCATCAAGCCGTCGCGGAAGCCTTCCTGCACGATGAGCGCTCCTGGCCGAAGGGCCATGTTCCTCACGGTGCAGATTCAGGAAACGGACAAATGAAGGTCGAACTCAAGACGATCGCGCCGGCCCGCGTGGCCTACATGCGGCAGGTCGGGCCCTACGGCAGCCCCGAGATCACGCGCACCTGGCAGCGTTTTGCGGCGTGGTGCGAGCAGAAGGGGCTGATGCAGCCCCGCCGCGTGATGTACGGCATCAGCCACGACAACGCAGACGTGACGCCGCCCGAAAAGTGTCGCTACGACGCGTGCATCGAGGTCGACGACGCTTTCCGACCCGAGGGCGAAGTCGGCGTGCAGACCCTGCGCGGCGGGCGCTTTGCGTGCGTTGCCTTTGCAGGTACCGCCTCGGAAATCCACGCGGCGTGGGTGCAGCTTTGCGACTGGCTGCCCGACAGCGGCTATCAGGCCGACGATGCGCCGCCGGTCGAGGTCTATGGCAAGGACTTCGCCGTCGACGAAACGACCGGCGCCTTCGCTTGCGAGTTGTGTATGCCGGTGCGGGCGTTGTAGTGGCAACGACGATTCCGTGACGGGTTGCCCGGTTCGCTGCGGCGCCGTGGGGCGGGTATTGAAAGGTCTAGGGTAAACCCTTACAATACTACTTATGACCTCTTCCAACTGGTACTTCCCCCGCAACCCGAAGTTCACCGACTCGTTCGAGCGTGAACTGGCCGGCGATGACGCTCGCCATATCGGCCGCGACGAACCCTCCATCGCTCGGCCCGCGTTGAAGGTTCTTGCCAAAGGCTTCGACACCGTGGTTCGCACCGTGCGTTTCCTGCGCGCATCGGCCCAGCAGCCGGCACTGGCCCTCAAGGCCAGCTGATCCTGCCGCGCAGCCGCTAAAAAGCCCCTCACGAGGGGCTTTTTGCTGTCTGGCTCATCGCTGGGGCATGTCCTTGGCGGAGTAGCCAAGGCTCACGGTCGCATCCTCCGGAATTGGCGGCATCGTCGCGTTCCAGGCGAGCCAGGCGTCGCGCATCGCGGCCAGACGCTCGGGCTGCTTGTGCGCCTGGTTGGTCCGCTCACGCTCGTCGCCCGGGATGTTGAAGAGGTATTCGTTGCCGTCGACCTGCAGGTACTTCCAGTCGCCGTCGCGCATTGCGCGTTGCCCGCGGTGGTTCATGCGCCAGTGCAGGGGCCGCGCAAAGGTCTGCGTGGCATCGCGCAGCACCGGAAGCAGGGAAACGCCGTCCAGCGGGTACTGCGGATTCGCCGCCACGCCCGCCGCTTCGAGCATGGTCGCCGACCAGTCCATCGTCATGCAGTGCTGCGCGCTCTCTCCGCCCGCGCCGATGACCTTTGGCCAGTGCGCGATCCATGGCACTCGGATGCCGCCTTCGGTCAGGTCCATCTTGCCGCCGACCAGCGGCCAGTTGTCGGAGAAGCGTTCGCCGCCGTTGTCGCTGGTGAAGACGACAAGCGTGTTGTCGGCCATGCCGTGCTTTTCGAGCGCCGCCATGATCCAGCCGATGCCTTCGTCCATGTGATGGATCATGCGGCGGTAGGTGTGGATGTTGCCGCCCGCGAGGTCGAACAGATTGTTCTTGACCGTGGGCGCCTTGGCCTCGTCCTCGCGCGTTTCCCACGGCCAGTGCGGTGCGGTGTAGTGCAGGCTCAGGAAGAAAGGGGCTTCCTGCTGCGCCATGCGCTCCACGTAGTCGACCGCGCGTTGCGAGAGCAGATCCGTCAGGTAGCCCTCCTGCCGGCAGTCTTCCTCGCCGAACCACAGGTCATGCCTGCCGCTGGAATCGCAGTGGGTGAAGTAATCGACGCCGCCCGACATCGGCCCGAAGAACTCCTCGTAGCCCGAGCGCAGCGGCCCGAAGGCCGGCGGAAAGCCCAGGTGCCATTTGCCGACGAGGGCGGTGCGGTAACCGGCGCCGCGCAGCAGCGAGGGCAGGGTGGGGTGCTCCGGCGGCAATCCCAGCGATGTGCTGCCGCGGCTCTTGCTGTTGATGGGCTCCTCGGCCGCGCCGCGCAGGCGGTACTGGTAGCGCGCGGTGATCATCGCGAAGCGGGTGGGCGAGCACACGGGCGAGTTCGCATAGCCCTGTGTGAACTTGATGCCCTTGGCGGCGAGCCGGTCGAGCACCGGCGACACGGGGCCGAAGGTGGCGTCCCGGCCCCCGTAGCAGCCGAGGTCGGCATAGCCGAGATCGTCGGCCACGATGAAGATGATGTTGGGTTTCTGCATGGGTTTGCTCGCTCAGTCGCTATCGGATCTCGCGCGGGCGGAGGCGCTCGCGCGACCATCATGCTGCCTCAGTCGACCTTCATGCCGGTGGACTTGACGATCTTGCCGTAGCGCACGCTGCTGGCGTCGAGATGCTCGACGGCGGCATTGCCGGTCTCGCCCAGCGCCACCATGTCGAGTGTTGCCAGTCGCGACTTGATTTCGGGCAGCGCCATCGCGGACTGCAGGGCCTTGCGCAGCGTCTGCATCACCGGTTCGGGCGTGGCGGCGGGGACCATGGCGAGGTAGAGCACTTCGAACTCCAGATCCTTCAGGCCCAGTTCCCCGACCGTCGGCACATGTTGCAACAGCGGCGAACGCTGACGGCCGGTGACCGCCAGCGGCCGCACTTTGCCTGACTGGATGTGCGGCAGGAGACCCGGCGTCGCAAGGATGCCGGCCTGCACTTCATTCGACAGCAGCGCCATCACCGCCGGCGCGTTGCCTTTGTACGGAACGTGCGTGATCCTGGCGCCCGTCGCAGTGGAGAAAATCTCGGCAGCGATGTGGCCCGGACTGCCGTTGCCCGCGGACCCGAAGGTCGAGGCTTCGGACTTGCTCTGCGTCACGAACTCCGGCAGCGTCTTCGCGCCGACGGAAGGGCCGACACCGAACGTCAGGCCCGACGAACTGAAGATCATCAACGGCTTCAGGTCCTTCGTCGCGAAGGGCATCGATGCGTACACATGCGGATTGATGGTGAAGGTCGTGTCGATCGTGAGCAGCACCGTGTAGCCGTCGGCCGGGCTCTTCGCGACCAGATCGGCGCCGATGTTGCCGCCGGCGCCGGGCCGGTTGTCCACCACGAAAGGCTGCTTGAGTTCCTTCTGCAGCGGTTCGGCCAGCGCGCGGCCGAGGATGTCGAGCGGGCCGCCGGCCGGGAAGCCGGTGATGAACTTCACCGGTTTGGTGGGGTAGGCCGTGTCGGCATGTGCAGCCTGCGTGATCGGGCCTGCAGCCAACAGGGTGCAGGTGGCCATCAGGCCGAGGCGGCGCAGCGCGCCGAAAGAGTCGTGGCTGGTCATGTGTGCTTGTCTCCGTGATCGACGCGGCGGCGTCGGCCGCTGGTCCGTGGGGGCACTCTAGGAGGACGACGCTGCCGGCACAACTGAAAGCTCTTCCACCAGCTATTCCGGATGGTTATATTGGAGCGCCTGGCTCCCCAAGGGGCGGCACATTCCAGCCATGAACTTTGCTCGCCTCAAGCTCAGGCACCTGCAGTGCCTTGTGATGGTCGGTCAGGAGCGCAATCTCGTTCGCGCAGCGAAGGTGCTCGCGCTCACGCAACCGGCAGTCTCCAAGACCATTGCCGAACTCGAAGACATCGTGGGTCGTCAGTTGCTCGTCCGGCGGCGGCGCGGGGTCGAGCTCACGCCGGCCGCCGATGTGCTGGTGCGCCACGCCGTTGCCGCGCTTCGCGGACTGCGAGAGGGATTGACCCTTGCGCTCGATCAGCCGGAACTGGACCAGGTCCGCGTCGCCGTCGGCGCGTTGCCCAACATGGCCGCGAGCCTGCTTCCAGAGGCTGTCGCGGCATTGCATGCGTCGACGCCGGCATTGCGCGTGCGTGTCGCGAGTGGCACCAACGCGCAGTTGATGACCCAGTTGCGCCAAGGCGAAATCGATCTCGTGCTGGGGCGCATCGCGCAGGCGTCGGCGATGGCCGACCTCGCCTTCGAGCAGCTCTACAGCGAACCGCTGCTGCTGGTCGCCCGCCCCGGACATCCGCTCGCCGTGTCGCGGCGGCCGACGCTCGATGCGCTGGCCGAATTTCCGATGGTGATGCCGGTGTCCGGCACGCTGATCCGGCACACGGCGGACGCCTTTCTTCTCGCGCAAGGCATGGTGCCGCCGCGCTGCCTGATCGAGGCGACGGACACGAGCTTTGCGGTCGGGCTGATGCGGCGCTCCGATGCCGTCTGGTTTGCGCCGCAGGGGGCCGTCGAGGCCTATCTGGGGCGCGGCGAACTGTCTCGCATCGCGATCGATACGCACAGCACCGAAGGGCCGGTCGGACTGACGATGCGGCGTGCGGGCGAGCCCAGCGAGGGCGCGCGCCTGCTGATCGAGGCGATCCACGGCGTGCTCCGGCAACGCGCAGCCGCCGCTGCATCGGCGCCAGCGCCGAAGCCCGCGCGACGCACTCGACGGCCCTCCTGAAAGGCGAACCGGTTCAGCGCGGCTCCATCGCCCCGGCAGCAGCCCGCGGCTCCGACTCGCTGTCGAAACGCACCTTCGGCAGGAACTGCGGGTATTCGCGCTGCATGAAATCGATCAGCCCTTCGCGCACCGTGCAGCGCAGATCGAATGCCAGCGCCGAAGAGGCAGCCGTGCAGAGCACCCGGATCTGCATGGTCCGTTCGGTCGCGTCGGTCACGCGCAGGTTGAAGAAGCGGCCGTCCCACTCCGGCGCCGCTTTCACGATGCGTTCCACCTCGGCCCGCAGCGGCGCAAGCGGCATGCCGTAGTCGGCAAAGACGAAGACCGAGCCGAGCAACTGCGAATCGTGGCGCGTCCAGTTCTGGAACGGCTGCTCGATGAAGTAGGTGAGGGGCAGGATGAGCCGGCGGTCGTCCCAGATCCGCAGCACGACGAAGGTGCCATTGATTTCCTCCACCCGGCCCCATTCCCCCTCGACCACCAGCACGTCGTCGAGACGGATCGGTTGGGCGAGCGCGATCTGCAGGCCGGCGATGAGGTTGCTGAAAACGGGCTTCGCGGCCAGACCGGCGACGATACCGATCACCCCCGCCGAAGCCAGCAGGCTGGCACCGACCTGGCGCGCGCCCGGGAAGGTCATGAGCATCAGTGCGCCGCCTGCGACCAGCAACACGGAGTTCGCGGTGCGGGCCAGCACGCGCGCCTGCGTCAGCACGCGGCGGGCCTCCAGGTTGTCCCTCACGTCGGAAGGATGCTGCTTGACCATACCTTCGGCGAATCCGCTGACCGCACCGACCGCGAGCCACGTCGCGGCCGCGATCAGCAGCAGCCCGTTCAGGTGCCGCACGTTGCCGACGAAGCGCAGGTCATCGGGCGCAGCCTGCCAGATGAGCTGGAGGGCGACCAGCGGCAGCACGACCTTGGCGGGCAGCTTGATGCTCAGAAGCATCGTGTGCAGCGCCGGCACCGAGCGGGTGACGCGCTCCAGCACCATGCCGCCGATGCGGTGGATCAGCAGTGACAGCGGCACGGCAATCAGCGCCGCGACCAGGGGTCCGAACCACGGGTTGGCGAGCAATTCTTTCATCATCAAGTTGCCTCGGGGGCATTCTCGGCGAGCGATTGCAGGATGCGTGCCGCATCGTCGCGCAACTGCCCCGCAATGACCGTGGCCAGATCCAGGCGGCGCAGCAGCCAGGGCGTGATGTCGTTGTCGAAGGGGTCGGGCAGAGGGATCGGACCGGCGAGGGTGCTCGCGGGTGAGCTTTCGGGCATGGCGGGGCCGCCGGTGGGTGGGGCGCCGACCATGGCTTCGATGCGTTGGGCCGTGCGGGCCAGCGGTCCCTCGATGTCGGCCGGTGTCAGCCGGTCGCGCCGCAGGACCAGCATCGATTTGACGGCACTCAACTGCGCCAGCAACTGGTAGCTGTGGGCCTGCAGATGTTCCAGCGGTTCGAGCGGCGGCTGCACGGCGCGTGGCTCCGACAGCGAGCGTTGCGTGGCCTGCACCAGCGCCGAAAGGCTGTCGTAGGCCTCGCGGCGCGCCAGCCGCCATTCGAGCTCAGGGCTGGCGTCGACCGAGCGCAATTGCCCGAGTCCCAGTGCAAGCCGTGCGTGGCGCGCTTGTGCGGTGAGGACGCGCGCGACGAGCGCCGGGATCTGGCCGCGCTCCCACGAGGGGAGCACGTAGCAGAAGGCCCATGCCACCGCCGCGCCGATGAGCGTGTCCGCCACGCGCTCGAAGAGCGCGAAGGTGGTGCTCATGCCGGTGTTCAGCATGTGCGCCTGAACCAGCCCGAGCACCGTGGCCGCGACGGAGGTGATGAGATAGCGCCGAACCGCGAAACCGTGCGCGATCGCCTGCGCCAGCGTCATGGCAAACAGCAGTGCCAGCGGCGTCGGGTGTGCGGAAAGCAGGGCGACCGCGAACACGCAGCCCAGCAAGGTGCCGGCCACGCGGCTGTTCCGGCGTTCCAGCGTCTGCGACAGGCTGCCGCGCAGCACGACCACGATGGTCAGCAGGATCCAGTAGTCGTGCGAGCCCCAGGGCATCGCCAGTGCGATGCCGTAGCCGGCCGCGATCGCGAGCGCGGCCCGGATGGCATGGCGCAGCGGAGGCGCGTCCCATTTCCACAGGGCAAGGAAGGGCCGCCACGACCAATCTGTCGGGCTCACGAACATCTGCCAGCTGGCGCGCACGACGGCCAGGTTCGGCTCGATGTCGCCGCGGGCGAGTGCCGAGAGGCGCAGCACCTCGTCGTTGATGTGGCCGATGCGGCTCGCCAGGCCGCGCGCGAGCACGGCGGGCGTGGGGCCCGTGTAGCCGCCTTTCGGCGCTGCGTCCTCGACGAGGCGGATCGCCGCGAGCTGGGGCCGCCGGTCGATCACCACGGCCGGCTGGCGCCCGAGCAGTAGCGCGTCGGCCAGCGCTGTGGTGTCGCCAGCCAGCTCTTCGAGGATGCGCCGCATCTCGACCAGTGCCGCGGCATGCCCGGGATGCGCCTTGAGCGCGTCGATATCGAGTTCGCTCGCCAACAGCAGGTCGCGCAGTTCGAGCACCGTCATCAGCATGCCGGCGAGTCGCTGCCGGCGCGGCGTGCGCGGCGATTCGAGAACGATGTCACGCGCGGCCTGCAACTGGTCGGCCAGTGCGGCCTGTTCGCGCAGGAGGCGGCTGAGCAGCGAGGCAGGCACTTCGCGCACGTCGCCGGATTCGTCCATGGGCGTGAACTGGCAGGCCTCGGTGCGCATCAGCGCGGCCAGCGACAGCAGCAGGTCGGCCATCGTCTGCACGCGGTAGCGGGCGTTGAGGAGCTGATTGGCGAGCGTGGCGTAGATGACGTAGAGGCCCGCCCCCAGGCCGAAGTACAGCGTGCGCTCGACGGCTTCTGCCATGCCGGTCGGCGTCGGCGTGGCCATCGAGAA
This sequence comes from Variovorax sp. J22R115, assembly GCF_030317005.1. Lineage (NCBI taxonomy): Bacteria > Pseudomonadati > Pseudomonadota > Betaproteobacteria > Burkholderiales > Comamonadaceae > Variovorax > Variovorax sp. J22R115. The sequence goes on along the minus strand of NZ_JASZYM010000002.1, from coordinate 449,628 downwards.
GATCATCGAGAACATGACCGCGATGGCGATCGGAATGCCCCGCTTGCCCCAGGCCATCGCCAGGAAGGCGATGAATGTTGCCGGCACCAGCAGCAGGCCGAGACGCAAGGGCGCTGCATGCAGCAGCTGGACGCAGAAGAACAGCGGCAGCCCGATCAGCGGCGCCGGCAGCATCTGGAAGAACTTGCCCCGGCGCGGGGCGGCAAGATCGGGCGGTGCGGTGACGATCACGCCGACCGAGGCGGCGGACGCCGCGAGCGTGCCCAGGAACAGGTGCACGCCCCCCGAGATCAGCAGCAGCCCGAAGGCGACCGACACGCCGTTCGCGATGTACTGGCTCAACGCCACGCGCATCGCGGCGCGGCTACGGTCTGCGGCCGCGCGATGCGCGTGCATCACTTGGCGGGGGCGTCGCCCTCGGCGGGCGTGGCGGGAGCCTCGCGGCGGATGCGCGTGAGCTTGCGCTGCACGGGCGCTTTTTCCGGGGGGGGCTCGGCCGCCTCGTCCGTGTCGGAGCTCATGTCGACGGTGCTGCGCGCGTAGGTGTCGCCCGCGGAGGCCGAGGGATCGACGGCGCGCACGCGGTCGCTGGCGCGCAGCTTGTCATCCACGCTGGCGAACTTCGAATACTTGGCCAGCAGCGGCACGAGTTGACCGTAGATGCGCGGGGCGCCCGCGAGGCACTCGCGCTGTTCGAGGAAGTCGGGCTCCCCGGTGAAATTGCCGATCAAGCCACCCGCTTCGGTGACGATCAGCGAGCCGGCCGCCACGTCCCAGATGTTGAGCCCCGTCTCGAAGAAGGCGTCGGTGAAGCCGGCCGCGACGTGAGCCAGGTCGAGCGCTGCCGCGCCGGGGCGGCGCAGGCCCGCCGCACGAGGCATCAGGTCGGCCATGATGGCCAGGTATTGCTTGAAGTTGTCGCCCGTGCGGAACGGAAAGCCTGTCGAGATCAGGCATTCATGCAGGCGCGTGCGCTTGCTGACGCGCAGCCGGCGGTCATTCATGTAGGCACCACGGCCCTTGGTGGCCGTGAACAGATCGTTGCGCGTCGGGTCGTAGATGACGGCCTGCTCGATCTTGCCGCGGACCGCCAGCGCGATCGAGACGCAGTAGACCGGGAAGCCGTGGATGAAGTTGGTGGTGCCGTCCAGCGGATCGATGATCCACACATAGTCCGAGTCCTTGGCCCCGTGCTGGGTACCCGATTCCTCGGCCAGGATGCCGTGCCCCGGGTAGGCGGTCATCAGCGTTTCGATGATCGCGTGCTCGCTCGCGTGGTCGACTTCGGTCACGAAGTCGTTGACCTGCTTCTGCGAGATGCGCACGGCTTCGACGTCGAGCGCGGCGCGATTGATGATGGCGCCGGCGGCGCGTGCGGCCTTGATGGCCACGTTGAGCATGGGGTGCAGGTTGGGGGACGACATGAATTGTGTGAAGAACGATAAAGGGCGGTATGTGGATGCGGCCCCCTGGAAAGCGGCCCGGCGATGCGGGCAGCGAGAATCGGGGGATTTTACCGGCTCCGCTCCGCCGGCACCTCCGCCTTCTTTTTTCCAGCTTCCATGCGTACCCGATTCATCCTGATCCAGACCAGTCACGCCGGCAATGTCGGCGCCGCCGCGCGCGCCATGAAGACCATGGGCTTCGGCGACCTGGTGCTGGTCGCGCCACGCTGGGCCAACGTGCTTCGGCGCGAGGAAACCATCCAGCGCGCAAGCGGTGCGCTGGATGTCTTGGCCAACGCCCGCATCGTCGAGACCCTGGACGAAGCGCTGGATGGCGTCACGCACCTGTGCGCCACCGCGATGGTGCCGCGCGACTTCGGCCCGCCGACCCGCACGCCGCGCGAGCATCTGGAACCGCTGGTCAACGGCGAGGAGCAGCACGTGGCCTTCCTGTTCGGCTCGGAACGCTTCGGCATGCGCAACGAGGACGTGTACCGCTGCAATGTGGCGCTCAGCATCCCGACCGACCCGAAGTTCGGATCGTTGAACCTCGGCGCCGCGATCCAGGTGATCGCCTACGAATGGCGCCTGGCCCTCGGCGGCTACGAGGTGCACGATGCCACGGCACCCGTGCGCGCGGCCGATGCGCAGGCGGTGGCGGGCATGCTCGACCACTGGGAGCGCTCGCTCGTGGACATCGGCTTTCTGGACCCCGAGGCTCCGAAGAAGCTGATGCCGCGGCTGCAGCAGTTGTTCAACCGTGCCCAGCCGACGCAGGAGGAAATCCACATCCTGCGCGGCATCGCCAAGGCGATGAGCGATGCGGCGCGAGGCGGCCCGAAAACCCCATCCCCTGTACGCGAAGACCCGGGGCTATAGACTGCCCGCCCCATATCCATATAACAACAAGCAAGCATGTTTTCGCGACTGCGTTCCGATATCCAGTGCATCCTCGACCGTGATCCGGCGGCCCGCACGCGCTGGGAAGTCCTGACCCTCTACCCGGGCCTGCATGCCATCGTGCTGCACCGGCTGGCGCACTGGTGCTGGACCCACGGCCTCAAGTGGTTCGGACGCTTCGTTTCGCAGTGCTCGCGCTGGTTCACGGGCATCGAGATCCATCCCGGCGCCATCGTCGGCGACCGCGTGTTCTTCGATCACGCCATGGGCGTCGTGGTGGGGGAAACCGCCGAGATCGGCGACGGCTGCACGATCTACCAGGGTGTGACGCTGGGCGGCACCTCGCTCTACAAGGGCGCCAAGCGCCATCCCACGCTGGGTCGCAACGTGGTGGTCAGTGCCGGCGCCAAGGTGCTGGGCGGCTTCGTGGTCGGCGACGGCGCCAAGATCGGAAGCAACGCGGTGGTGATCAAGCCCGTGCCCGCCGGCGCGACTGCCGTGGGCATTCCGGCCCGGATCATTCCCTCCAAGACCGGTGAGAGCGCCGACGTGGCCCAGCCGGCGGCCAAGTTCTCGGCCTACGGCGTCACGCTGGAGGACGACCCAGTCAGCCAGGCGATGAAGGGACTGATCGACAACGCCGCGGGCCAGGAGCATCAGATTGCGTTGCTCTGGCAGGCGATCGAGACCCTGTCGACACAGCCTGGCAAGAAGGATTGCGTGCCGTGCGATGCGGCGAAGGATGAGTCGTTCGAGGCGGAACGACTCACCCAGTTGATCGGGAAGTGAGCCCGGATCACATCCCCACGTAGTTGGGTCCGCCTCCGCCTTCGGGCGTGACCCACACGATGTTCTGCGTCGGGTCCTTGATGTCGCAGGTCTTGCAGTGCACGCAATTCTGCGCGTTGATCTGCAGGCGTTCCTTGCCAGTGTTCGTGTCGGGAACGAATTCGTAGACGCCGGCAGGGCAGTAGCGGCTTTCGGGACCGGCGTACTCGGGCAGGTTGATTTCGGTCGGCACCGCGGCGTTCTTCAACGTCAGGTGCGCCGGCTGATTCTCTTCATGGTTGGTATTGCTGATGAACACGGAAGAGAGGCGGTCGAAGGTCAGCTTGCCATCGGGCTTCGGGTAGTTGATCTTCTTGGATGCCGAGGCCCGCTTCAGCCGCTCGTTGTCGGACTGGTGACGGTGGATGGTCCACGGCACGTGTCCGCGCAGCACCAGTTGCTCGATGCCGGTCATGATCGTGCCGACCGTCAGGCCCTTCTTGAACCACTGCTTGAAGTTGCGCGCCTTCTTGAGTTCGGTGTGCAGCCAGCTCCGCTCGAAAGCTGCCGGGTAGGCGGTGAGTTCGTCGTGCTGGCGGCCGCCGGTGACGGCCTCGTAGGCGGCCTCGGCCGCGAGCATGCCGGTCTTGATGGCCGCGTGGCTGCCCTTGATGCGGCTCGCGTTCAGGTAGCCCGCCTCGCAGCCCACCAGCACGCCGCCCGGGAACACGGTCTTCGGCAGCGACAGCAGACCGCCGGCGGTGATGGCGCGTGCGCCATAGCTCAGGCGCTTGGGGGCCTTCAGGCCCTTGTCCTGGCCTTCGAAGTACCAGCGGATGTTCGGGTGCGTCTTGAAGCGCTGGAACTCCTCGAAGGGGCTTAGATAGGGATTCTGGTAGTCGAGGCCGACCACGTAGCCGATGACGATCTGGTTGTTCTCCGCGTGGTACAGGAACGAACCGCCATAGGTGTCGGAAGGCAGCGGCCATCCGGCCGTGTGCACGGCCAGTCCGGGCTCGTGGCGCGCCGGGTCGATCTCCCACAGTTCCTTGATGCCGATGCCGTAGCTTTGCGGGTCCTTGCCCGCGTCGAGCTTGTACTTGGCGATGAGCTGGCGGCCCAGGTGGCCGCGCGCGCCTTCGGCGAACACCGTGTACTTGCCGAGCAGTTCCATGCCGAGCTGGAAGTTCTCGGTGGGTTCGCCGTCCTTGCCGATGCCGAGGTTGCCGGTGGCAACGCCGCGCACCTTGCCGTCTTCCGTGTAGAGCACTTCCGCTGCGGGGAATCCGGGGAAGATCTCGACGCCAAGGGCTTCGGCCTGCTGCGCCAACCAGCGCACGACGTTGCCGAGGCTCACGATGTAGTTGCCTTCGTTATGGAAGTTCTTGGGCAACAGGAAGTTCGGCGTTCGGGTGGCGCCGGTCTCGGTCAGCATCAGGAAGGTGTCCTGCGTGACGGGCTGATTGAGCGGGGCGCCCATCTCTTCCCAGTCGGGCAGCAGTTCGAACAGCGCACGCGGATCCATGATCGCGCCCGAGAGGATGTGTGCGCCCGGCTCCGAGCCTTTTTCGAGCACGACGACCGAGATGTCCTTGCCATGCGATGCGGCCAGCTGCTTCAGCCGGATCGCGGTCGAGAGGCCGGCAGGGCCAGCGCCGACCACGACCACGTCGTATTCCATGGCTTCGCGGGGTCCGAACTGGGCGAGTATTTCGTCGTGCGTCATGTGGGTCTCGTCGATAATGATTTGAGGGTGCGAGGCACCGCGGTGGGCCGGGCCATTTTATGCGTCGGTTGCATGCACTCGGGGCCGTCGCATTGGCGACTCCAACAGGAGCATCTCCATGGCTTACAGCATCGATCTTTCAGGCCGGGTGGCCTTCGTCACCGGTGCATCGAGCGGCCTCGGCGTCCAGTTCGCCAAGACCCTGGCCCGTGCCGGTGCCGCGGTGGTGCTGGCCAGCCGCAGCACCGACAAGCTGAAGGAACTGCGCGCGCGCATCGAGGGCGAGGGTGGAGATGCCCATGTGGTCGATCTCGACGTGACCGATATCGACAGCATCAATGCCGCCGTGGCGCGTGCCGAGACGGAGGTCGGCCCCATCGACATCCTGGTCAACAACTCGGGCGTGAGCACCACGCAGCGATTGCAGGAAGTGTCCGGCGACGACTACGACTTCATCTTCGACACGAATGTCAAGGGCACTTTCTTCGTCGCGCAGGCCGTAGGCAAGCGCATGCTGGCGCGTGCCAAGGGCGCGGCGCCGGGCACCTACATCGGCGGTCGAATCATCAACATCGCATCGGTGGCGGCTCTCAAGGTGCTGCCGCAGATCGGCGTCTATTGCATGAGCAAGGCGGCGGTGGTGCAGATGACGAAGGCGATGGCCTTGGAGTGGGGCCGTTTCGGCATCAATGTCAACGCGCTGTGTCCGGGCTACATCGCGACGGAGCTCAATGAAGAGCACTGGGTGACCGACGGCGGCCAGAAGCTGGTGGGGATGCTGCCGCGCAAGCGGGTCGGCAAGCCCGAAGACCTCGATGGGCTGATCGTGCTGCTGGCGAGCGGCCAGAGCCATTTCGTCAACGGCGCGGTCATCGCGGCCGACGACGGCTTCGCACTTTGACGCGGCACGGCGAGCCAACCCCTCACGCCTGGGTTCAACGCGGACGCGCAACGGGCGCCGTACTGTCGACGGCCGGCCTGCCGTCGAGCGCCAGGGTGGCGTTGAGCGCCAGCAGGTCGTCGGCCGTCAGCGTGCCATTCGCCTGACGCAGGCGCAGGTCGCCCAGCAGCACGTTGTAGCGTGCCAGCGCCAGGTCCCGTTTGGTCTGGAACAGCTGGCTCTGCGAATTGAGGACGTCGATGTTGATGCGCACACCGACCTGGTAACCCAGGCGGTTGGCGTCCAGCGCCACCTGGCTCGATGCTTCCGCGGCCTCGAGCGCCTTGACCTGGCTGGCGCCCGACACCAGCCCGAGGTAGGCGGCGCGGGTCGACACCGAGACGCTGCGCCGCGTGTTGTCGAGTGCGGAACGCGACTGGTCCTCGAGCGCCAGTGTTTCTCTCACCCGGTTCTCGGTTGCGAAACCCGCGAACAAGGGCAGGTTGAAGACCACGCCGATGCTGGCCGCGCGCACCCGCACCTTGCCAGTCGAGATGCTGGTGGTGGTGCCCTGCGGATTGTTGGTGGCGTTGTAGCCCAGCTGCGCGTCGAGCGTGGGCTTGTGCCCGGCCTCGGCCTTGCGCACCTCCAACTCCGCGACCTCCACCCCGAGGGCCGCCTGCACGATGGCTGGATGTCCGGCCTCGGCCTGCGCGAGCCAGACATCCACGTCGCGCGGCATCAGAACGGGCAGCACGACGGGGGCCGCGAGCGGCGTCGGCACGCTGCCAGCCTGCCCGACGAGTTGGTCGAGGACGATCTTTTTCACCTGCAGATCGTTCTCGGCGGCGATCTCCTGTGCCACGACGAGATCGAAGCGCGCCTGAGCCTCGCGCGTGTCGGTGATGGTCGAAGTGCCGACTTCGAAATTGCGCTTGGCGGAGGCGAGTTGTTCGGCGACGCCGATCTTCTGCGCCCGCACCAGCGCCAGGCTGTCCTGGCTCGCAAGCACGTCGAAGTAGGCCTGGCTCACGCGCACGACCAAGTCCTGCTCGGCCAAGGTCAACTGCGCTCGGGCGATCTCCTGCTGCCGCTTGCCCTGCTGGTAGGCCGCCCAGTTGGCGGGTCGATACAAGGGCTGGGTCGCATTGATGCCCGCGTTCTGTGCATTGAAGCCGCGCGAGAGGGAGTTGTTGTCGGTCGTCAGATCCTGATCGGTGTAAGAGGCTCCTGCCGTGACACCCACCGCCGGCAGCACACCTGCGCGTGCCTGCGCCGCCCTGGCCACGCTGGCCTCGTACTGGGCTCGCGCACCCTGGTAGACCGCGTCATAGCCTTGTGCCAGACGGTAGAGATCGACCAGGCTCTGTGCCTCGGCAGGCGCAGCGGCGAGCGCCAGCAGCAGCGCCATCAGCGCAGTCGTCGATGTAGCGTGGCCGCGTGACAGTTCGTGACGCATGGATACGTTCCCCGTGAGTTGATGACGATGACGCGCGCAAGAACGACTGCACAACTCGGCTACGCCGGGTCATGAACACTTGCTGTCTTGAGGCGCAGGCGACTGCACACCTTCAGGAGAAGGCGTTGCCGCTCGATGGCGCTATTGACGAAGCTTGTGCCGTCGCCCATGCAGGCAACGCAGGGCCGCAGCCTGCGAGGGGTCGGGCGGTGGCGGGAAAACCTGGCGGGACCGCTGGGTCCGCAAAGGCGGACGCCAGCCGGATGCGATTCGGGAAAGGTCTTTCGACGACTGCATTTTTCATCTCCTCCGGACATTGATCTTCTCTGGACCGATGTCGGCTCGCCGACGGTCTTCTGCGCGCGCAGGCGACCGGCGGTGGTCGAGTGCCGCATTGCTTTACGCAACCAGCGGTGTCGAATGTATGGGAAGGTTAATCGGAATTGCAAACCTTTTTTCTTACCGATTCACGATCGCTCCAGCCATTGCCCCTATGGCGAACTATCACGGAAGTACTACCAATCACTTAAGGAGATCTTAAGAGTCGGCATTGAGACTGTCTGTGGCGTAAGTAACGCTTTCGAACCATCGGAAACAACCACCCCAGAGGAGACGCAACATGTCAGTGACCGTCAATCAAGCAGACCTTGAGTTCATCCTCGCGCAGATCAAGATCGCGGAGGATCACGCGGCGGGGCAGCCGCTGTTCGGGCCCAATGGCCTGGTGCCGGCGTACAACCTCAGCTATGGCCTGCGGACGGTGGATGGCACTTACAACAACCTGCTGCACGAGACCTGGGGGGCGGCGGATCAGCAATTCCCGTCGCTGATGGATCCGGTGTACCGGCCCGCCGATGGCACGCCGTTCGATCCGGACGGTCCCGGGCCCGCGCCCTCCTTGCCGACGGCGCCGAACTACAACCCGAGCAACAACCCGAACTCGCTCGTCTTCGACTCGAGCCTGCGGACCATCTCCAACCTGCTCGTCGACCAGACCCTGGGCAACCCGGCTGCGATCCTGACCGCCCTGGAGCGCGCGGGCTCGGCCAACGCCATGGCCGATCTCGCGGCCGTCACCGCCATCTACGAGACCTTCAAGCCCGCCTCCGACACCGAATACCAGGCCCGTGTCGTGGCGCAGAACGCCCGCGCCGCCGCGGAAGAACTCGGTGACGGCGATCCCGCCACGCCTCCGAGCGCGGAGGAGCAGGCCGCCCTCGATGCGTCGGTCGCCGCGGATGCTGCTCACGCGCTGACGGTCACTGCATTGGAAGCGGCCCGCGTGATTCGCGACGCCGCCGTCGAACCCTTCGGCATCGTGATGGAAGGCGACAACGTCAGCCTGCCCAACGTGTCGCCGGACGGGGGCCTTTCGGCTTCGTTCAACTCATGGTTCACGCTGTTCGGCCAGTTCTTCGACCACGGCCTCGACCTCGTCAACAAGGGTGGCAGCGGCACCGTCTTCATTCCGCTTCAGCCGGACGATCCGCTCTACGTCCCAGGCAGCCAGACCAACTTCATGGTGCTGACGCGCGCCACCGTGTCCGCGGGGACCGACGGCATCATGGGCACGGCAGACGACGTCGGCCCGGTGAACACCACGACCTCCTTCGTCGACCAGAACCAGACCTACACCTCGCATTCCTCGCATCAGGTGTTCCTGCGCCAGTACACGCCGACCGGCCCCGGCGGCGCGCCGGTCGCGACCGGCAAGCTGATCGAAGGCGGCAACGGCGGCATGGCGACATGGGGCGAAGTCAAGGCGCAAGCCTTGCTTCTGGGCATCGAGCTGACGGACTTCGATGTGGGCAGCGTGCCCTTGCTCCGAACGGATCAGTACGGCAACTTCATTCCCGACCCCCTGACCGGGTTCGCACAGGTCATCACAGGCATCGGAGCCGACGGCATTCCGAACACGGCGGATGACACCGTCGTCTCCGGAACGCCAGACAACCCCGTCAACCCGACGACCGCACTCGCGCTTCGCACCGGCCACGCGTTCCTGGCCGACATCGCGCACGAAGCAGTGCCGATCGGCAAGATCGCCGATGGCGACATCACGATCGGCCTGGCCAATCCGGGCAACGGCGATACCGAGTACGACAACGAACTGCTCGACGCCCACTTCATCGCCGGCGACGGCCGCGTGAACGAAAACATCGGCCTGACCGCCGTCCATCATGTCTTCCATGCCGAGCACAACCGCATGGTCGATGTCAACAAGGAGGTCATCCTGGGCACCGGGGATCTGGCCTTCATCAACGAGTGGCTGGCTGTCGATGTCGCAGCGGTGCCCACAACCGAGGCACAGATAAACGCCCTGGTCTGGGACGGCGAGCGCCTGTTCCAGTCCGCCAAGTTCACGACCGAGATGCAGTACCAGCATCTTGTGTTCGAGGAGTTCGCGCGAAAGATCCAGCCACAGATCAACCCCTTCGTCGTGCCGGATGGCTTCGACGTCACGATCGACCCGTCGATCGTTGCCGAGTTCGCGCATGTGGTGTACCGCTTCGGCCACTCGATGCTCACCGAGTCGATCGATCGCCTCGATCCGAATTTCAACGGGGATGACATCGGCTTGATCCAGGGCTTCCTCAATCCGGTCGCGTTCGACTCCGTGAACGGCGTCGCGCATGGGGTCACCGACGACATCGCCGCCGGCGCGATCATCCGCGGCATGACGCGCCAGGTCGGCAACGAGATCGACGAGTTCGTGACCAGCGCGCTGCGCAACAACTTGCTCGGACTGCCGCTCGACCTGGCGACCATCAATCTGGCGCGGGGCCGCGACACCGGGGTGCCATCGCTCAACGCCGCCCGGACCCAGTTCTACAACGCCACCAACAACGCCGCGGAGCTGAGGCCCTACGACAGCTGGGTCGACTTTGCCGGCAACCTCAAGCACGAGGCGTCGATCATCAATTTCATCGCAGCCTACGGCACGCATGCATTGATCACCGGCCAGACCACCATCGAAGGCAAGCGGGACGCGGCACTCACCATCATCACCGGCGTGTCGGTCGGTGGCCTCGTAGTTCCGGTGGACGCCGAGGACTTCCTCAACGGCACGGGTGCATACGGTGCCGCCGGCGCACGCGGCGGACTCGACACCGTCGACCTGTGGATCGGCGGCCTCGCCGAGAAGATTCTTCCGTTCGGCGGCATGCTTGGCTCCACGTTCAACTTCGTGTTCGAACAGCAGATGGAGAACCTGCAGAACGGTGACCGCTTCTATTACCTGCAGCGACTCGACGGCCTGCACCTGTTCGGCGAGATGGAGAACAACTCGTTCGCCGAGATGATCATGACCAACACGAACGCGACGCACCTGCCGTCGGACGTGTTCTCGACGCCAGGCTTGATCCTCGAAATGGATCGGACCAAGCAGTACAACCCATTCCCTGAAATCCCCGGACTTGAAACCGCTGGCGCGGACGGCATCCTCGTCGATGACCCGACCACGGCAATCGATGAATCGGCCGACAACGTGTTTTCTGGCGACCCGACCGGCGGCGGCATCCTGACGCCGCTGGTGGTCCGCAACAATCCTGCGACGAGTGGCCCGGACACCAACTACCTGAGGTACACGGGCGACCAGCACGTCGTGCTGGGCGGCACCGACAACGCCGACATCATCATCGCGAGCGAGGGCGACGACACGATCCACGGCGACGGCGGCAACGACAACCTCGAAGGCGGCGCCGGCAACGACATCATCAACGCCGGCGACGGCGACGACATCGTTCGGGATCTCGGCGGCGACGACAACATCAAGGCCGGCTCGGGCAATGACGTGGTGCATGGCGGCCCCGGCCTCGACCTGATCATGGGCGGCGACGGCCAGGACTTCATCGTCCTGGGCACCGACGCGGGCTCCGAAGTCTTCGCGGGCCAAGGCAACGACTTCATCCTCGGCAGCAAGAACGCCGAGCGCATTCTCGGCAACGAGGGCGACGACTGGATCGAGACGGGCACCTTCGACGGCGCGCCCGGCGACAGCTTCGACGAAATCTTCGCGGCCGACAGCATCGTGGGCCACGATGTGTTCCTGGGCGATGGCGGCTTCGACGAGTTCATCGCGGAAGGCGGCGACGACATCATGGTGGGAAGCCCCGGCCGCGGCAAGCTGGCCGGCATGTCAGGCTGGGACTGGGTGACCTACAAGGACAACACCTTCGGTGTGGACGCCGACCTGACCCGCGCCATCGTGTTCGACGAGAACCCGAACCCGCCGCAAAACGGCACGCTCGACGGTTATGAGTCGGTCGAAGGCCTCTCGGGCTCGCGCTTCAACGACGTGCTGACCGGCGCCGACACCATCACCGAAGAGCGTCTTCCCTTTGCGCAGGGCGGCACAGAAGGCTTCACCGGCAGCCGGCTCGACGGGGCAGGCATCGCGCGCATCGCCGGCCTGCAAGCCGTGCTGGGCACGGGCGTCACCAGCTACATCGCCGGCGACATCATCCTGGGCGGCGACGGCAGCGACATCATGATGGGCCGCGGCGGCGACGACATCATCGACGGCGACAAGTGGCTGGATGTGCAGATCGGCGTCTTCGCGACCGACGACCCCAACCACACCGGAACGCCCACGGCGTTGCACAACAGCATGAAGACGCTGGTCAACGCCATGTTCGCGGGGCAGATCAACCCCGGCCAGTTGGCGATTGTGCGCACCATCCGCACGGACGCCACGGCGGGCGACACCGACACGGTACGCTACCTAGGCCCGCTGTCCAACTACGCATTCGGCACGGACGCGGACGGCAGGCTGACGGTGACTGACGTATCAGCCGACCCGATCGAAGGCACTGACACGCTGAGCAACATCGAACGCCTGCAGTTCACCGACGCCGTGCTCGGCATCGTGACCGGCACCAACGGCCCTGACACGCTCACCGGCACTGCCGGCGATGACCTCTTGCTGGGCCTGGGCGGCAACGACACCCTGAACGGACTGGCGGGCAACGACGTGCTGGTCGGCGGCGCGGGCACCGACACGCTCAACGGCGGCCTGGGCAACGACACCTACGTCTTCGGCCTCGCGGATGGCAACGACACCATCAACGAACCCGTCAACGCGACGAGCGGCGGCGACGCTGACCGCATCGTGATCCAGGCGGCTGGCACGGCGCTCACCGGCCTTAATGCGCAGGACAACAACACCAACACGGCCAACGGCAGCCTGGTGGTCAACTTCAACGGCCAGTCGGTCACCGTTGCCGGCCACTTCACCGGCGGCAACGCGCAGACCGGTGTGGAGCGCATCAACTTCAACGACGGCAGCTTCGCGGGCTACCTGCTGGGTGTGGACGACTACATCATCAGCCGGCAAGACCCGACGGGCGGCTCGCGCACGCTGGACTTCTCCGCCTCGACGGTGAACAACTTCATTGTCGGCGAGCAGGGCACCAGTGACGTCATCACCGGCGGCAGCGGCAATGACCTGATCTTCGGCGGCACCGGCGACAACCAGCTCAACGGCGGGCTGGGCGACGACCTGCTGGTGGGCGGCTCGGGTGCCGGCGACAACGACGTGCTCGACGGTGGCCTCGACGCCGACACGATGGTGGGCCTGAACGGCAGCGACACCTACATCGTCGACGACGTCCTCGACGTGGTGGTCGAGGCGGCGGGACAGGGCACGGACGAGATCCAGACCGAGCTCATCACCTACTCTCTGGAGCTCATCGACAACGTCGAGAACCTGACCTACACCGGCATCGACGCCGATCCGTTCGTGGGCACCGGCAACGCGCTCAACAACGTCATCAGCGGCGGCGACCTCGCTGACACGCTGAGCGGGTTGGGCGGCAACGACACGCTCAACGGCGGCATCGGTACCGACACGCTGACCGGCGGTGAAGGCAACGACACCCTCAACGGCGGCGATGACGATGACATCCTGACCGGCGAGAACGGCAACGACATCCTGGACGGCGGTGCCGGCAACGACACGCTGACCGCAGGCGCCGGCAACGACAACCTGTTCGGCGACGACGGCAACGACCTCTTGGACGGCGGCCTTGGCAACGACGCGATGAACGGCGGCGCCGGCAACGACACCTTCCTCGTCGACAGCACCACGGACACCGTCACAGAAGGCGCCGGCGGCGGCACGGACACCGTGCAATCGACCGTCACCTTCACCATCACCGATGCAGACGTTGAAAACCTGACACTGCTGGGCACTGGCAACATCAACGGCACGGGCAACGCGTCGGCCAATGTGATCACCGGCAACGCCGGAAACAACGTCCTCACAGGCGGTGGCGGCAGCGACACCGCGAGTTATGCCACTGCGACTGCGGGCGTTACGGTGTCACTGGCCATTGCTGGCGCCCAGGCGACCGGTGGGGCGGGCACCGACACGCTCGCGACCATCGAGAACCTGTTGGGCAGCGCGTTCAACGACACGCTCACCGGCAGCGGGACCGCAGGCACCGGCATCGTCAATCTGCTCAGCGGTGGAGCGGGCAACGACACGCTGGGCGTCACGATTGACAACGTGCGCGACACACTCGATGGCGGCGCCGGCACCGACACGGCCAACTACACGGCCTACGCGGCAGCACTGACGGTGAACCTGGGAGGCGCGGCGCCGATCGTCGTCACAGGCTCTGGCAACAATGCGGCCAACTCCGACGTCCTGGTGGGGATCGAGAACTTCACCGGTGGTGGTGGAGGCGACACGATCACCGGCAGCACGGCCAACAACGTGCTGAACGGCGGCGGTGGCAATGACACCATCAACTACGCGATCGGGGGCGGTGCCGACACCATCGACGGCGGCGCCGGAACGGACACGCTGAACATCACCGGCGTGGGCAACAACGACGTGCTGGATGTGGTGCTCACGGGCACGACCATCACCTCCATGGAAGGTGGCACGGTTACGGGCGTCGAGTCGGTCATCGCCAACCTCGGCGGCGCGGCCGACACGCTGTCCTACGGCGCGACCACGACGGCGGTCACCGTCAACCTCTCGGGTGCGGTGGATACGGCAACGGGCTTCACCTCCATTGCCAGCATCCTCAACATCACCGGCGGTGCCGGCAACGACAACCTGACCGGTGATGCCGGCGCCAACACGCTCAACGGCGGTGCGGGCACCGACACCATCAACGGTGGGGCCGGCGGCGACATTCTCATCGGCGGCATCGGCGCGGACACCATCAACTCGGGTGCGGCGAACGACAACGTGCAGGACATCTTCCGGTTCAGCGCGACGACCGAGTTCGGCGACGTTGTCACCAACTTCGACGCCGACGGCGCTGCGGGTGTGGACGACCGCATCGAGTTCACCGGCGCGCTCAACACGGCCTGGGACGACGGCAACAACAACGACGCCTTCCTGTTCTCCTCGGGTAACGGGGCTGCCGGCACGATCAATGTCACGGTCGGGCAAGGCAACGGCGACGTCGAGGCACTGTTGCTCACGGGCGCCGGCGGTGAAGGCGTGACGACGGCGAACCTTGGCAACGCGGCGCTGGTGGCAACGGCATTCAACAACGAGTTCGCCATCACCGCAGCCAACGGCGAGGACGCGTTGCTGGTCGTCAACGACACCAACGGCAACAGCTTCAGCCTCTGGCAGTGGACCCAGGCCGGCGGTGGGGAGGTGTCGGCAGCTGAGCTGACCCTGATCGGTACCTTCACGGCCAATGCCACGGTGACGGCGGACAACTTCGACTTCGTCTGATCGGCACCAAAACGAGGGACGGGGCAGGGCGCGCGAGCGCCTTGCCCCGCGAACCGGAGGAGACGAAAAAATGAAGCCGATCTGGACCGAGCTGAAGCCGTTGTTGTTCCATCTGGCGCTGTTCTCGTTCGTCATCAATCTGCTGTACCTGGTGCCTGCGCTGTTCATGCTGCAGGTCTTCGATCGGGTGCTGCCCACCAACAGCCGGGAGACGCTGTGGGTCTTGCTGGCGGGCGTCGGGGCTGCGCTGGCCATCCTGTTCGCGCTCGACTACGTGCGGCTGCGCCTGCAGCACCTCATCGGCAACATCGTCGATGAGCGGCTGTCGCCACCGGTGGTGCATGCGGTCGTCACCGCTGCCGCCCGCTCGCCGCTTCATGCGCGGCCCGATGCGATGCGCGACATCGCCACGCTGCGGAGTCTGTTCTCGGCCAACGGATTGACGGCACTCATGGACGCGCCGTGGATCGTGGTCTACGTGGCCGTCATCGCCGTCTTTCATCCGGCGCTGGGCTGGGGCGCCGCCGGCGCCGCAGCTCTGATGATCGGACTGGCCTGGCTCAACGATCGCATGAACCGCAAGGCGCTGGACGCGGTGCAGAAAGAAGCGCGCCAAGCGTCGCGCTACGTGGAAGGGTCGCTTCGCAACGCCGAGGTGCTGCAGGCCATGGGAATGACCGAGCGCTTGCTGGGCCGCTGGCGCAAGCAGCAGGACGAGGCGCTTGCCCTACAAGCGAGCACCAGCCACGCGAGCGTCAGCTTCAGCGCCGCGTCGAAATTCCTGCGCCAGGCCGTGCAGGTCATGATGATGTCGATCGGCGCCTACCTGGTTCTCACGCAGGCGGCCTCCGCGGGCGTGATGATCGCCACCACCGTGCTGCTCGGCCGCGCATTGCAGCCGGTGGAGCAGATCGTCGGCAGTTGGCGCGTGCTGAACGAAGCGCGTTCGGCCTACCGTCGCTTGCGGGAGCTGTGCGGCCACTTCAAGGACGAGCCGCGCATGTCGCTGCCTCGGCCGGTGGGCCATGTGCGGGTCAACGGGCTCTCGTTCCGCCCGCCCGGCACGGAGAAGCTGGCGCTGTCGGGCGTATCGCTGAACCTCGCTGCAGGCGAAGCGCTGGCCATCATCGGGCCGAGCGCGGCCGGCAAGTCCACCCTGGCGCGCCTCCTGACAGGCATCTGGCAGCCGACCATCGGATCGATACGGCTCGACGGGACGGACCTGTCGACCTGGTCGCGGCAGGAACTCGGGCCCTGGATCGGCTACGTCCCGCAGGACGTGGAGTTGTTCGACGGCACGGTGGCCGACAACATCGGCCGTCTCGCGGAGCCGGATTCCGAAGCGGTCATTGCCGCCGCCAAGCGGGCCAACGCCCACGACATGATCGTGCAACTGCCGATGGGCTACGACACGCCCATCGGTGACGGCGGAGCGCGCCTGTCGCCCGGCCAGCGCCAGCGCATCGCGCTGGCCCGCGCGATGTACGGCGACGTGCGCCTGCTGGTGCTCGACGAGCCGAATGCGAGCCTGGACGCCGAGGGCGAGATTGCGCTGGCGCATGCACTCAGCAGCCTGCGCGCCGAAGGCGTCACGTCGATCGTGGTCACGCACCGCCCTTCGCTGGTCGCGCACGTGGACAAGATCCTCATCCTCGATGCGGGCCAGGTGAAGCAGTTCGGGCCGGCCGGGGAGGTGATGAAGTCGATGCAGAAGCAATCGCAGGCAGCGCTCAACGAGCGCGCTGCATGAAGGCTGGAGGCAAGATCAAATGACGCACGCACAGGCTTTACCACTCGGCAGCGTGGCGCCGCGGCGCCAGAGCAGCGAACAGCAGATCAGGCGCCTCGTGCGCATGGGGCTGTGGACGGTGCTTGGCATCGTCGTTCCACTGGCCGCGTGGGTCGGGCTCGCCCCGCTGGCGATGGCGGTAGTGGCTCCGGCGCACGTCAAGGTGGACTTGAACCGGCGGCCCGTGCAGCACTTGGAAGGCGGCATCGTCCGCCAGGTGCTCGTTCGCGACGGGCAACTCGTTAAGGAAGGCGAGCCGCTGGTCATCATGGGCGATGTGGGCGTCGACGCCGACCGCAACCGGCTGACCTATCGCCTGGCGGTGGAGCGCACGACACTGGAGCGGCTCGACGCGGAGCAGCGTCGTGCCGGCAAGCTGGTGTTCTCCGAGAGCCTGCGGGCCGAGGCGCAAAAGGATCCTCGCCTGCAGGACGCGATGGCCAAGGAATCGGCCCTGTTTTCCGCGCGTCTGCATTCGCTAAGCAGCGAGCTGGCTCTGATGAAGCAGCTGCGTCAGCGCGTGCAGCAGGAAATCGGGGCGCTGGAGGCGCAGGGCACCAGGGCGCAGGAGTCCCTCGCGCTCCAGCAGCGCGACCTCGAGGCCAATCGCGACCTGGTTCGAGAGGGCTTCGTCTCGACCGCACGAATCAACCAGATGGAAGCATCGGTGGCCGACTACACGTCGAAGCTGGAGGAGCGCCGCTCCGAACTCGCACGCGGCCACGGGCGACTGATCGACGCCGACATCAAGAGCAATTCGATCGTCAATGAATACCTCCGCTCGGCCAGCGACCAACTCAAGACAGCGGTGGCCCGGGTCAGCGAGATCGAGCAGGAGTTGCGCAAGTCCGACGACGCCACCACGCGCCAGGTTGTCCTGGCGCCCGCGGCCGGCGAGATCATCGACTTGAAGTTCACCTCGCCGGGCGCGGTCGTGCGGCCCGGCGAAGCCATCGCGGAGATCGTGCCGAGCAACACCGCGCTGATGATCGAGGCGCAGATCCGCCCGGAAGAAGTCAACAACGTCATGGTGGGGCAGAGCGCCCGCATCAAGTTCACTGCCTTCAAGTACCGCAACGCCACGATGGTGACGGGCAAGGTCACCTATGTATCGGGAGACCGGTTCACAGACAAGGCGACTCAGCTGCCTTACTACAGCGTCTCCGTCCTCGCCGACCCGGAGTCGGTGAAGGCGGTCGGTGACCTGAAGATGCAGGCCGGCATGCCGGCCGAGGTCTACATCGACGGTGGATTCCAGACCGCGCTTCAGTACCTGCTGGACCCGGTCACTTCCACATTGCGCAGGGCGGCCCGGCAGATGTGAGGCGCCGCCGGAAACCGGACCTCGGCGCGCAGGCCGCCCAGCGGTGATTCGAGCAGACGCACCACCGCGTGGTGTGCCTGCGCCACCGCCTGCACGATCGCCAGCCCGAGCCCCACGCCGTGAGCATCGACGCGGCCGAGGCGGTTGAAGCGCTGGAACGCTTCGGCATGCCGGCTGGCAGGGATGCCGGGGCCGGAATCATCGACGGTGAGCAGGATGGCCTGGGTGTTCAGCACACTGCCGACTTCGATGCGCCCGCCGGCGGGCGTGAAGCGGATCGCGTTGACGAGCAGGTTGTGCATCAACATGTGCAGGCCGAGCTCGACGGCCAGCAGCTCGTCCACCTCGAATCGCGCCTTCAGCGTGACGTCGCGTTCAGCCGCCGTCGGACCGAGTTCGGACATCACGTTCCAGTAGACCTTTTCGAGCTTCACGGTCCCCAGGACATGCCCGCCGGCCACCGCAAGGCTGTCGATGCGGGCGAGATCGAGCAGCCGGTCCAGAAGGTAGCTGGCCTGGTCGATGCCCGACATCAGGCCGCGCAGGGAAGCCGACAGCTCCTGCGGCGAACCGGCCAGCGTGGCGGCCAACTGGGCCTGCGCGCGCAGGCCGGCCAGCGGCGTGCGCATCTCGTGCGCCGCAATGGCCGTGAATTCCCGCTCGACAGACAACGTCTGCCTGAAGCGGCCGAACAGGGCATTGATCGAATCGACCATGGGCTTGAGTTCAGCGGGTGGGTTCGTCGCATTCAACTCCGTGAGGTCGAGCACATGGCGTTCCCGAAGCTCGGTAGCGTAGCCGTCGACGGAGTGAAGGGCACGGTTGAGAAACCACCAGGTGCTCACGAAGATCAGCAGGAGCGGAATCGCCAGGAAGGTGAGGAAGTAGCCGGTGGTGATGCCGACAGCGGCTTCCCGGTCGCGCATGCGCTCTGCGATCTGAATGACCATGCCGGCTTGCTTGGCCGCTTCGGCGTAGGTCCGGACGTCCTCTCCATCCACCATCGCTTCGCCGAAGCCACGCTCGGCAAGGGGCCGCATCGGTCCGCCCGAGGGCGCCTTGTGACTTTGGTGCAGCAGCCGTCCGTCGAGTGACCAGACCTGGTAGTGATAGCGCGTGCCGAGCGAACTCTCGGTTTGCCTGACCGCGTCGCCGAGGCCTTGGGTGAAGCCTTCCTCTTCGATCTCGTGCTCTGCGAATGCGAGCACCGTGTTCGCCAGCGTGACGAGCCGGGCATCCAGCACATTCCTGTCGGAGATCTGGTCGGCCCGGTGCATGGCGACGCCGCCCGCCAGCAAGGTCGCGGTGCAGACAAAGAGCGCGATCGCCGTCACGCGACGGCGCAAGGACCACGAAGCGATGGGCCTACTCATTCCGGACTCGTGGCTCGGGTCCGAGTTGATACCCGACGCCTCGCACCGTCTGAATCAGATCCTGCGAGAACTTGCGCCGCAAGTAATGAATGTGGACCTCGACCGCATTGCTCTCGACCTCGGCGTCGAAGGTGTAGAGCGCCTCCTCGATCTGGGCGCGCGAAAGCACTTGGTTCTTGCGGCGCACCAGGATTTCCAGCAGCCAGAACTCCTTGTTGGTCAACGGTACGACTTCGCCATGCCACGTTGCCATGCGGTGCGAGGGGTACAGCTTCAACGGGCCGTGCTCCGGCTCGGCCGAGCCGGGCGCCTTGCCGTGTACCCGACGCAACACCGCCCTGACTCGCGAGGCCACTTCGTCCAGGTCTAGAGGCTTGACCATGTAATCGTCAGCACCCATGTCGAGCAGACGTACCCGATCCTCGATGCCGCACCGTGCCGTGATCACGATCACCGAAACGGGGATGCCACGCGTGCGAATGTTCTTGAGGACTACGTCCCCGGAGGCATCGGGCAAACCGAGGTCGAGGAGGACGCAGTCGTAGTTGCAGGACGCGAGCGAAGAAAGGATCTCCTTACCTGAACGGGTCCAGTCCACGGCGTAGCCGGCCCGCACCAGACCCTTGTGAACGGCCGAGCCGAGTAGCTCGCTGTCCTCGACCAAGAGCAGGCGCATGGATTCTCCAGACAGTGTGAGACCTTTCGAGCAGTGGATCCCGAGCGGTAGCGGCGCACAGCCCGGGCAGCAGCGCGGGTTCGTCGCTCACCGCCTTGAGGCGAGTGAGGACAACCGGTGGGCTTGTGGTGAACGCGACTGGGCAGCCTGCGCGATAAGACGCAGTCGCGCGATGGCGCTATCGACGGAGCTTGTGTCGTCGCCCGCGCAGATAGCGCAGGGCCGCGGCGCGCGAGGGTCGGGCGCTGGAATCCGCACCGGTGGGGCGCCGGCCGGACCCTGATCGAAAGATGCCTTTCGACGAGTGCATTTTTGTCTCCTCCGGACATAGATCTTCTCTGGACCGATGTCGGCTCGCCGGCGGTCGTCTACTCGCGCAGGCAACCAGCGGTGGTCGAGTGCCGCATTGCTTTACGCAACCAGCGGTATCAAATGTATGGAAGGTTATGAGAAATAGCAAACCTTTTTTCTTACTATTTGATACCTGACCGAAAGCTGACTTTCGCGATTTCCAACCGCTACGCGGGGCGCAGCACGATGCGCGCTTCGAAGCCGCTGGCCGCGCCATGCGGGGGCGAAGTCAGTTCCAGCCGTGCGCCCAGTTTCTCGACGATGGTGACGACGATCGACAGCCCGAGCCCGTAGCCGGCGCGATCGGACCCGTGGCGCACGTGGCGCTGTTGCAATGTGCGCAACTGTTCGGGGCTGACACCGGGGCCGAAGTCGCGTACCGACAGCGTGCAGGGCGCCATCACCTCGATCACGACGCGCCCGTTGCCGTAGCGAAGTGCGTTTTCGATCAGGTTGCGCAGCGCGATCGCCAGTGCGTCGACATCGCCGAGCGCCATCGGCGGTTCGTCCTCGGGCACTTTCAGCTTGAGGCGCTCGTTCGCACGGGGGTCCTGCCAGAACTCCTGCGCGACCGTGCCAGCCAGTTGGACCAGGTCGATCTTCGCGCGCGTCAACGAGGCGCCGGATTCGGCCCTCGAGAGCTGCAGCAGCTTCTCGGTGCGATGGCCGAGCACCTGCAAGGCCTCGAGCGCGGCCAGGACCTCGTCGCGCTTCAGGTCGTGTTCGAGCGCGGTCTGCAGTCGCAGCCGCGCGGCCGCGAGAGGCGTGCGAAGTTCGTGCGCCGCATTCGCCGCCAGCGCCCGCTCGACGTCGAGCGATTGCGAGAGTCGTTCGAGCAATTGATTGACGTGGTCGCCGACAGAGCGGAGTTCCTTGGGCAGTCCGGGGAGCTGAATCGGGCGCAGGTCGGTGCCGCTGCGTTGCTCGATCTCACCGGCGAGTTGCTGCAGCACTCGCAGCTCTGTGCGCGCAACGTTGCGCAGGACGAGCGCCAGCAAGGGAAGCACTGCGCCCAGCGGAATGATCAGGCCCAGCAGCGTGCGATTGAGCGCGGTGCGGCGCTCGTCCAGCGGATCGGCGACCTGGAAGAACAGGTCGCGCGAAGGATGCCGCACGGTGTAGATGCGCCAGGGCTCGGTGTTGGCGAAGCCGGGCGCGAGCGGTACGTCGAAGGCGTCGACGGGCGCCTCGGCGGAACGCAGCAGCACGCGCTCGTGCGTGTCGACCACCTGGTAGATGACGGCATCGGTCGAGAAGAGTTGCGGCGGTGCGATCAGCGGGGAGCGTGCGTCGGGGTTTTCATGCCGGAGTTTTTCGAGTTCCTGAACGGCCATTTCGAACATGCGGTGCGAGACTTCCACCAGCTCGTTGTCGAAGTTGTGATTGATTTCCCGGTCCACATACCAGACCACGCCGAGCACGCACAGGAGCCAGACCCCGCCCACCCAGACGATGAGCGTGCGCGTGAGACGGCCTGCGAGCGAATCGCGCCGCCCCAGCGGTTCGAGGCCGGCCTGCCCCAAGAACCTGAAATTCATTCGTCTTCTTCTTCCGGCGCAAACGACAGCCGGTAGCCCAGTCCGCGCAAGGTCTGGATGTGGTTGCGGCCGAGCTTGCGTCGCAGGCGGCTGATGAAGACTTCGAGCGTGTTGCTGTCGGCTTCGTCGCCAAAGCCGTAGAGCGCGTCCGCGAGGTTCTCGCGCGTGTGGATGCGGTCGGGGCGCGTCGCCATCACGCGCAGCAGTGCCCATTCCTTTTGCGTGAGCGTGACGGGCATTCCGTCCTTGCGCACCATGTCGCGCCCCAGGTCGATCTCCAGCGTGCCGAGATGCAGCACCGGAGAGCTGCTGGCGCTGCGTCTGCGCTCCACGGCGCGCAAGCGTGCCAGCAGTTCGGCGGGGTCGTAGGGCTTGATCAGGTAGTCGTCGGCGCCGGCGTCCAAGCCGCGAATGCGGTCGGTGACCTGGTCGCGCGCGGTCAACACGATCACGATGGGGCGCTCGCGCAACGCGCGCACGGTCGGCAGCAAGGACAGGCCGTCGCCATCGCCCAGGTGCAGGTCGAGCAGTACGGCGGCGTACTGCACGGCGGTAAGCGCGGCGCGCGCATGCGCGAGGCTGGGTGCCACATCGACCACGAAGGCCTTGGCCTCCAAGTAGCTGCACACGGCGCTCGCCAGCGCGGTGTCGTCTTCGACCAGCAATATGCGCACGGCGCCATCCTTTCAAAAGTGAGGAGTCTAGTGCTGCTTCAGGCTAGGTTCAGCCGGTGAAACTAAGCTGGCGGCCTTCATGACCCGCTCTGCCGTCCCCAGCTCCAGCCCCCTCGTCTCCACACTTCTGGCTCTGACCCTGCTGCTCATTTGGGACGCGGCCGGCCTCGACGTCGCGCTGGCCTCCTGGGCGGGCACGCCGATGGGCTTTCCGTGGCGCGAGCACTGGTTCCTGGTCAAGGTGATGCACGAGGGCGCCCGGTCCTTGAGCTGGGTGCTGGTCATTGCGCTCTTCATTTCCATTCGGTGGCCGGTCTGGATCCTTCGCCGGTTGAGTGCGGGTGAGCGCGCGCAGCTTGCGGCGACCACGCTGGCTTCGGTCATGGTCGTTTCCCTCATCAAGTACACCAGCACCACCAGTTGCCCCTGGGACCTGCAGGCCTTCGGCGGCGCGGCGCACTACGTCTCGCACTGGGCCTGGGGCGTGCGCGACGGAGGCGGCGGCAACTGCTTCCCGGCGGGCCACGCATCCGCCGGGTTCGCTTACCTCGGAGGCTACTTCGTCTTCCGACGCTCGTCCCCCGGCGTCGCCCGAGTGTGGCTTGCATGCGCGGCGGCGGCGGGGCTGGCGCTGGGTTTGTCGCAGCAGCTTCGCGGTGCCCACTACATGAGCCACACGCTGTGGACAGCCTGGGTGTGCTGGGTGACGGCCTTCGCCATCGATGCGCTGGTCTGGCAGGCGTCGAGCTTGCGTCAGCGGCGGTTGACTTCGACCGTGACGTGAGCCAGTTCATCATGAACGCCTAGCAACTGCCGAAAAAAGTCCGGTGTGGCCGCGGTGGCGCCTTCCACGGCCAGCGCAACGATGCAGGCGTACTTTCCCTTGCCGACGCGCCAGACATGCAGGTCGGTGATCTCGGCCGCAACGGGGCTGGTCTCGATCACCTCGCGGATTTCGGCCACCACGGGGGCATCCATCTCGGCATCGAGCAGCACGCGGCCGCTGTCGCGCAACAGCCCCCACGCCCAGGACGCCACCAGGCCGGCGCCGACGATGCCCATCGCCGGGTCGAGCCAACTGGCGCCCCACTGCTTGCCGCCGAACAGCGCGGCGAAGGCCAGCACGGATGTGGCCGCGTCCGCCAGCACATGCAGGTAGGCCGACCTCAGGTTCAGGTCGTGTTGATGCCCGTGTTCTTCGTGGCCATGGTGGTGGTGGTGATGGTGCTCGTGTCCATGATGGTCGTGTTCGCCCTTGAGCAGCCAGGCGCAGATGAGGTTGACCGCAAGTCCGACCAGCGCGATGGCGATGGCTTCGTCGTAGTGGATGGGGGAGGGCGAAATCAGGCGCTCGACGGACTGGAACAGCATCAGCCCGGCGACCCCGACGAGGAACACCGCACTGGTGTAGCCACCCAGGATCTCGATTTTCCAAGTGCCGAAAGCGAAGCGCTTGTCCTGGGCAAAGCGGCGAGCCGCGGCATACGCGGCGACCGAGAGACCCAATGCCACCGTGTGCGAACTCATGTGCCAGCCGTCGGCCAGCAGGGCCATCGAGTTGAACATCCAGCCGCCTGCGATCTCCGCGACCATCATGATTGCGGTGAGCGCCACGGCCCACAGCGTGTTTCGCTCGGCCAAAGGGTTGCCTTGGTCGAACACGTGGGAATGCTGCCAGTCCGCAGCGGAATGGAAGGGGTGAATGGGCGTTGGCCGCTGGGTCATGGCTCGTACTTTACCCAGCATTGCCAAAGCTGAATGAAACCTGATCGATCCATTCAGCGAGTTTTCAGTCCTGCTTTCTAGTCTCGTGGGATGTCCGGTTCCCACGTGCAACCCACGTCCCTTCCCCAGGATCGCGTCTCCCAAGGCGTCTCCATCGAATTCCCCTCGACGATTCCGTTCGTTGGACTCTGGGAGTCCATCGACAGCGTGTTCGCGCGCCCGCGTTCGCCGCGCACCATCGTCGTCTGGCTGACGCTCTATCTCGCCCTCGCCGCCAACTTGCCGCTGTGGGGCGAACTCGCGCGCATCGGCGGTGCGCCGAGCGTGTACCTGCCCACCATCGCGCTCATGGCCTTGCTCACCGTGTGCGGCACCGTGGCCATCCTGTCGTTCACGGCCTGGACGCGCTGGATGAAGCCGCTCTGGTTCGGCGTCGTGGTGCTTGCCGCCGTGGTGCAGCACTACATGCTGAGTTATCGGGTGGTGATGGATCCCAGCATGCTGGCCAATGCGCTGCAGACCGATCCCAACGAAGCGCGCGACCTGATGAGCTGGCGCATGGTGTTCAACGTGCTGCTGGTCTGCGTGTTGCCCGCATGGGCCCTGTGGCGCGTGCGCGTCCGGCCGCAGCGCTTTGTCGCGCAGGCCTGGCGCAATGGAGTGCTGTTGCTGGCTGTCGCCGCCATTGCCGCAGGCGGAGCGCTCGCGATGAATCGGCAACTCGCGCCGCTGATGCGCAACAACGTGCATCTGCGCTACATGATGAATCCGATGGCGAGCATCTACTCGGCCGCGACGGTGGCGATCCGGCCGATGTTCAAGCACAGCCGGAAGCTCGTCCCCGTGGCCGGTGGCGCTGCGCTGGGCGCGAGCTATGCGGGTCAGACCAGGCCGCCGCTGTTCGTGCTGGTGGTGGGCGAGACGGCCCGTGCCGATCACTTCGGGCTCAACGGCTACGTACGCGACACCACGCCCGAACTTGCGGCGCGGCGCGTGTTGAGCTACCGCGACGTGCATTCCTGCGGCACCAACACCTTGGCCTCTGTGCCTTGCATGTTCTCCCCGCTGGGCAAGCAGGGTTTCGAGGGGCGCAAGAACGAGTATGAAAACCTCATGGACGTGCTGCAGGCTTCCGGCCTCGCCGTGTTCTGGCTCGACAACCAGGCGGGCGGCTGCAAGGGCGTCTGCGACCGCGTTCCGCATGCGTCGGCTTTCGAGCATCTCGATCCGAGCGTGCAAGCCGCGCTCTGCGATGGCGACGAGTGCCTGGACGACGTGATGCTCCGAGGCCTGGACGAGCGCCTTGCCGCACTGCCCGCCGAGCGTCGCGCCAAGGGCGTGGTGCTGGTGATGCATCAGATGGGAAGCCACGGGCCGTCGTACTTCAAGCGTTCCTCGCCGGACGTGAAGCGCTTCCTGCCCGAGTGCAAGACGAACGCGCTGGCCGAATGCAGCCATGCCGAGCTGGTCAATGGCTATGACAACTCCATCGCCTACACCGACCGCTTCCTCGGCAAGACGATCGACTGGCTCAAGGGCCAGAGCCGGCGCTTCGACCCTGCGCTCCTCTACCTGAGCGACCACGGCGAATCATTGGGTGAGTACGGGCTGTTCCTGCACGGCGTGCCCTACGGTTTCGCGCCCGAGGTGCAGAAGCACGTTCCGATGGTGACCTGGTTCAGCGATGGCATGAAGGCGCGGCGCAAGTTGTCGATCTCTTGCATGGAGGCAGGCGTCGATGCACCGCTCAGCCACGACAACCTCTATCACACCGTGCTGGGCTTGATGGACGTGAGGACGCCCACCTACAAGTCCACGCTCGATGCGCTGGCGTCCTGCCGCGGGGATAACGTCGCGAGCAACTGAACGCGGTGGCGGCGTTCAACCAGGCTTCTTCTCGCGCGGCAGCCGGCCCATCAGGAAGAATTCCGGATTCGGCTGCATGCCGCTGAAGCTGGCCATGCGGTTGGAAAGACCGAAGAACGCGGTGATGGCGGCGATGTCCCAGATGTCGTCGTCGCTGAAGCCGTGCGCATGCAGCGGTGGGAAATCGTTCTCGTCGAGTTCGTGCGAGCGCTCGCAGACTTTCATGGCGAACTCGAGCATGGCCCGTTGGCGCGGGGTGATGTCGGCCTTTCGCCAGTTGACGGCGACCTGATCGGCCACCAGCGGCTTCTTCTCGTAGATGCGCAGCAGCGCGCCGTGCGCCACCACGCAGTAGAGGCATTGGTTGGCCGCACTGGTGGCGGTGACGATCATCTCGCGGTCGCCCTTGGTGAGCGAGCCTTCTTCCTTGAGCATCAGTGCGTCGTGGTACGCGAAGAAGGCGCGCCATTCGGTCGGCCGGCGCGCGAGCGCGAGGAACACGTTGGGCACGAAGCCGGCCTTCTCCTGCACGTCGAGCACCGCGGCGCGGATGTCGTCGGGCAGATCCTTGAGTTCAGCCAGGGGGTAGCGTTCGGACATGGATGTCTCCTGGGATGTGGGGGACGAGGCCAATCATAGGAGCGCTGGGCCGCTGCCCGCTGCCAGGACCGCGAGGTCGCTTTCGTCCTTCAGGTCGATGCCGGTCAGGCTTCGGCGCAGGGATTCGCGCGCGAGCCAGGCGAGCTTGAAAGCCGCTGCCGGATAGGCCAGGCCCTCGGGTCGAACGTTCGAGATGCAGTTGCGCTCTGCGTCATGCCGACC
Source organism: Variovorax sp. J22R115 (assembly GCF_030317005.1). NCBI lineage: Bacteria > Pseudomonadati > Pseudomonadota > Betaproteobacteria > Burkholderiales > Comamonadaceae > Variovorax > Variovorax sp. J22R115. The sequence goes on along the minus strand of NZ_JASZYM010000002.1, from coordinate 422,610 downwards.
TCGTCTTGGCGCGTGCGTGATGTAGATCCCCAGGCTGTCAGGCGAACTGAGGCCGGGCCGCTCGCCGATCAGCATGATCGACAGCCGCGAGCCGAAGGCCTCCGCAATCTCGTCCGCAAGGGCGACCCGGGCTTGCGATGCGATCACGATCGGCGTCAGCGAAAGCGCGGTCGGCAGGTGCTGCCGCAGCGCGGCCAGCAGCGGCACGGCATGACGGCTCACGGCCAGCGAGGAAAGTCCGTCGCCGATCACGATGCACACGTCCCGGGGTTGCCCGGCCTTCGCCGTCAGACGCGATGCGTCGTCAGGGTCCAACTGCCGGCCCAGGTCCGGCCGACGCAGATAGGCCGTTCGGTCCGGTGCGCGGCTGTGGACCTGAGCGACCTCCCAGCCATCCGCATGCAGCGACGCTTCGAGCGCCTTGACGTCCAGCGCGGCATGGATCGCATCGCGCGCCATCGCATGCGCCCAGCCGAAGCGCAGGACTTCGTCGGTCGGCATGCCGGCGCCCGCGCGGCCGAGTGCGAGGCGCGCTGGCGTCGCGCGACGCCAATCGGCCCAGGGGCTGTGTGTGACAGGGTCGTCCTTCATGGGGTCAGCGCCTTCAGGTTGTTCATGTCCGCGACAAGCCGGTTGGAGCAGGGCGCTTGCAGACGGCCCGCAATATCCGTGATGCGCATGCGCTGCAGCCAGCCCTCGAACTCGGGCGCGCGCTTCAGTCCCATTGTTTCGCGCAGGAACAGCGCATCGTGGAACGAGGTGCTCTGGTAGTTGAGCATCACGTCATCCGCGCCCGGCACGCCCATGATGAAGTTGATGCCGGCCGTGCCGAGCAGCACCAGCAGCGTATCCATGTCGTCCTGGTCGGCTTCGGCATGGTTGGTGTAGCAGACGTCGCAGCCCAGCGGCAGGCCGAGGAGCTTGCCGCAGAAGTGATCCTCCAGGCCCGCGCGAATGATCTGCTTGCCGTCGTACAGGTATTCGGGGCCGATGAAGCCGACCACCGTATTGATGAGCAGCGGCTTGTAGCGCCGCGCGAGCGCATAGGCGCGTGCCTCGCACGTCTGCTGGTCGACGCCGAAGTTGGCGTCGGCCGAGAGCGCGCTGCCCTGGCCGGTCTCGAAGTACATGAGGTTCTCGCCGACCGTGCCGCGCTTCAGCGAAAGAGCTGCCGCGTAGGCCTCGTCGAGCAACTCGGGTGTCACGCCGAAGGAGCGGTTGGTCTTCTCGGTGCCGCCGATCGACTGGAACACCAGGTCGATCGGCGCGCCGGACTCGGCGAGCTTTAGGGTGTTGGTGACGTGGGTCAGCACGCAGCTCTGCGTGGGGATCTCGAAATGCTGGATCACCTCGTCGAGCATGTGCAGCAGATCGGCCAGCACGGGCATGCTGTCGGAGGCGGGGTTGAGCCCGATCACCGCGTCTCCCGCGCCCATCAGGAGACCATCCAGCATCGATGCTGCAACGCCTCGCAGGTTGTCGGTGGGGTGGTTGGGCTGCAGCCGTACCGAAAGGTGGCCCGGCAATCCGATGGTGTCGCGAAAGCGTGTAACCACGCTGCACTTGCGCGCGACCGCGACCAGGTCCTGGTTGCGCATCAGCTTCGAAGCCGCGGCCGTCATCTCCGGCGTGAGCCCGGGCGCCAGCGCGGTGAGTTCGGCGGTACCCGCCTTCTCGGACAACAGCCAGTTGCGGAAGTCGCCGACGGTCAGGTGCGACACCGGCGCGAAGGCTCCCGCGTCGTGGCCGTCCATGATGAGCCGCGTGATGTTGTCGTCCTCATAGGGAACCAGCGCCTCGGAGAGGAACTGCTTCAGCGGCGTCTCAGCCAGCACGTGGCGCGCCGCCATGCGCTGCTGCGCCGTGGCGGCGCCGATCCCCGCGAGGTAGTCGCCCGAGCGGGCGGGGCTCGCGATGGCCATTACCTGCTTCAGGTCATCGAATTCGAAGACCTGCGATTCGATCGTGCTTCGATAGCGCATGGGTGCAAGAAGTGTTCAGACGGTCGTGGAAAGCATCTCGTCGGGGGCCGCCGTGCGGCGCTGCTCGGCCGTGAGCCGGAAATAGCCATAGGCCAGCGCCATGAGCACGAGGAACAGCAACGTCAGCATGCCATTGAACCAGACCATTGCGCCGAGGCACACCACGCCGAGGCCCAGCGCAATGGCCGGAAACCATGGGTAGAAGGGCGCCTTGTACGTGCGCTCCAGGCCGGGTTCCGCGCGCCGCAGCTTGAAGAGGGCGGCCATCGAGATCAGGTACATCACGATCGCGCCCAGCACCGCCATGGTCACGATGTTGGCGGTAAGTGTCTGTCCGCCGAACTGCACCCACTCGTCGCTGAAGATGGCCGCCACGCCGATCACGCCGCCGGCCACCAGCGCGCGGTGCGGCGTGTTGAAGCGCGGGCTCAACGCCGCGAAAGTGGCGGGCAGGTACCCGGCGCGCGCGAGCGCGAAGATCTGCCGCGAGTAGCCCATGATGATCCCGTGGAAAGACGCGATCAGGCCGAAGAGCCCGATCCACACCAGCATGTGCAGCCAGCCACTGTTCTCGCCCACGACCGTTTTCATGGCCTGGGGCAAAGGGTCGTTGATGTTCGAGAGCTTGCGCCAGTCGCCCACGCCACCGGCGAAGATCATCACGCCGAACGCAAGCACGACGAGCGTGAGGATGCCCGTGGTGTACGCCAGCGGAATGGTGCGGTGCGGATCGCGCGCCTCTTCGGCCGCCATGGCCGCGCCTTCGATCGCGAGGAAAAACCAGATGGCGAACGGGATCGAGGCGAAGATGCCGGAGATCGCCGCGCCGTTGAGCACGTCGCCGCCGGCCCAACCATTGGCGACGAAGTGCGCCATCGACCAACCCGGCGTGACCACGCCCATGAACACGAGCAGTTCAAGGATCGCAAGCACCGTGACGAACAACTCGAAGGTCGCCGCGATCCGGACCCCGATCCAGTTGAGGCCGATGAAGATCACGTAGGCGCCGAGCGCGAACCACTTCGGGTTGATGCCCGGGAATTGCACGTTGAGATAGGCCCCGATGGCGAGCGCTATGGCCGGCGGTGCGAAGACGAACTCCACCAATGTCGCAAAGCCCGCCACGAAGCCGCCACTGGGCCCGAAGGCGCGCCGCGCGTACGCGAACGGACCGCCCGCATGCGGGATGGCGGTCGATAACTCGGTGAAGCTGAAGATGAAGGTCGTGTACATGGTCGCGACCAGCACCGTCGCGATCAGGAAGCCGAGCGTGCCGGCGGTGTTCCAGCCATAGCTCCAGCCGAAGTATTCGCCCGAGATCACGAGTCCGACCGCGATGGCCCAGAGCTGAATCGGGCCGAGCACCTTTTGCAGGCGGGCGGGGTGCTTGGAAGCTTCGATGCTCGACATGCGCTTTTTCCTTGGCCGGCAAAGGCAAATGGCAACGGCGTGCAAGAGCAGTGCCAGGCGGGTGGGCCCCCGGCAATAATGAACCCGTTCATCCATTCAACCAACCAAGGTATCTACCGTGCGATCAGTTCTTTGCGCAGCCCTCGTTTCGATGCTCGTCCTGCCGACCGCCTTCGCCCAGTCCGCGCCCGTGACCAAGCCGAGCGGCCTCGTCTTCCAGTCGGTGACCGAAGGCAAGGGTCCGTCGCCCGCGGCGTCCGACGTGGTCAAGGTCCACTACCGCGGCACCTTCCCTGACGGCAAGGAGTTCGACAGCTCTTACAAGCGAGGCGAGCCCACCGAGTTCCCGCTCAACGGCGTCATCCCGTGCTGGACCGAAGGCGTGCAGCTGATGAAGGTGGGCGGCAAGGCCAAGCTGACCTGTCCACCTGCCATTGCCTACGGCAAGCGCGGCGCCGGCGGTGTGATTCCGCCCGACGCCACGCTCAACTTCGAGATCGAACTGATCTCCGTCAAGGGTCGCTGAAATCAGGCGGCGGAGCCACCATCGACGTTGAGCGAGACGCCCGTGATGAAGCTGGCATCCGGGCTCGCGAGGAAGGCCACCGCGGCGGCGATCTCTTCGGGACGGCCGAAGCGGCCCATCGGGATGGCCGCCTTCTGAACGGCCGCGAAATCGCCGTTCTCGGGATTCATTTCGGTGTTGATCGAACCGGGTTGCACCGTGTTGACCGTGATGCCGCGCGGCGCCAGGTCCCGCGCCCAGCCGCGGCTGTAGGCGGCCACTGCGGCTTTGGTGGCGGAGTAGTCGGCCACGCCCGGCCACGGTGAATGGTCGGCGGCGCCAGATCCAATGGAGATGATGCGGCCGTTGTCGCTGAGCAGGGGCACTGCGGCACGCACGGCGGCGGCAACGCCGCCCACATTGATGGCGAACTGGCGGTCGAAAGCCGCGATGTCGGTGTCCGGTGCGCCGACCTGGCCAATGACGAAAACGCCCGCGTTGTTCACCAGGATGTCGAGCCGGCCGAAGTGCTCGGCGGTCTGATTGACCAGGGCCTCCACCTGCAGCGGATCGGCCTGATCGGCCTTGAACGCGGCTGCGCGCACGCCGAGTTGCCGCAGTTCGTTCACCAGCGTTTCGGCGCGGTCGGCGGAGGCCGAGTATCCGATGGCGACGTCCGCGCCGTCACGCGCCAGGCGGCGCGCGATGGCCGCGCCGATGCCGCGCGATCCGCCGGTGACGAGGGCGACTTGCTTCGAGAGGGGTTGAGTCATGGTGTTCTCCAGAGAGTGGGTGTTGCGATGGGATGGAGTTTGGGATCGCACCCGCTTCGGACCAAGACGGTGGCCGTGACTTGTTTATTCACGATTCGCTAATAATCCGGCGATGGACCAGATCGCCGCCATGCGCGTGTTCGCCCGGGTCGTCGAAGCCGGCACCTTCACCCGTGCGGCCGACTCGCTGCAGATGCCCAAGCCCAGCGTCACCAAGCTGGTCCAGCAACTCGAAGCGCATCTGCGCGTAAAGCTGCTGCAGCGCACGACGCGGCGGGTGACGGTGACGCCCGAAGGTGCGGCGTACTACGAGCGCACGTCGCGCGTGCTGGCCGAGCTGGAAGACATCGAGTCCGATCTGACGCATGCGCAGGCCAGCCCGCGCGGGCGGTTGCGCGTGGACATCGGCTCATCCCTGGCCAACCGCATCCTGATTCCGGCGCTGCCGCAATTTCATGCGCGCTATCCCGACATCCAGCTCGAACTCGGCGTCAGCGATCGGCCCGTGGATTTGATCGGCGATGGCGTCGACTGCGTGATCCGCGGCGGTGCTCTGATGGACCAGTCACTGGTCGCGCGCCGCGTCGCGCAGTTGCCGTACGTGAGTTGCGCGACACCCGACTACCTGAAGCGCCACGGCATGCCGAATGAACCGGCCGATCTGATGAACGGGCACAGGGTGGTGAGCTATTTCTCGTCGCTCACGGGACGGCCCTTTCCGCTGCGCTATGTGCGCGGCGAGGAAACCTTCGAGATCAACGGTCACACCGCCGTGGCCGTGAACGAAAGCACCGCGCACGTGACAACGATACTGTCCGGTCTCGGCATGGCGCAGACCTTTGCCTTCATGGCGAAGCCGTATCTCGACAGCGGGGAGCTGGTTGAAGTGCTGCCCGGCTGGGAGCCGCCGCCGCACCCGGTCTACGTCGTCTATCCGCCCAACCGCAACCTGAGCGCCAAGCTGCGCGCCTTCGTCGATTGGGTTGTGGAGGTCTTCACGCCCTATGGCACTGCCTAAGTCGCGGCTAGAAGGGTTGGAATTGGTACAGCCAGGTCTCGGACAACGTCTGGTCGCCGTTCTTCAGATAGAGCCGCATGTCGACCGGCTCCGTGCCCTCGGCCGTGAAGTCGAACTGCGCACGCCAGTGGCCCGGCACGCCGTTCGGCACCGCTTCGGCAAAGATGTACGAGAACTTGCCCCGCGACGCCGTCAGCACCAGTTCGGGCTTGACGCCGAAGGGCAGCGATTCCAGCGGCTTGCCAATGAACTCGACCATGAACTTGCGCACCCCTTGCGGGCGCGGCTGACCAGGCTGGCCGCCGCGCCCGATCCGCGTGGCCACGGTGCGCGCCAGTGGCGACGGGAAGGGCTCTTCCGCGCTCCAGTGCAGCCGGTACTTGATGTTGTAGCTCGACCCCGCAGCGGCGGGCGCCTTGGGCACCCAGCAGGCGAGGATGTTGTCGTGGATCTCGTCGTCGGTCGGGATCTCGATGAGTTGTACTGACCCTTCGCCCCAATTGCCCAGCGGTTCGACCCACAGGCTGGGGCGCTTCTCGTAGTAGACGCCGTCCTGGTAGTGGTCGAAGGCTCGGTCGCGCTGCAGCAGGCCGAAGCCGCGCGGGTTGGTGTCGGTGAAGGCCGAAGCGCGGGTCTGGGTGGGGTTGTTGAGCGGTCGCCAGATGCGTTCACCGGCGCCGTTCCATATCGCCAGGCCGTCCGAATCGTGCACCTCGGGGCGCCAATCGATTCCGGTGGGCTTCACCAACTCGGAGTACCAGTACATGGAGGTCAGCGGCGTGAGGCCGAAGCGGGCCACGTCGCGGCGCAGGAAGAGGCGTGCGTCGATGTCCATCAGCACGGCCTTGTCGCGCTGCAGGACGAATTTGTAAGCGCCCGTGATGCTCGGGCCTTCGAGCAGCGCGTAGATCGTCATCGAATTGGATGCGTCCGATGTCGGGGGCTCGAAGTAGAAGCGCGTGAAGGTCGGGAACTCCTCCGGGCGATCTGGCATGGCTGCGTCGAGCGCAATGCCGCGGGCAGAGAGCCCGTACTGGTAGAGCTCGCCGATGGCGCGAAAGTACGACGCACCGAGGAAGGCGGCCCAATCATTCGTTTGCCAAGGCAGCTTCTTCTGGTCCCCCAGGCGGCTTTCCTGCAGGCGGAAACCGGCGAAGCCGGCGCCGTCCTTCAATTGCCGCGCGGGGCTGTCCGCGGGCATGGCGAAATACGATGCGTCGTAGACGATCTCCCGTGCGAAGCCGTCGCCGCCAGCGCTTTCCAGAACGAACATGTGCACCGGCGTCTGGAAGTAGCGCCCGAGGTGAAAGAAGGTCACCGGAAACTGGCCAGGTCCGTCCTTGAACAGGGCGTTGTCGGTGTTGAACTTGATCTTGCCGTGCGCGTCGTAGTCGATGCGCTCGAGCACGCTGGCCGGTAGCGAGGTGTCGGCAACGTAGGGCTTGGCGCCCAGTGACTTCGCCAATGCAACAAGACGTTCGAAGGAGAAGGGCCGGGGTTGGCTGAGTGTGAGTCCGCCGGCCGCAAAGGCGTCGGCAGGCAGTCCGAGAGCGGCGAGCGCCAATGAGGCGCCGCCGGCGGTGAGGAAGGAACGGCGATCGGTCATGTGGACCAAATGTTAACGAGGCCTGGCACCGCGCCCCGTAGGCCAAGCGCTGAAGAAAAAACGGGCTGGCCGGCGCTGTCCTACGATCGAATTCGAAAGCAAGACCCGGAGTGCACCATCGGCGGCTGATGCCTACAGTGAACGCATCGATCAATCACCAGACTGAAGGATGCATATGAACATGAGCAATCCCAACGAAATGCGGGCCCTCGCCACCGTGAGCGACTCTCGCTGGGCGTCCGTGCTGGCCCGCGACCCGGCGGCCGACGGCCGCTTCTTCTACTCGGTGAGGACCACGGGCGTTTATTGCCGGCCTTCGTGCGCCGCGCGCTCCGCCCGACCCGAGAACGTGGAATTCCACGCGACGGCCGCAGACGCCGAACGCGCGGGCTACCGCCCCTGCAGGCGCTGCAAGCCGGATCAGCCGGCGCGGACCGAGCAGCACGCGGCTGCGATTGCCAATCTCTGCCGCTTCATCGAGCGTTCGGAGCAGGCACCCACGCTGGACGAACTCGCCGAACGCGCGGGGTGGAGCACCTGGCACCTGCATCGGATCTTCAAGGAGATCACCGGCGTCACGCCCAAGGCGTACGCAGCGGCCCACCGCGCGAGCCGGGTGCGGCAGGAACTGGCCCGCAGCGATACGGTGACCGATGCCATCTACGACGCCGGCTACAACTCCAATGGCCGCTTCTACGAGCGCTCGAACGAGATGCTCGGCATGACGCCCACCGCATGGCGAGCCGGAGGCGCCAACACCGACATCCGCTTTGCAATCGGCGAGTGCGCGCTGGGCGCCATCCTGGTTGCGCAAAGCGAACGTGGCGTTTGCGCGATTGCTCTGGGGGACGACCCCGATGCGCTGGCGCGTGATCTGCAGGACCAGTTTCCGCAAGCGCGTCTGATCGGCGGCGATGCCGGCTTCGAGGAACTGGTGGCCAAGGTGGTCGGCTTCGTCGAGGCGCCGGGGCTGGGTCTGGACTTGCCGCTCGACGTGCGCGGCACTGCCTTCCAGCAGCGCGTATGGCAAGCCCTGCGCGAGATTCCGGCCGGCACGACCGCGAGCTACAGCGACATCGCAAAGCGCATCGGCGCACCGACATCGATGCGTGCCGTGGCCCAGGCCTGCGGCGCCAACACGCTGGCGGTGGCGATTCCGTGCCATCGCGTGGTGCGCAGCGACGGCAGCTTGTCGGGCTATCGCTGGGGCGTGGAGCGCAAGAACGCGCTGCTGCAACGGGAGGCGAAGCGGGCATGAATGCACGGGACACGAATGTGCCGGTCGCTCGGGTCGCTGCGATCGACTGGGCGCAGGCGAGCGGCGATCTCGATGAACAGGGGAACGCGGTGATATCGGGCCTGCTCACGCGGGCCGAATGTGAAATGCTCGCTGCGATGTACGTGTCGGATGCTCCGTTTCGCAGCCGCGTCGTGATGGAGCGGCATGGCTTCGGCCGCGGGGAGTACAAGTACTTCGCGTACCCGTTGCCCGATCTCATCGCGGGCTTGCGGGAGGCGATGTACCCGCATCTCGCGCCGATCGCGAACCGCTGGAACGAGGTCATGGGCATCGACGTTCGCTTTCCCCCTCGGCATGCCGACTTCATCGCACGATGCCATGCGGCGGCGCAGACGAAGCCGACGCCCTTGCTGCTGCAGTACCGGGCCGAGGACTACAACTGCCTGCATCAGGACCTGTACGGCGAGCACGTCTTTCCGCTGCAACTCGTGATCCTGTTGTCCGAACCGGGCCGCGACTTCATGGGCGGCGAATTCGTGATGACCGAGCAACGCCCGCGCATGCAGTCACGGCCGATGGTGCTGCCGCTGCGGCAGGGCGATGCAGCGGTGATCGCGGTGCATCACCGGCCGGTGCAGGGGACGCGTGGCGTGTACCGGGTCAACTTGCGGCATGGCGTGAGCAGGGTGCTGTCCGGGCACCGGCACACGACAGGCATCATCTTTCACGACGCGGCATGACGGCAGATCTGTTCGACACCGTTGCAGAGCCGACAACCCCTTGGGTGGAGCCACTCGAGCCCGGGGCCATGGTGTTGCGTCAGTTTGCGCGGCGCTACGAGGCGGCTTTGATGGAGGCGGTTCGGCAGGTGTTCGAGGAGTCACCGCTTCGGCACATGGTCACGCCGGGGGGCTTTCGCATGTCGGTCGCGATGACGAACTGCGGCGAACTGGGATGGGTCACCGATCGCAAGGGCTACCGGTACGACGCGATCGATCCCGAGACGGGCCGGCGCTGGCCGCCCATGCCCGCCGTGTTCTCCCGGCTCGCGAGCGAAGCGGCTGCGCAGGCCGGCTTCGATCGTTTCGCGCCGGATGCCTGCCTCGTCAACCGCTACGTAGCGGGAACGCGGCTGTCACTGCATCAGGATCGGGACGAGCGCGACTACACCCAGCCCATCGTTTCCGTGTCGCTGGGCCTGCCCGCGGTGTTCCTCTTCGGCGGGGCGAAGAGGACGGACAAGGCGCGGCGCATACCGCTCGCTCATGGCGACGTGGTCGTCTGGGGTGGACCGGCGCGTCTGCATCACCACGGTGTGCTTCCCTTGAAGGAGGGCTCGCATCCATTCATGGGCGACTGCCGCATCAATCTCACTTTTCGCAAGGCGGGTTGAGGGCGCCTCGCCGATCGCTACTGGGCGGACGCCACCGAAGTCGTGTCGCCGGTCAACCAGGCGAGTGCTTCGATATTCGCGCTCAAGGACGTCGCCGCCTCGGCGAGTCGCAGCTCACCCTTCGCAGCCTCACCGCTGACGATTCCCGCCGCGGACGCCAGGGTCACCGCGCCGGCCAAGATGAAGTTCCATGTCGTGTTCATTTGCTGCCTCTGTGAGACACGAGTCTGAGGCCATTCGCACGCGCTGGTTCGAGGCAAAACGAACTGCAGTGTTCGCTTCGCGGAAACAATGGCGTGTCGTTCAGGCTCCGCGCGATGCGAGGGCAACGCGGGGTGCGAGCTTCCGTGTCTCGCCGACCGCGGTCACGAAGAACTCGTCCTCCGGCATGCCCTGGGCGCTGCGAAGCTCCGCGAGCTTTCTCGGCGGCTCGTCCAGGGCCTCGTCGGTCAGCGTGAAGACGCCCCAGTGGATGCCGAGCGAGCGCTTGGCGCCGACGTCGCCGTGGATCTTCAGCGCTTCCTCGACGTCGACGTGCTGCTTGCTCATGAACCAGCGCGGTGCGTAGGCGCCGATGGGGATCAGCGCAATGTCGAATCCGCCGCCACGCTCGGGCGTCTGGCGATCCTGGAAGTGCCGGCGGATATCGGTGAAATCGCGCGAGTAACCTGTGTCGCCCGTAAAAAGGAGATGGCAGTCCGGCGCGAGGGCTGCAAAGCCCCCCCAAAGAGTCGCCATGGCGTCGCCAGGGCTGCGCGAGGACCAGTGCTGCGCCGGGACCAGCGTCACTTCGACATCGCCGCCAGGTGACGGCACGCGGATGCTGTCCCACCAGTCGAGCTCGACCGCATGGCGGATGCCGCGCGCGGCCAGCCATGGCTTGAGACCCAGCGGCACGACGAACAACGGCGCTCCGCCCGCCTGTCGGTTGAGTGCCAGCACCGACGCCGCATCCAGATGGTCATAGTGGTTGTGAGACACCAGCACCAGATCCACGTGCGGCAGTTCCGCCAGGGCGATGCCGGGCGGGGTGTGGCGCTTCGGACCCACCAGCCGCACGGGCGATGCCCGCTGCGAGAACATCGGGTCGGTCAGCACGGTCAGGCCGTCCATCTGGGCCATGACCGTGGCATGGCCGACGTAGGTGACGGCCGGTGTCATTTGCACACCGGCGAGCGCGTTGGCGTGCAGCCAGGCCAGTTCGGGCGTCACCCTCGGCGTAGGTGCCAGCGGCGGCGGTGGCAGGTGGTCGCGGATGGCATCCCTGCGCCAGCGCAGCAGTTCCGAGAGGCTCTTCGGCTGGTATTCCGTGTAGTTGTTCTGGAAACCGCGCGCACGGTGGTGCGGCTTCTCTGGGTCGTGATAGGGATTCATGCTTCGCCGCAATCTATCCGGCGATCAGTTTTTGCACCAGTTCGGCAGTGGTCGCCGCGGCGTACTTGCGCATCAGCCGCGCGCGGTGGATTTCCACGGTACGGTGGCTGATGGCGAGGGCCTTGCCGATCTCCTTGGAGGTGCGCCCCTGCATGACCTGCGCCGCCACCTCGCGCTCGCGCGGCGTGAGTTCGGCCTTGACGGATCGGCGCGAGCCCAGGTCCTCGAAGGTCCAGATGCCCGCCTCGTGCGGTGCGGCGCGGTTGAGCGCCTGGCCGCTCACGTGGCACCAGAAGGTTTCGCCCGCGAAAGCGCCGTGCAGGTTGCCGAGTCTTTTCATCATGCGGTTGTCTGCGTAACGCCCGCTTGCATTCAGGATGGGCTCCATCCGCTTGCCGATACGCTCGAATTCGACGACGCTCGGGTACAGCACCTGGAACGACTGGCCGACCAGCGCACTGCGCGTGGCGCCGAACATCTCGCACAGCCGCGCGTTGCAGTCCACGATGATGCGATGGCGCGACAGAACCATGCCCACCGGCGATTGCTCAAAGGCGAGCCGGTAGTCGATGGCCGTCAGATCGGTGTCGGGTGTCTCCATTACGAATTACTACGTATGCCTGTACGTAGTATCGTCTGAGACTCTGAATCAACCATCACCCAGCGAGGAATCATGGCGAACAAGATCTACCCCTCCGCGGACGCGGCGCTCAAGGGTGTCGTGGCCGACGGCCAGACGCTCGCCGTCGGCGGCTTCGGCCTGTGCGGTATTCCCGAAGCGCTGATCGAGGCGCTGCACGATTCGGGTGCGAAGAACCTGACCTGCATCTCCAACAACGCGGGCGTCGACGGCTTCGGCCTCGGCAAGCTGCTCGAAACCCGCCAGATCAAGAAAATGATCGCGAGCTACGTGGGCGAGAACAAGGAATTCGAGCGCCAGTACCTCGCGGGCGAACTCGAGCTCGAATTCACGCCCCAAGGCACGCTAGCCGAGAAACTGCGCGCCGGAGGCGCCGGCATCCCGGCCTTCTTCACCAAGACCGGTGTGGGCACGCAGGTTGCCGAAGGCAAGGAACTGCGCGAATTCGATGGCGAGACCTACGTGATGGAACGCTCGCTGGTGCCCGACGTCGCGCTGGTCAAAGCCGACGTGGCCGACAAATCCGGCAACCTGCGCTTCCGTCTGACGGCACGCAACTTCAATCCGGCCGCGGCAATGGCCGGCAAGATCTGCATCGTCGAGGTCGAGAAGATCGTCGAGGTCGGCGAACTGGCGCCGGACGACATCCATCTGCCAGGCATCTACGTGCACCGCATCGTGCTCAACAGCAATCCCGAGAAGCGCATCGAGAAGCGGACGGTGAGCGCTGCGGCACCGGTCGACGCAGTGGCCGCCAAGGTCGAGGCGCAGGCCGTCATCGCGCAAGCCGCGGCCGGCAGCGAAGTCCCGGCCCCCATCAAGAACAGCAGCAGAGGAGCCTGAGATGCCCTGGACCCAAGACCAGATGGCCGCACGCGCGGCGCAAGAACTCGAAGACGGCTTCTACGTCAACCTCGGCATCGGCATCCCGACGCTTGTCGCCAACTTCGTCGGCGACAAGGAAGTCTGGCTGCAGAGCGAGAACGGCATGTTGGGCATCGGCCCGTTCCCTACGGAAGACCAGGTCGACGCCGACCTGATCAACGCCGGCAAGCAGACCGTGACGACCTTGCCCGGGAGTGCCATCTTCGGCAGCCACGACAGCTTCGCGATGATCCGCGGCGGCAAGATCAACCTGTCCATCCTCGGCGCCATGCAGGTGAGCGACAAGGGCGACCTCGCCAACTGGATGATCCCCGGCAAGATGGTCAAGGGCATGGGCGGCGCGATGGACCTCGTGGCCGGCGTCAAGCGTGTGATCGTGCTGATGGAACACGTCGCGAAGAAAAAGGACGGCACCGAGGACCTCAAGATCCTCGAGCAGTGCACGCTGCCGCTGACGGGCGTGGGCGTGGTCGATCGCATCATCACCGACCTTGCCGTCATGGACGTGGTGCCGCAAGGCCTGAAAGTCGTTGAACTGGCGCCGGGCGTTAGCTTCGAGACGCTGCAGGCCAAGACCGGGACCAAGCTGATCCAGTGAGGCAAAGCGCCGTATGACGTGAAGGGCAGGGCCGTGTGAACGTGCCCTGCCTTTTTTTTGGAGAGCAGGACATGAATGCGACCGGGGAACTGAACCGGATCTGGAGGCTTGCCGGCATGCCGCCGGAAGCGTTGGCTTTTGTGCGTCTTGATGGCGCCGACCCGGTATTGCCATCGTCGTTCGCCGTCGGGACCGCGGCGCAGAGCACCATCGCCGCTGCTGCGCTTGCCGCCTGCGAGCTGGGCCATGCACGTGGCACACCGCGCCAGCAGGTCAGCGTTGAGATGCTGCATGCGGCGCTGGAATGCACGGGTTGGTTCAGCGTGGACGGAAGGGTGCCGGATTTGTGGGATGCGTTCTCCGGGCTGTATCGGGCGTCCGACGGTTGGGTGCGTATCCATGCGAACTTCGCGCACCACCGGGACGGGGCGCTGCGGCTGCTAGGCCTCAATCCACAGACCGCGCAGCGTGCGGATGCCGAAGCGGCGATGCAGTCGTGGAAAGCACTGGAGTTCGAATCCGTGGCGGCCGTCAAGGGGCTGGTGGCGACTGCCCTGCGGCACTTCGATGAATGGGACGTCACGCCGCAAGGTGCCGCGTTGGTGTCGCAGCCACTGTTCACCATCGAGCGAATCGGCGATGCGCCGGCGCTCGATCTGCCGCCGCTTTCCGCAGAGGCGAGGCCGTTGTCGGGCGTGCGGGTGCTGGATCTGACGCGCATCCTTGCCGGCCCTGTGGGCGGTCGCGCGCTCGCGGCGTATGGCGCGGACGTGATGCTGATCAACTCGCCGAACCTGCCCAACATCGAAGCCATCGCGGACACCAGCCGCGGCAAGCTGTCGGCCCATGTCGATCTGCAAACGGAGGTTGGCCGCGGTGCATTGACGGCCTTGCTGCAAGACGCACATGTCTTGATCCAGGGCTATCGGCCCGGCGGCATCGCGACGCTGGGCTTCGGTGCGTATCAGGCGGCGCAGGTGCGGCCGGGGATCGTCTACGTCTCACTCTCGGCCTACGGAACCCACGGCCCCTGGGCAGATCGCCGTGGCTTCGATTCGCTTGTGCAGACCGCGATGGGTTTCAACCATGCAGAGGGTGAGGAGGCCGGTGATGGAAAGCCAAAGCCGTTGCCGATGCAGATCCTCGACGAGGCGACGGGCTACCTGATCGCGATGGGCGCGTCCGCGGCGCTGTGGCGTCAGCAGCGCGAGGGCGGTAGTTGGCACGTGCAGGTGTCATTGGCTCAGACAGGTCATTGGCTTCGCGGGCTGGGCAGGGTGGCTGGCGGGCTCCGGATTGAAAGGCCCGACAAGTCGCCGTACCTGGAAACATCGGCTTCGGGATTTGGGAAACTGTGCGGGGTGCGTCACAGTGCGCAGCTTTCACGTACGCCTGCATTGTGGTCGCGGCCTTCGATGCCGCCTGGGAGTCATCTGGCAGTTTGGACATAGGGGGTGGCGTCGTCGCCCCCCCGACGGCAAGAAAGTCTCACCCCTTCCCCAACATTTCGATCAGCCGAGCAAGCGCCACCGAAGGCGTCCCTTGCCACACCAAGTGCGTCCGATTGGCACGCATGCGTTCCGGCAAGGGATGCTGGTGAACATCCGCCGTGGCGCGCAGCGCCTTGAGCACCGACACGGGCACGATCGCAAAGCCGGTCCCCGCGGCAACGCACGCAATCATGGCCTGGTAGGAAGAGAACTCCAGCGAACGCGAGGGTGCGACGCCACCCTTGCCGAGCCACTGTTCAAGCAGTCTTCGGTACGAGCACCCTTGGGCGAAGGCGATGAGCGTGGTGTTCGTCAGATCACCCGGCTTGGTGACAGAGGCAACGCTGCGCGCCGTGATCAACACCAGTTCTTCGTCGAAGACGGCCATCGCTTCGAGGCCTGATGCTGCGAAGGGTTCGGACACGAACGCCGCCTCGACCTCGAATGCGCTTACCCGCTTCAACAGCGCGCCGGTAGTGCCCGTCACCAGCTCGACGACCACCCCCGGATAGAGCTTGTGAAAGCGCGACAGCACGGGCGCCAGACGACTGCCCGCCGTGCTCTCGAGCGAACCGAGCCTGAACGTTCCGAGCGGGAGATCGCTGCGCAATTCGCTTTCGGCTTCGTCCGCCAGGCGCAGCAGGCGATCGGCGTAAGGCAGCAGCTTGTGTCCGGCCGGCGCCAGCGCGAGGGTCCGGCCTTGGCGATGGAAGAGCTTCTGGCCAAGTCGCTCCTCCAACTGCTGGATGCGGGTCGTCACATTCGACTGCACGCGGTTGAGCTTGTCCGCCGCACGGATCACGCCGCCCTCGGCCACGACCGTGCGGAAGATCTCCAGGGAATCCAGATCGATAGTTCTCATAAAGCGAATGAATGTTCTGAATAATTCATTTGTGGCGCATTGGCATTTTGCGTCTAATGACTGCCCATGTCGAACCCTTCCTTCGCCGTAGCGCGACCCTCTTTCTTCGCCGTCTGCGCCGCAGGCTTGATGGCGTTGGCTATTGCGATGGGCATCGGGCGCTTTGCCTTCACGCCGATGCTGCCGCTGATGATTCGTGCAGGCAGCGCCGACGTGGCAGCGGGCGGGTGGCTCGCCGCGGCCAACTACGCGGGATATCTGCTGGGCGCGATCACGGCGGCACGTATTCCGCTCACGCCGCAGCGCATCGGTCTGGTGTCGCTCCTTGCGATCGTCGTATCGACTGCGGCGATGGGTTGGACCGGGTCGGTGGCCATCTGGCTGGTGCTCCGTTTCGTCGCGGGGGTGGCAAGCGCATGGACGCTGGTCAGCACCAGCGTCTGGTGCCTGGCCTGGCTTGCGCGCCTGGAACGGCCGGCCGGCGCTGGCCTCTTGTATGCGGGTGTCGGGGTTGGCATCGCGATGGCCGGCCTCTACTGCTGGCGCGCCGGTGCGGCGGGCGTGCAGCCGGACATGCTCTGGCTGCAACTCGGGGCGCTCGCGCTCGCAGGTCTGCTCGTGGTGGCAGCACTGATGCCGCGCGACGCAGGCGCTTCGCACTCAGTCGCCCGCGAAGCCGCGACGACCCACCAGGCGCCATCCCGCGGCACGCCGTGGAGCCTCGTCCTCTGCTATGGCGTCCTCGGCTTCGGGTACATCCTGCCTGCGACCTTTCTCCCCGTGCTGGCTCGCGCGGTGGTTGACGATCCTTCCATCTTCGGTGCCGCGTGGCCCGTGTTCGGTGCCGCAGCAGCGGTGTCCACGCTGTTTGCCAGCGCGGTGCTAGGTCGTGTCTCCCGGCGCCGTGTGCTGGCGGGAAGCCATGTGCTGATGGCGGCCGGCTGTCTGTTGCCGGTGCTGCACCTGTCCGCCTCGACCGTGCTCGCAGCGGCTCTGCTGGTGGGCGGAACCTTCATGGTTGCGACCATGGCGGGCATGCAGGAGGCCAAGGCGAGTACCGTCGGAGATCCGACGCGAGCGCTCGGCCGCATGACCGCCGCTTTCGCGATCGGCCAGATGGCCGGGCCCGTGCTGTCCTCCGCATTGAGCGGCAGGGCGCAGGGTTTCGGCGGTCTCTTTGCTGCGCTGGTCGTCGGTGCCGTGGCCCTGCTGGGCAGTGCCGTGTGGCTGTTCCGCGAGCCGTCCCGAATCTGAATATACGAAAGGAACCCCGTCATGTTTCAACAAGGCCATACCGTCCCCTGGTCCGAGCGCCTGCCGATGCCGGCTGCCGAGGCGATGTCGGATGCGCAGCGCGCTGCGGCGCAAGCACTGATCGACGGGCCGCGCAAGGCTGTCTTCGGCCCCTTCGTTCCGCTGCTGCAGAGTCCGGTGCTGATGGAGCGCATCGGCAGCCTGGGCGAGTACCTGCGCTTCGACAGCACGCTCGATGCGCGTCTTCGCGAGCTCGTCACCTGCGCGGTCGCGCGCCACGTCGGCAATCAGTTCGAATGGGTGTTGCATGCGGCGGCGGCGGTCAAGGCCGGCGTCAGTGCCGAAGCGGTTGAAGCCCTGCGGCTCGGGCGCCGCGCTGCACCGCTGGCCGACGACGAGCAGCTTGCACTCGACTTCGCGATGGAACTCCTGCAACACCACGGCGTTAGCGAGCCGACCTACGCTGCCGCCGCAGAACGCTTCGGCGCCAGCACCGTGGTCGAACTCAGTGCCCTCGTCGGCTACTTCACGATGGTCTGCTGGGTCATGAACGTAGCGCACACGCCGGTGCAAGGGACAGAGGGGCAGCGCGGGCTCGAAGCTTTTCCGTTGTAGCCTTCTTTGCGATTCAACGGGTCCATGCACCAACCCGAAGGCTATCGGCCTCGAGTGCAAGCACCGCGTCTGCAAGGGCTTGAATGCCTTGCTCGGTCAGATCGCTCGTGTCGACGCGGGAGCGATCCGACCAGGCCTTGAAGTGACGCGCCTGCGAGCTCGCGTAGTGCGGGTCGTAGTGCTGTGTCATCAACTCGGCGAACAGCGGCGCCAGTTCTCGCGCACGCGCCCAGGCTTGCCAACGCTGCACCGTCTCCTTGCCCTGCAGTTCCTTGAGCAATCCCAACTGCGTGGCGAGCGCCTCGCCGTCTTCGCCCAGGTAGGCATAGTCGCGCAGCAGATAGTCCAGTCGCGCTGGCGGCGTGGCAACGATTTCGATGCAGGGGCTGGTACGCATTCGCGAGACCAGCGACACGGGCAGTGCAATGCGGCCGATGCGCGGGCTTTCGCCTTCGACGTACAAGGGCCGATGCAGATCGACGGCTTCGAGAACTTGGGCGATGCGCGTCTCGAAGTGCTTCTGCGACGGCTGTGCCACACCTGGTAGCGCACCGAGCAGCGAACCCTTGTGTTTCGCGCAATCTTCGAGATCCAGCACCTGGGCGCCTCGAAGGGCCAGCGCCTGCAGCACGCGTGTCTTCGCACTGCCCGTGGCGCCGCAGATGATTCGCAATGGCAACTGCGGGCACAGCGCTGCGAGCCGTTCAATCACGTGGTGGCGAAAACTCTTGTAGCCACCGGCCAGTTGCTGGGCGTCCCAGCCGACCAACCGCAGCCACGTCACCATCGATCCGCTGCGCAAACCGCCGCGCCAGCAATAGACAAGCGGCTTCCAGGTCGCGGGCTGGTCGGCGAACCGTTCTCGCAGGTGTCTGGCGAGATTGGCGGCCACCATCGCACCGCCGACGCGCCTGGCCTCGAACGCGCCGCGCTGCTTGTAGAGCGTGCCGACGATGCGGCGCTCATCGTCGTCGAGGACGGGGCAGTTGATGGCGCCGGGGATATGGTCCAGCGCGAACTCGGAAGGCGAGCGTGCGTCGATCAGGGTATCGAAGGCGTGCAGGTCGGCCACGCGGATGGGAGGGCGTTGCATGAGCGGTTCAGGAGCGGTTCAGGAGCGCTTCTGGGCGCTCGTGGCTGGCACAATGCCGATCCATCCCGGTGGCTTCGCTGTCTTCATCATCATGGAACAGATAGCTCTCACACAGTTTTCACACGGAGGGGGTTGCGGCTGCAAGATTGCGCCGGGCCTTCTGGCGGAGATTCTGGCACGCGCCCCGCAGGGCATCGTGCCGCCCGAGTTGTTGGTTGGCATCGAGACCAGCGATGACGCGGCCGTCTACCGCCTCAATGACACACAGGCCCTGGTCGCGACCACCGATTTCTTCACGCCCATCGTGGACGATCCGTTCGACTTCGGTCGCATTGCCGCGACGAATGCGCTGTCGGACATCTACGCCATGGGCGGCACGCCGATCATGGCGCTGGCGCTCGTCGGCATGCCCATCGACAAGCTGCCGCCCGAGGTGATCGGCCGTGTGCTGGAAGGCGGGGCCAGCATTTGCCGCGAAGCCGGCATCCCCATCGCGGGCGGTCACAGCATCGATGTGCTCGAGCCGATCTATGGACTGGTGGGGTTGGGGTTGATCCATCCCGATCGCGTGCGGCGCAATGCGGACGCACGGCCGGGCGACGTGCTGGTGCTCGGCAAGCCTTTGGGCGTGGGCATCCTGTCGGCGGCGCTCAAGAAGGGGTTGCTCGACGAGGCGGGGTACGCGCAGATGCTGCGCCATACGACGCAACTCAATCGCGTGGGCATCGAACTCGCGGTGCTCGACGGCGTGCATGCGATGACCGACGTCACCGGCTTCGGCCTCGCTGGCCACCTGCTCGAAATCTGTCGGGGGGGGAAGTTGCGCGCGCGCGTGCACCTCGACGCATTGCCGACCATCGATGCCGCGGTCGCCTTCGCGAAGGACGGCATCGTGACCGGCGCCTCCGCTCGCAACTGGAACGGCTACGGTTCGCAGGTTGCCTGGCCATCGCATGCCGAGCCATGGCAACGTGCATTGGTTGCCGATCCGCAGACCAGTGGCGGGCTGCTCGTGAGTTGCCGAGCCGAAGCCGTGGATGCCGTGCTTGCGGCCTTCGTTGCCGCCGGCTTCGAACAGGCGTCGCGCATCGGAACCCTTCATGCGCTGGACACCCGGGCGCCGCCGGGCATAGAGTTCGACACATAAGCGCGGAGTACGAATGGGAGGAACGCTGATGAAACGTCGCATACGCGTCTTGCTGGCCAGTGTCGCGATGACCCTGCCATCCCTGCCGACCTTCGCCGAGCAGAGCCAGTCGCAGGATCTATCCGACAAGGGCTACTGGGAACTCCTCGTTGGTCCCTTCGCCGTGCACTGGAGCCGGGACGAAAAGCACAAGAACGTTTATCTCCTGGGGGTGGAGCGTGGCCTGTCGGACGGGACTCTCTGGGGTTTCTCGGCGTTCCAGAATTCTTTCGGCCAGGCTTCCGCCTACGCGTACTACGGGTACCGATGGGAAGACCTGTTCGGATATTCGGGCCTCTACGCCAAGCTTTCTGGCGGCATTCTCTATGGGTACAAGGAGCCGTACGAGGACAAGATACCGATCAACCACGACGGTTGGGGCCTCGCCATCATTCCCGCAGTCGGCTATCGCCTCACACCGAAGGATGCGCTGGAGGTTGGCATGCTTGGAACGGCCGGTCTCATGTTCATGTACACCCGCCGGTTCTGATCCTTCGCGTCGATGATCGAGAAATCTTTCGGGCTCGGCCGAAGAGGGCCTCGCAAGCCTCTATAATTCGAAGCTCGAAAAATGCGGGAATAGCTCAGTTGGTAGAGCGCAACCTTGCCAAGGTTGAGGTCGAGAGTTCGAGACTCTTTTCCCGCTCCAGTTTCGCCCTTGCGGATCCATCGCCGTCACAGGGCATCCGTCCCGGCAACTCTTCTGCCGGTGCGTCGCGCGGGTTCCTCGCGCAGATCTCCAGGGCGACAAACCTCCAGTCAAATGCCCATGGACATCGTCGTCAACGAAGAACTCAAAGCCTATATCGATCCGCTCACCGCGGAGGAAGATGAGGCGCTCGAACGCAGCATCCTGGCTGAGGGTTGCCGCGATGCTCTCGTGCTGTGGGGTGACGTGCTCGTCGATGGCCACAACCGCTATCGCATCTGCCAGAAGCACGGGCTGCCGTTTCAGACGGTGCAGAACCCGCGGTTCCGTTCGATGGAGGACGTTCACCTGTGGATGATCGATCAGCACCTGGGACGCCGCAGCATTTCGGACTTCCAGCGTGGCGTGCTGGCATTGCGCAAGAGAGAGATCGTCGCCGAACGCCGCACGCGCGCGGCCACTGCGCCCGACCCGGCAACCACCGCCGATGCGCCGGCGGATGCCGCACCTGCTCAAGCCGTTGCCGACTCGCCTGCGGATGCTGCGTTCAACAGCCGTGAGGCCATCGCCAGGGCGGCGCGCCTGAGCAGCAGCCAGGTGGTGATGATCGAGAAAATCCAGAAGCAGGCCGCGCCCGAATTGGTCGCTGCGGTCAAGTCCGGAACGATTTCGCTCAATGCGGCAGCGGCCGTGGCGACCTTGCCGGCCGAAGAGCAGATCGCGGCAGCGAATGCCGGCAAGGATGAACTGAAGCAGGCCGCCAAGCGGGTTCGCGAATCGAAGCGGAAGCCTCGGGAGGACCGCGACGATCGCGATCGGTCCGTTGCGTCGGCATCACCCGAAGGCCCTGCCGAGTCCGATGAACTGCGCGCACTGCGTCAACGCGTGGCCGAACTGACGGTGGAGAACGAGGCGCTGCGCAGGCAACTCGCCGAATTGCAGTTGCAGTAGGGAGACATCAGGGCAGAGGTGCGCCTCGGATCGTGTCGGCCGACTTCTTGAGCTGGTCGGACATGTCGCGGTGAAAGCGCGAGGTACCTCGTTGATGGAGCACGTCGATCAGCCAACCGCCTGCGACCAGTAGCGCCAGCGCAACCATCGTGAAAATCTCAGAATCCATGACGATCTCCCGGACCTTTGACACCTTGAACTTTGAAGCGCCCAACCCCGTTTGGGAATCGGCCAAATAGCATGTGTTGCTATCCGCGCCAGCCGTGAAATTGTTCCTTTTTTCGGGTCGTCGGCGGTCTCATCCCGAGAAGCGCATCACCCCATCGTTCACCGCGCCGTACCGCAAGGTCATCAGGTCGGCGAGGTAGTTCTGGTTCAGCTTCCAGGGCTTCTTCAGGCCCTGCTTGGGCAACTGGTCCATCGCGCGCTGGAAGTAGCCCGAAGAAAAATCAACCCATGGCCGCAGCGGCATGAGGTCGTCGCCCGCGTGCGGCACGCATCGGCGTGCGCCGGCCTGTTGCATGTGGTTGAGCAGACGGCAGACGAAGAGGCTGGCGAGATCGGCCTTCAGCGTCCATGACGCGTTCGTGTAGCCGAAGATCGACGCGAAGTTGGGCACGCCCCTGAACATGATGCCCTTGTAGTTGACGAGTTCGGAAGACTGGAGAGGCCGGCCGTCCACGCAGAGTTCGACGCCGCCGATCAGCTTCAGCCTCAGGCCGGTCGCGGTGACCACGAGATCCGCCGGCAATTCCGCACCGCTCGCGAGTTTCAGGCCGGTCTCGGTGAAAGACTCGATCCGGTCGGTCACCACGCTGACGCGCTTCTCGCGGATGGCTTTGAACAGGTCGCCGTCGGGCACGAAGCACAAGCGTTGTTCCCAAGGGTTGTACTTGGGCGAGAAATGGGTGTCGACGTCGAAGTCCGGCCCGACCTGCCGACGGACCAGCTTGAGCATCGTGTCCCGCGCGAACTTGGGCTTGCGCCGGCAGAGGGTGAAGACTCCCATGCCCAGCAACAGGTTCCGCCAGCGGGTGATGCCGTGCGCGGAAGAGGGGCCCAAGTGACGCAGCAGCCATCCGGCCATCCGGTCGACCGACGGGATGGTGAGCACATAGCTGGGCGAACGCTGCAGCATCGTCACGTGCGCCGCCTGCTTTGCCATTTCGGGGACCAGCGTGACGGCCGTGGCGCCGCTGCCGATCACGACGACGCGCTTGTCCGCATAGTCGATGTCGTCGGTCCATTGCTGCGGATGCACGATGCGGCCGGTGAAGCGTTCGCGGCCTGGAAACGCCGGGGAGTAGCCTTCGGCGTAGTCGTAGTAGCCGCTGCACGCCAACAGGAAGTTGCAGTGGATGGAGGCGGCGTCGCCCTGATCGCGCTCGAAGTCCACGGTCCATTGCGCCTCGTCGGATGACCACGTCGCGCGCCGCACGCGATGCCCGAAGCGGATCAACCTTTCGATGCCCTGCTCACGCGCCGTGTCGCGCAGGTACTGGAGGATGGAGGGCCCGTCGGCGATGGATTTCGTTCCCGTCCATGGCCGGAACGAATACCCCAGCGTGTACATGTCCGAGTCGGACCGGATGCCGGGATAGCGAAATAGATCCCAGGTGCCGCCTAGCGACTGGCGCGCCTCCAGGATGGCGACGCTCCGGCCAGGGCACAGCCGCTGCAAGTGGGAAGCCGCGCCGATGCCGGAGAGGCCTGCCCCCACGATCAGTACATCGACGAATTCATCAACCATCTGTTCGGGATCTCCGCACGCGCGCGCGAGAACTCTGGCGCGGCGCGCAATCCTGGATTCTGGCTGGAGTGTCGCGGGGTGCTCCTCCCCCGGAATGATGATGCGCCGGCGGCAGGGCACCGGGAGCGGTTCAGCCCTTGGCTTGCCCTTCTAGCCTGCGATTGGCGTCCAGCGCGTAGACGACAGGCTTTTCATCCGAGGTCTTGTGGGAGGGCGCTGCGCTTTCCCCCAAGGGAAGGTGCGACGATCCGTAGACCTCGCGCTCGAGCCGCTTGGCACGCTCGGCGTACATGCGAGCCAAGGCGCCATGGTGCTCCGCGGCCGCCTGGTGCTCGATGCGCGCCAGATGGGCCTCCTCGAGCAGCGTCATGACGCGTCGCAAATGGCCGTTTCGATTGGGCTGGAAAAAGCTGAACATCAGATCCTCCATCGGGGTTGCCGCTGATAGATCCGAGTTTTAACTTCAATTGGGGTGCGGTGCTTGTAAGGCAGCGCCTACCTTAGGGATAGACCGCACGGCCGATCACCGTGCGAAGCGCAACGCAGTAGATTCGCCAGTTGCCGCAATCAGTCGCGTGGGCGCAACGAGTGGGCGGATTTCATATCTCGTCGATCGACGTGCTTCGGGTCTCGCCCTGGGCCGCCAAAGAGTAGCGTTCGCGCGTTTTCACGTAGAAGCTCGCCCCGAATCGGCCGACCGGAAAGTAGTGTTGCAGCCGGACGCGCCAGGTTTCGGTGTCGATGAGTTCGTCGCGTGCATGCATCCAGCGCACCTGCCCGATGAAGATCTGCCGGCTCTCGGTTTCAAGCGTTTCCCATAGCGTGCACTCGAATGCGACGGGCGCCTCGGCGATGCGGGGGGGGGTTACCGCGCTGCTGGGCAATGCGGTGAAGCCGACGATGTCGAGTTCGCTCACGTGCGGTGGATGGCGGTCGCCGCAGCGGTGCATTTGCTCCGCGATGTCCTCGTCGGCGAGGTGCACGACGAATTCGCCGGTCCGCACGATGTTGGCGGCCGTATCCTTGAGCACGCCATCCTGCAGGCGGTTGACGCTGATCATCACGATCGGCGGTTCCTCGCCGAGCATGTTGAACATGCTGAAGGGCGCGGCGTTGACGATGCCGTCGGGCCCGAGCGTGGTGACGAGCGCGATCGGCCGGGGCACGATCAAACTCGCCATGAGCTTGTAGCGCTGGTACTCGGTCAGGGTCGCGAAGTCGATGTTCATAGGGGTTCCAGGGCGGTCACAGGGCGTTACGGCACGAAGCGCTGTCGTGGTTTCAAATGGACCGGGCGACTCCGCCCGCACATAAGGACGATTCCACCATGCCCGAACGGGACTCAGCAGAATTCAGGCCAGCACGCGAATCTTCGGTGTGGACCCTGGTGATCGTCGTCGTGGTGATTCTCGCGGCCGCATTTGCCTGGTGGCGCTGGTCGCTGCAGAAGGCGACGCCGCCGCCGGAGTCACCCGCTGCGACCGCGCCCCAACCCGCGCCGGCCGATGCACCGCCCGCTCCCGTGGCGCAAGGCCCGCAGAATCCGGTCGATGCATTGGCCGAGCCCGACGCCGCATTGCCCGCGCTGAACGACGCCGATGGCCGCGTCACCGCCGCGCTCAATGAATTGCTCGGCAAGAAGGCGGTCGTTTCCAACCTCCAGGTCGATGGCTTCGTGCGCCGCGTGGTTGCCACTGTCGACAACTTGCCGCGCGCACAGGCGACCTCGCGCATGTGGCCAACGCATCCCGCGCCGCAACGCTTCGCCGTGCAGGGCAGCGGCGTGGAGAAGACGATCAGCGTCGACAACAGCAGCCGCTACACCCCCTTCGTGCTTTTCGCGGAGTCGGTGGACACCTCCCGTGCGGTGGCGCTCTACGCCAAGCTCTATCCGCTGTTCCAGCAGGCATACGAGGAACTCGGCTATCCGGGGCGCTACTTCAACGACCGTCTGGTGGCGGTCATCGACCATCTGCTGCAGACTCCCGTCCCCGCGGGGCCGGTGCAGGTGAAGATCACGGAGGTGAAAGGCGAGATGCAGTCGGAGCGCCCCTGGGTGCGCTACGAATTCGTGGACCCGGAACTCGAATCACTATCGGCCGGCCAGAAGATCCTGGTGCGCATGGGGCCGGTCAACGAGCGCCGCATGAAGGCCAAACTGGCCGAGTTCCGCCGCCAGGTGGCGACGGGCGCGGTGGCGAAGAAATAGCGTAAACGCCGCTCAATCGGCGCCCGGCGGGGCCGCGCTGCCCGAGCACGCAAGCGCGCGCATGAGCAGCAGCTTGCGCTCGCGCGCATTGCGCGTGAGTTCCGCGGCGCGCTTGAACTCCACGTAGGCCTCGCCCTTGCGGCCCAGCTTGGCGAGCAGGTCGCCGCGAACACTGGGCAGCAGGTGGTAGCCCGTCAGTTGCGGTTCTGATCTCAGCGCATCGACGAGTTCGAGGCCCACCGCGGGCCCGAATGCCATCGACAGCGCGACCGCGCGATTCAGTTCCACGATCGGGGAGGGTGCGAGCTGCGCGAGTGCTTCATAGAGCGCGGCGATGCGCTGCCAATCGGTCTCCGCAGCAGTGCGGGCGCGTGCGTGACATGCGGCGATGGCGGCCTGCAGCGCATAGGGCCCCAACGCGCCACCGAGCTTTTCGGCACGTTCCAGCGCGCCGAGGCCACGCCGGATCAGGAGCTGGTTCCATCGCCCGCGGTTCTGGTCGAGCAGCAGGATCGGGTCTCCGTTGGCATCCACGCGTGCCGCGGCGCGCGAAGCCTGGATCTCCATCAGAGCGACCAGTCCGTGGACCTCCGGCTCGTCAGGCACGAGCTCGGCGAGGATGCGGCCGAGCCGCAGCGCTTCCTCGCAGAGTGCGGGGCGCATCCAGTCGTCACCGGCGGTGGCCGAATAGCCCTCGTTGAACACCAGGTAGATGACTTCGAGCACCGACGCGAGGCGCGCGGCCAGTTCGTTCGCGCGCGGCGCCTCGAAGGGCACGCGCGCGGCGGCCAGCGTTCGCTTGGCGCGCACGATGCGCTGCGCGATCGTCGGTTCGGGGACAAGGAAGGAGCGCGCGATCTCGTCGGTGGTCAGCCCTCCGAGCAGGCGCAAGGTCAATGCGACCCGGCCTTCGGGCGAGAGCACAGGGTGGCAGGCCGTGAACACGAGGCGGAGGATGTCGTCACCCACCTCGTCGTCGAGCGCGGCGTCCACCGCTTCGGCCAAGTCCGCTGCGGCCATGGCGTGCCGGGCATCCAGTTCGCGGCCGACTTCTTCTTCCTTGCTGGCGTGCAGCGTTCTCTTGCGAAGCAGATCGATGGCCCGGTGCTTCGCGGCGGTGGTAAGCCAGGCACCGGGGTTGTCCGGAATGCCATCGCGCGGCCATTGTTCCAGCGCGGCGACCAGCGCGTCCTGCGCCAGTTCTTCCGCCACGCCGACGTCACGCACCATCCGCGCCACCGCACCGATGATCTTCGCGGATTCGATGCGCCAGACGGCGTTGATGACGCGGTGTGTGTCTGCTTCCGGCACGACGAACCGCCTATTGCGCCTCGTTCCTCAGCGCCGCGAGCCGGCTTCGCGCCCGGCCGCGTTGTCGCGCAGCAGCTCTTCCTGCTTGCGGATCTCGGGTGTGAACTCGGCGCCGAAATCCTCGGCCTCGTAGATCTGGCGCAGTTCCAGCTCGACGTTGCCGTGGCCGTCGATGGGCGGCCAGCGCTTGACCCATTCGAGGGCTTCTTCCCGCGACTTCACCTGGATCAGCGTGAAGCCCGCGATCAGTTCCTTGGCCTCGGCGAAGGGGCCGTCGGTGATCGTCGGCTTGCCGCCGTTGAACTTGACGCGCGCACCCTTCACGCTGGGCTGCAGGCCCATGCCGTCGAACATGACACCTGCTTTGATCATCTCTTCGTTGTACTTCATCATGTCGGTCACGAGCTGCTCGGTGGGCATCATGCCGGCTTCAGTGTCCTTGTCGGCCTTGCGAATGATCATGAATTTCATGGTCGGATCTCCTTGGGGTCGTGCAATCAGGACTTCTTGGCGGCAATTTCGGCTGCAAGTCGCTTTTCCTGTTCCCGGAGTTCCGGCGTGAGTTCGGCGCCGAAGTCTTCCATCTCGAAGACCTGACGCAGCTCGAGTTCGTCGCCGTCCTCGAAAGGCGCGCGCTTGAGCCATTCGATGGCTTCTTCCTTCGAGCGGACCTGCCAGAGCCAGAAGCCGGCGATCAGCTCCTTGGTCTCGCTGAAAGGTCCGTCGATCACCGTCCGCTGCTTGCCTGAAAAGCGCACCCGCGCGCCCTTCGAGCTGGCCTGCAGGCCTTCGCCCGCCAGCATGACGCCGGCCTTGACCAGCTCTTCGTTGTACTTGCCCATCGCGGTCAGCATGGCCTCGGTGGGCATGACGCCGGCTTCGGAGTCCTTGCTGGCCTTGACTATCACCATGAATCGCATGTCGTTGCTCCTTGGGTTGGGAGCCCGGAATCCGGTCGGCAGGACCGGGGCCTTTCCGGGGCTCTACTTCAACGTCGGAGCAAGGACGGCGAAATCGACGGCTTGGGCAGCGGCGTTGTAAAAGAATGTTAACGAAGGCTCAGGCCTTGGCGTAGTCGCCCACCGGCACGCAACTGCAGAACAGGTTGCGGTCACCGTAGACGTTGTCGACTCGCCCGATCGGCGGCCAGTACTTGGCCTGCTTGAGCGTGGCGAGCGGAAAGGCCCCGAGTTCTCGCGAGTAGGGGCGGGCCCACTCGCTGCCGAGCAGGCTGGCCGCGGTGTGGGGCGCGTTCTTGAGCGGGTTGTCGTCCTTCGGCCAGACACCTTCCTCGACGCGACGGATCTCGCCACGGATCGCGATCATGGCGTCGATGAAGCGGTCGAGTTCGGCCAGCGGCTCGCTCTCGGTCGGCTCGACCATGAGCGTGCCGGGCACCGGGAAGCTCAGCGTCGGCGCGTGGAAGCCATAGTCGATCAGACGCTTGGCGACGTCCTCGGCGGTCACGCCGCTGGCGTCCTTGAGGGGGCGCAGGTCGAGAATGCACTCGTGCGCGACGTGGCCGTTCGGGCTCGCGTACAGCGTGGGGTAATGGTCCTTCAGGCGCGAGCTGATGTAGTTGGCACTGAGGATGGCGATCTCGGTCGCGGCCTTCAAACCCGTCGCGCCCATCATGCGGCAGTACATCCAGCTGATCGGCAGCACGGCCGCGTTGCCCAAGGGGGCGGCCGACACGGCACCCACGCCGTGCGATGCGATTCCGCCGGTCGCGTGTCCGGGCAGGTAGGGCACGAGATCCTCGACGACGCACACCGGCCCGACACCCGGGCCGCCGCCGCCGTGCGGGATGCAGAAGGTCTTGTGGAGGTTCAGGTGGCTCACGTCGCCCCCGAATTCGCCGGGTGCGGCCACGCCGACCAGTGCGTTCATGTTGGCGCCGTCCACGTACACCCGGCCGCCGTGCGCATGCACGATCTCGCAGAGTTCCTTCACGCGGGTCTCGAACACGCCGTGCGTGCTGGGGTAGGTGATCATCATCGCCGCGAGCTTGTCGCCATGCGTGCCGCAGGCGCGCTTGAGGTCGTCGATGTCGACGTTGCCGTCGGCGTCGCAGGCCGTCACCACCACCTGCATGCCCACCATCTGCGCGCTGGCCGGATTGGTGCCATGCGCCGAGGACGGGATCAGGCACACATTGCGATGGCCTTCGCCCTTGGCCTCGTGGAAGGCCTTGATCGCCAGCAGGCCCGCGTACTCGCCCTGCGAGCCCGCGTTGGGCTGGAGGCTGATGCCGGCATAGCCGGTCGCCTCGCAGAGCCAGGCGCGCAGCTGCTTGTCGAGCTGGGCATAGCCTTGCAGTTGCTCGGCCGGCGCGAAGGGATGGATGTTCGCGAACTCGGGCCAGGTGATCGGGATCATCTCGCTCGTCGCGTTGAGCTTCATCGTGCAACTGCCCAGCGGAATCATGCTGCGGTCGAGCGCGAGGTCCTTGTCGCTCAGGCTGCGGATGTAGCGCAGCATCGCGGTTTCACTCTTGTGGGTGTTGAACACCGGGTGCGTAAGGAAATCGGTCGTGCGGCGCAGGTCCTCGGGAATGCGCGGCGTGATGCGGTGGGTCAGGTCCTCGAAGCGCGGCATCGGCTTGCCCGTCGGCACGAACAGCGCCCACAGCGTCTCGATGTCGGCGCGCGTCGTGGTCTCGTCGAGCGAAATGCCCAGGTGGTTCTGCACGCGCTGGCGCAGGTTGACGCTGGCGGCCTCGGCGCGTTCCAGGATCTTGGCTGTGTCGTCGCCGGTCTTGACGGTGATGGAGTCGAATGCGGTGGCGTTCACCAGCTCGCGGCCCATTTGCTCCAGGCCCTGCGCGAGCACCGCCGTCAGCCCGGCGACGCGCTGCGCGATGCGGCGAAGTCCCTGCGGCCCGTGATAGACCGCGTACATGCTCGCGACCACGGCCGGCAGCACCTGCGCCGTGCAGATGTTGGACGTGGCCTTCTCGCGGCGGATGTGCTGCTCGCGTGTCTGCAGTGCGAGGCGGTAGGCGGGCGCGCCATGCGTGTCCACGCTGACGCCGACGATGCGTCCGGGCAGCGAGCGCTTGTACTCGTCGCGGCACGCCAGGTAGGCCGCGTGCGGGCCCCCGTTGCACATCGGCATGCCGAAGCGCTGCGTGGTGCCGCAGACGATGTCCGCGTCCCATTCGCCTGGAGGCGCCAACAGCGTGAGTGCCAGCAGATCGGCCGCGACGCAGAACGCAGCGCCGAACTGGTGCGCGTGCCCTGCGAGCGGGCGCAGGTCGTGCACGTGCCCGGTCGTGGCCGGGTACTGCGCCAGCACGCCGAAGAACTCACTGCTCGCCATCAGGTGCGGCAAGGTTTCGGAGACGGTGCTGACCTTGACCTCGATGCCCAGCGGCGCGGCGCGCGTCTTGATCACCTCGATGGTCTGCGGGTGGCAGTCCCCCGACACCAGGAAGACGTTGCTCTTGCTCTTGACGCTGCGCTTGGCCAGCGTCATCGCCTCAGCGGCAGCCGTGGCCTCGTCGAGCATCGACGCATTGGCGATCGCCATGCCCGTCAAATCGCAGACCATGGTCTGGAAGTTGACCAATGCCTCCATGCGGCCCTGCGAGATCTCGGCCTGGTAGGGCGTGTAGGCCGTGTACCAGGCGGGGTTCTCGAGCACGTTGCGCAGGATCACGCCCGGCGTGTGCGTACCGTAGTAGCCCTGCCCGATGAAACTCCGGGCCACCTTGTTCTTGGCCGCGATGCCCTTGAGCTCGACGAGCGCGTCGGCCTCCGTCGTCGGCGCCGGGAGTCGCATCGGCCGGCTGCGGCGGATGGCCGGCGGCACGATGCCATCGATCAACTCGGCGCGCGTCGTCGAGCCGATGGCGGTCAGCATGCGCGCCTCGTCTTCCGCTTCGATGCCGATGTGGCGCGCGATGAATTCCTCGGCGTTTTCGAGTTCGCTGAGCGTGGGGAGGGTGGGCAGGACGGGCGTCGACATGGAGGTGGTGGTTGGCGGAAGTGGGGTCGGTCAGGGATCAGTTGTCGGCAGAAAATTTCTCGTACGCCGTCTCGTCCAGCAGCGCTTCGAGCTGGATCGCATCGCTGATGCGCACCTTGAAGAACCAGCCTGCATCCATCGGGGCGCTGTTGGCGAGCGAGGGATCGGCGCGCAGCGCCTCGTTGACTTCGGTGATCTCGCCCGAGACCGGCATGAACACGTCGGCCGCGGCCTTGACCGACTCGACCACGCCCGCCACATCGCCCTGGTTGAAAGTCTTGCCGACTTCCGGCAGGTCGACGAACACCACGTCGCCCAGTGCGTCTTGTGCATGCACCGTGATGCCGACGGTCACGAGCGTGGTGTCTGCGTCTTGCTGAACCCACTCGTGGTCCTTGGTGTACTTGATGGTCATGAAGGAAGCTCCTTGGATAAAAGAATGTCGGTGGGAATCAACCGCGGAAATAGTGCGCAGGGACAAAAGGCATGGTGCTCACTTCCATCGGCACGGGCTTGCCGCGCACGATGGCCTGGATGCGCGTGCCCGGCTCCGCGTAGGCCAGTGCCACGTAGCCCATCGCGACCGGCCGGTCGACCGTGGGGCCGAGCAAGCCGCTGGTCACATGACCGATGGCCAGGCCTTCGAACGACTCAAGGAGCGTGCCATCGCGCACCGGAACGCGCTCCAGTGCGACCAGGCCGACGCGCTTGCGCTTCAGCGTGTCGTGGTCGAGATGGCCCGCCGTGCCGCTGGCAGCCGTGAGTTGCGCCAGGATCCGGACCGCGCCGGGAAATCCGCCTTCGCGCTCGCCGCCGGTGCGCCGAACCTTCTGCATCGCCCAGCCGAGCGACGCCTCGACGGGCGTGGTGGTTTCATCGATGTCGTTGCCGTAGAGGCAGAGCCCGGCTTCGAGCCGCAGCGAATTGCGCGCGCCCAGGCCGATGGGCTTGACCTCGGGCTGAGCAAGGAGCAGGCGAGCCAGCGCCTCGGCGTCCTTGGCGGCGACCGAGATCTCGAAGCCGTCCTCGCCCGTGTAGCCGCTGCGCGCGACGAAGGCCGGCAGGCCGCCGATCTGAACGGCGCCGCCCGTCATGAAGACGAAGCGCTCCACGCCGGGCGACAGGCGCGCGAGCGTGGCCGCGGCTTGCGGCCCCTGAAGTGCCAGCAACGCATGGTCGGGCATCGGCAAGACCTGGCAGCGCTTGCCGATCTTCGCCGTGATGTGCGCGATGTCGGTCTGCTTGCAGGCGCCGTTCACGATCACGAAGAGCGAATCGTGGCCCTCGTTGAAGAACATCAGGTCGTCGAGGATGCCGCCCTCGTCGTTGAGCAGCAGGCCATAGCGCTGCTTGCCCGGCGCCAGGCCGATCACGTCGACCGGCATGAGGGTCTCGAAAGCTGCCGCGGCATCCGGGCCGACGAGGCGCAGCTGGCCCATGTGGGAAATGTCGAACAGGCCCGCGGCCTCGCGCGTGTGCTTGTGCTCGGCCATCAGGCCGGCGGGGTATTGCACCGGCATCGAATAGCCCGCGAAGGGAACCATGCGGGCGCCGAGCTCAACGTGCAGGGCGTGAAGCGGGGTCTTCAGAAGATCGTCGGTCGATGCGGAGGCCAAGGCACTCTCCAAAAGGGGCAGTCCAGATCCATGACCGGAGCCATGGGCCACCCCTGCTGTCCGCTTTACCTGAGAGATTCGCCCCACGATCGGGGTTTGCTCCTTCGGTGGACAGCCCCTCCGACGTGGTGATGGGCCGTCTCTCTCCAGCAAGGAAACGCCCGTGCAGGGCGCCTCGTCAGTCCTTTTGCCTGAGCGTTCGGGCCCTTGTTTCGAGGGGACCTGCGCCTTCGGCGGCACCGCTGTCGCGGGGCTCTCTCCTGACCCGGCGAGTGTAGTGGATCGGCGCCGGGTCGGTCTGCGATTTCAGTGCATCAGCATGACACCGTGGTGACCGGGCGCTACTTGAAGCCCCACAGCCGCGGCAGCCATGTGCTGAGCGCCGGCATGAAGGTGAGCACCAGCAGTACCGCGCCGTGCGCCCACAGGAAGGGCACCAGTTCGCGCACCAGTTGCGACATCGGCACGCGCGAGACGTTGCAGGTGACGAAGAGCAGCCCACCCACCGGCGGTGTGATCATGCCGAGCGTGAGGTTGTAGATCACGATCATCGCGAAGTGGATCGGATCGATGCCCAGCTTGACCGCCACCGGCGCAAGGATCGGCGCCAGCACCATCACGCCCGGCAGCGGCTCGATGAAGATGCCGAAGAGCAGCAGGAAGACGTTCACGATGATCAGGAACATCCACGGCGACAGGTTCATGCCCGCCAGCCACTCGGCCAGCGTCTGCGGCACGTTCTCGATGGTCAGGATCCATGCGAACGAAGCCGACAAGCCGATGATGATGAGCACGGATGCCGAGAGCAAGGCGGAACGCGAGAGGATGTCGGGCAGCGCTTTCCACTCGAGCGTGCGGTAGACGAACTTGCCGCACACCAACGCATAGAACACCGCCACCACCGATGCCTCGGTCGGCGTGAACCACCCGGCCCGCATCCCGCCGAGGATCACTACCGGCAGCAGGATCGCGGGGATCGCCTTCCACGTCGTCAGCAGCACTTCGTTCCAGGGCGGCATGCCGCCGTCGCCCTTGTAGTTGCGCTTCTTCGACACGTGGAAGTTGACCGCGCACATCGCCACCGCGATCAGCAGGCCTGGAATGAGGCCCGCCACGAACAGGCTGCCGACTGACACATTGTCGTCCTGCAGCGCGTAGATGATCATGATGATCGAGGGCGGGATGATGGGCCCGACAATGGCGGTCGAGGCAGTCAGCGCGGCGGCGTATGAGCGGTCGTAGCCGGCCTTGTCCATCATCTTGATGAGCATGGAGCCCGGCCCCGCCGCGTCGGCCAGCGCCGATCCCGAGATGCCCGAGAAGAAAGTCAGCGACACCACGTTGGTGTAGCCCAACCCGCCGCGCCGGTGGCCGACGAACTGGCCGGCGAAGCGCAGCAGCACCTCCGTCAGCGAACCGCCACTCATGAGCTCAGCGGCAAGGATGAAGAAGGGCACCGCCATCAGCGGAAAGCTGTCGATGCCGGTGAAGGTTTCCTTCAGCAGCACCATCAGCGGGTAGGACTCGGCGAGGATCAGCGTCGCGGCCGTGGCGAGGCCCAGTGCGAAAGCGACCGGCACGCCGATCGCGAGGAACACGCACACCGAGAGGATGAGGACGAGGCTGGCGTTCATAGCGAGGCGCTCGCGGCCGCATCGAAGTGCGCGTCGGATGCGAATTCGCGTCGCAGCACGTAGCCACGCACGATCAGGAGCCAGTGCACGATCAGCAGCAGGCCGCCGAACATCATGGCGCTGTAGATATAGGCGAAGGGAATCTGCGTCACGGCCGTCAACTGGAACATCGTGCGCTCCATGTAGAGCCAGCCGTACCAGACCATGAAGCCGAAGAAGGCGAAGAGCAGCGCCGCGACCACCGCACGCATCGCGATGGCGGCCTTGGGCGGCAGTGCGTCCTGCAGGTTCTCGACCGCGATGTGCCCGCCGTAGCGCAGCACCGGCCCGGCGCCGAGGAAGGTGAGCCAGATCATCATGTGGCGCGCGACCTCCTCGGCCCATTCGAGCGAGTTGCTCGTGAGGTAGCGCATCGCCACGTTGATGAAGATGATGACCGACATCGCGGCGAGCAGCAGGATCAGCGCCCACCGGTTCGCGGCCAGGAAATAGTGTTCGAAGGTTTTCACGACGACTGTTGTTGTGGGATCTGTGCAATGAGAACCGCCCGGTGCCATGGCTGGCTCACCGGGCGGCGGTGCCGTAAGGGGCGCGTTTCCGCGCTTACTGGACGTCCGAGATCTTCTTGATGTTGTCGGCGCCGAATTCCTTGGCGTAGCCCGCGTAAGCGGGCTTCAGCGCTTCACGGAACGCGGCGCCGTCGACCTTGCGGGTCACCTTCATGCCGTCCTTCTCGAGCTGGGCGATGCCGTTGTTCTCGTCTTCGTTGACCTTCTTGCGTTGTGCGGCGCCGGCCTTCTTCGCGGCTTCGACGAACACTTTCTTGTCGGCGTCCGACAGCTTGTTCCAGACTTTGGGGGACAGCAGCAGCAGTGCCGGCGAATAGACATGGCCCGTCAATGACAGGTGGTTCTGCACCTGTGCGAATTTGGAGGACAGGATCACGGGGATGGGGTTCTCCTGGCCGTCCACCGTGCCTTGCTGCAGGGCACCGAACAGCTCGGGGAAGGCCATCGGCGTGGGCAGGATGCCGAAGGTGCGGTAGCCATCCATGTGCACCTTGTTCTCCATGGTGCGCATCTTCAGGCCGGCGGCGTCGGAGGGCTTGACGATGTCGCGCTTGCTGTTCGTCATGTGGCGGAAGCCGTTCTCGGTCCAGGCCAGCGCGATGATGCCCTTGCTCGGGAACTTGGCGAGGATGTCCTGGCCGATCGGGCCGTCCATCACCTTGCGCGCGTGGTCGTAGTCGCGGAACAGGAAGGGGATGTCGACGATCTTGACTTCGGGCACGAAGTTGCCGACCGGGCCCGTGGACGTGTTGACGAGGTCCTGCGTGCCGAGTTGCACGGCCTCGATCTGCTCGCGCTCGCCGCCCAGTGCGGAGTTGGGGAAATGCTGGCACTTGTAGCGGCCTTGCGTGCCTTTCTCGACCTCGTCGCAGAACACCGTGGAGCCGACGCCGTAGTGCGATTCCTTCGTCGTGGCGTAGCCGATCTTGAGCGTGGTGGTCTGTGCGAAGGCGCTGGTGCCAAGGGCGAGCGAAAGGCAGGCGGCGAGGGTGCCGAGTTTCATGTTGTCTCCGGGGAGGTTGCGGGAAGGATGCCCGACCGACTATGCCTGAAGAGGGAGCTTGACCTCGTCGGGATTTTCACGGACGTATTCGCGTATCACGTCCTCGAAGCTTGCATCCGAACCCAGGCCCAGCGCACGGGCACGCACCGTTTCGAAGCGCCCCGGCCAGCTCTTCACGATGCGGCGGATCGCCGGGTCGGGCGTGCGGTCGAGCAGATCGGTGGCGGCCGCGCCGGCGACGCGAGCGAGCGCCGCGGCCATCTCGCCGACGGTGGTGGAGAGCGAGGGCAGGTTGACCGCGGTGCGCGGACCCCATTGCGCGTCGCTCGCCTCGGCGGCACGGACCAGCCCTTCGATGGTGCGCGTCGGCGACGAGATCGCCACCGGCGTTTCGTCCGCCACCGGGCAGACGGCGCGAACGCCCGCGAGCGGCTCGCGGATCATTCCGCTGAAGAAGCCCGAGGCGGCGCCGTTGGGTCGGCCCGGACGCACGCTCACCGTCATGAGCCGCACGCTGCGGCCATTGATGAAGCCCTTGCGCGTGTAGTCGGCAACGAGTTGCTCGGCGATGAATTTCTGGATGCCGTAGCTGGTCTGCGGGGTGGGCAGCGTGTTGTCGGTGATCACCTCGGGCAAGGGTTGCTCAGGCGAGTTGCCGAACACGGCGAGCGAACTCGAGAACACCAGCGTCGGCGCCGTACCGAGCTTTCGGCAGGTTTCGAGCAGTGCGTTGGTCGCGGCGAAGTTGCTGCGCATGCCGAGGTCGAAGTCGGCCTCGCATTCGCCACTGACCGCAGCGGCGAGGTGGAAGACGAGCGAGGCATTCGGGGGGACGGCGCTCTCGGGTGCCTTGGCGAGCAGCGCATTGAGATCGCCCACCACGGCGCTCACGCGCGGGTCGCGGGCCAGATCGTTCGGCGGTGGAACGCGGTCGACGAGGGTGATGGTGTCGATGGGCGCAGGCGCTGCGCCGGCCAGGGAGAGTTGCCGACGAGCGAGCAGGGTGCGGGCGAGGCGTGCGCCGACGAAGCCGGCACCGCCGGTGATGACGATGTTCATTGCGAGGTGTCCTTGTGTCCCTGGAATGGGCAAGTCTATGTTCGTCCACTGCGCAGTAAGGTCCAGAACACCACCCGATTGAAGCCGACGGGATTCTCGGAAGGCGCACCATGTCCCGCGCCCGCGATGACTTCGCGCCGCGAGCGGGGCAGCACCAGTGCCAATTCATCGACTACTCTTCGATGAAGATCGGTGGCCCGGTCGCCGTTCAAGAGCAGAACAGGCATCTCCAAGGCCGCCACTTCCGAACGCGACAGATCGGGAAACGGCTCCGTCGACCGTGTCAGCGCCTTCATCGCGCCCGCGTTGCGCGTCACGACATGCATTCGCTCGGGCGGCAATCTGTCGAACAGCGGCTCGCCCCAGATGCCATCGACCAGCAGGCGCAACGCCGTGCGCTCGTCGTTCCGGTCGAAGGCCAGGGCGGCGGGGCGCCAGACATCCGCCATGAATGCTTCGAACAGCGCGCTCCCCTCGGGCGTGCGACACGCCCATGGGTGCAAAGGCGGTTCGTTCAAGACGAGGCTCAGCACCTGTTCGGGATGCTGGAGCGCAAACATCAATGCAATCAAGGCGCCGTAGGAGGTGCCGACCAGATGGGCAGGTCCGCAGCGAACGTGCCCTTGAAGTGCCGCGAGGTCGTCCACGTCGAGTTGCGGTGTGTAGCCGGCATGCGCGCCGGGGCTTCTGCTCGGGCTGCTGAATCGCCGGCTGTAGGCGATGACGCGGAAACGTGCCGCAAAGGTCTGCATCTGTGGCGTCCAAGAATGACAATCGCCCAAGCTGCCGTGCAACAGGATGAGCGGTGATCCGCGTCCATGCTCGGTGTAGTGCAGTTCCGCCCCATCCGCCAGCGGCAGGCGCGTGGGCAGTTCGCATCGATTCATCGTCGACTCCTCCGGGCCGCGCGTCGGCGCAGCAGCGATTCACGAGACTAGTCCGGCTCGCTTGCCGTCGCAATCGGGTGATGCGCCGTCTTCAGCCCCGGCGACGCCGCATCACGAATTCGATGGTTTCGAACAGCGCCTCGCTCAACAGGGCCAGCACGGCGGCCGGGACGGCCCCCGCGAGCAGCAGCTCGCGGTCGTTGAGCGCAAGCCCGGTCACGATGCGTTCACCGAAACCGCCTGCGCCGATGAAGGCCGCGATGGTCGCGGTGCCGATGGCGATGGTCGTTGCGGTTCGCACGCCGGCCAGCAGGGTGGGCAGCGCCAGCGGCAGCATCACCACCCGCAGGCTCTGGGCGCCGGTCATGCCAAGCGCCGTGCCCGCCTGCCGCAACCCCGCCGGAACCTCGGCCAGCCCGGTGACCGTGTTGCGCATGATCGGCAGCAGCGCATAGAGCGTGAGCGCGACCAGCGCAGGCAGCGTGCCGATCGCCCCCATCAGGGAGATCAGCACCGCGAGCAACGCGAGCGACGGAATAGTCTGCAGAAGGCCCGTGAGTCCGAGCACCACCGCGCGCAGGCGCAGGTGCGGAAACACCAGGATTCCAACCGGCACCGCGATGAGGACGGCGACCCCGACCGATACCGCGACGAGCGTCAGGTGCTGTCGCGCCAGCCGGCCCAGGTCGGGGCCAAGCAGCTTGGCGACGAAGCCGCGCGCAGCCGCGCCCGATGAGCCGGCGTGCACGCCGGCCTGCCCTTGCTGGGCCAGGAAGTCGCGGGCGATCACATCGAAGGCCACGCCCTGCAGTTCGGCGCGCGCGTTCATCGCGATCATGGCGCGTTCGTCGATGCGGCCTTCGAGCTTCTGCAGCGCCGCCCAAGCCTTCGGCCAGCGCGTGGGCACGTCGAGCCGGTACAGCACCACGGCGTCGTAGCGCGGGAAATAGCTGCGGTCGTCCTGGAGCACGCGCAGGCCGAGATGGTCGATCTTGGCGTCGGTGGTGTAGATGTCGATCACATCGATCTGCTTCGCGGCGATCGCGTCGTAGGCGAGGCCATGGTCCAGCCCGGTCGGCGTCTGCCGGAATCCGTAGCGCGCGGCGAGACCCTGCCAGCCGTCCGCACGACCGATGAACTCGTTCGACAGGCCGAGCTTCAGTTCGGGATGGTTCGCCAGGTCGCTCAGGCTGCGCACGCCGAGCCGGTCTGCATCGGCTGCGCGCATCGCGAGTGCATAGCCGTCGTTGAAGCCGAGCGGAATCGCGACGCCCAGCCCCAGCGGTGCGAGGGCCGCGTTCATGGCCTCGCGCGTCATCGACTGGGAGCCCTTGAGGATCTCCAGCGCGATCGTGCCGGTGTACTCGGCATAGAGGTCGATGCCGCCGGAGCGCAGGGCTTCGTAGACGATCGCGGTGTTGCCCAGCCCCTGGCGGACCGTCGGCGGCGTGGGCGATTGGGGCGAAGCCGTCTGCGCCATGACCTCCGCCAGGATGTAGGACTCGGTGAAACGCTTCGACCCGATGCGCAGGCCCTGTTCCTGCCCGTGCGAGACGTACGAGAACACGGCCGCGCAGAGCAGGCCCAGGCAAGCCAGGGCGGTGAGCCACGGTCGGCGCAACGAATGCATCGACCCAGTGTATCGGCGCTGCCAGGGGCTGACAGGCTCGTTCTCCTACAGC
Source organism: Variovorax sp. J22R115 (assembly GCF_030317005.1). NCBI lineage: Bacteria > Pseudomonadati > Pseudomonadota > Betaproteobacteria > Burkholderiales > Comamonadaceae > Variovorax > Variovorax sp. J22R115. The sequence continues at coordinate 383,397 of NZ_JASZYM010000002.1, read as the reverse complement.
GGATCGTGCGGCAGGCTGATGCTGCAGCGCACTATCTGAACGCAAACTGAACGCGTGCTGATCAACTATGTCCGACGCGGTGAAGGGAAGCCCTTGTTGCTCGTACATGGACTTGGCAGCAGCTGGCGCTCGTGGCAGACCATCCTGAATCCGCTGGCAGCCGAGCGCGCCGTGGTGGCGATCGACCTGCCGGGCTTCGGCAAGAGCCCGCCGTTGGCGGGAGAGGTGTCCGTGCGGACCTTGTCCAACGCGGTCGCACAGTTCCTGTCGGAACACGACCTGGTCGGGACTGACGCGGTCGGCAGTTCGCTGGGCGCCCGCCTCGTGCTTGAACTGGCAAGGCGCGGCGGCGTGCTCGGCTCGGTCGTATCGCTCGGACCGGGCGGCTTCTGGGGCGGCTGGGAGCGCTATATCTACCAGAGTTCGATCTGCTTCTCGCGGCGGCTGGTGCGGAGCCTGCAGTTCGCGATGCCTTCCATCACCGGTCACGAATGGTCGCGCAAGCTGCTGCTGGCGCAATTCTCCGCACAGGCGGCACGGCTATCGCCGGCGCTGGTGTTGGAGGAGATGCGCAGCTACGCTTCGGCGGAATCCTTCAGCCTGATGCTTCGCGACCTGGTGCGCGGAGCGCCGCAGGAAGGGCTGGCCATCGGCAGCATGACCAAGCCGCTGGTGATCGGCTGGGGGCGACTGGACCGGGTGTGTTTTCCGCGGCAGGCGTCGCGCGCGCAGCAGCTTTTTCCGGATGCGCGCCTGCACTGGTTCGAGCGCTGCGGCCACTTCCCGCATTGGGATGCGCCGGAGGAAACTGCACGCCTGATCCTGGAGACCACCGGCGACTGAACGGCCTTCATGAAAGACGCAATGGCATCCAAGAAAGAATCGCATCCGCTCCCCGACGTGCACGGCGCACGTGAACTGCCTTCCGTCGTCGTCGAGGGGTACAGCCTTCAGTTGCGGGGCAAGGACGGCTTCATCGGAGACCAGGCCAGCCAGACCGCGTTCAGGGCGCTACTGGAGCGCTGGCGCCAGAAGCGCCGGCGCAAGGGCAAGGATCCGCTCGGTGGCCGCCACTCCAAGGACCTCAGCAAGCAGACGCTGGACGAGGCGCTTGGCGCGAAGAAAGCCTCTGAAGCGGGCGACGTGGTGCACGCCGCGGTCGAGGAATTCGCCGAGGAACTCGCCTCGGTGATCGAGCGATTCATGCGGCACCCGTCGTGGAAGGGCGTCGAGCGCATCGTGATCGGAGGCGGCTTTCCGGAGAGCGACGTTGGCGAGCGCGCCATCCTGCAGGCAGCGGCGATCTTGCAGGACATGAAGTTGTCGGTGCAACTCGCCCGCATCGGCCATGAGACCGACGACGCCGGGCTGCTGGGCTGGGTTCACCTCGTGCCGCCGCCACTGCTCGCTCACCACGACGCGATCCTCGCGCTCGACATCGGCGGCACCAATGTGCGCTGCGGCATCGTCAAGATGCGGATGAAGCGCGCCAAGGACATGTCCCGGGCCAAGGTGCTGCGGCGCGAAAAGTGGCGACACAAGGATGACAAGCCCAACCGCAAGGCGCTGATCGACCGCCTGGCCGACATGCTCGAAACACAGATCCGCTACTGCAAGAAAAAGGGCATCCGGCTCGCGCCGTACATCGGCATCGCTTGCCCGGGGCTGATCGCCAAGGACGGCTCGATCTCGCGCGGCGCTCAGAACTTGCCTGGCGACTGGGAAGGAAGCAACTTCCACCTGCCCAGCGAACTTTGCAAGCGGATTCCGACCATCCACGGCGCGCCCACGATGGCCTTGATGCACAACGACGCGGTCGTGCAGGGCTTGAGCGAGCTGCCCTTCATGAAAGATGTGAAGCGCTGGGCGGTGCTGACCATCGGCACGGGGCTCGGGAATGCGAGCTATGCCAACAAGCGGGCGGAAACCGGATGAACAAGCTACTGGTCCTTGGAGGAACGGGCTTCGTGGGGCGCAGCCTGTGTGCGCTGATCGCTGGCTCGGACGGCGCAACTGAGATCACCGTGCCTAGCCGTCGGCCCACGCAAGCAAGGCAACGGGAGTTGCCGCCGTCGGCCAGGGTCGTGAGTGCAGACGTCCACGACCCGACGCAACTCGCAGGCCTGGTCGAAGGCCATGACGCCGTGGTCAATCTCATTGCGATCCTGCACGGGAGCGAGGCCGAGTTCGTCCGAACGCACGTCGCCTTGCCCCGAACGCTGGTCGGTGCCTGCCGTTCGAAAGGCGTCCGGCGGATCGTGCATGTCAGCGCGCTCGGTGTCGACAGCGCACAGCCGAGCCGGTATCTGCGGTCCAAGGCAGAAGGCGAGGCGGTGCTGCGAAGCGCGGGTCTCGATGTGACCATCCTTCGGCCCTCCGTGATCTACGGCCAGCACGATCGCTTCACGAACTTGTTTGCGCGCCTGTTGACGTTCGCGCCAATGCTCCCACTGGCGTCCGCGGATGCCCGTTTCCAGCCCGTGTGGGTCGAAGACGTCGCCCGCGCGATCCTCGTCTGCCTCGAGCGACCGGTGACCGCCGGCCAGACCTTCGAGTGCGCGGGGCCGGAGGTTTTCACGCTGAGGGAGCTTGTCAAGCTGGCCGGTCGGTGGTCGGGCCATGAACGACCCGTGATTGCGCTCCCGCCTGCTGTGGGAACACTGCAGGCGGCCGTGATGGAACGCTTGCCGGGCGAGCCGCTGATGTCACGCGACAACCTGCAGTCCATGAAGACGCCGAACGTGGCCAGCGGCAAGCTCCCGTCGCTGGAGGATCTGGGCATTCGCGCTGCATCGCTCGACACGGTCGCACCGAAATACCTCGGTGCCGGCCGGGCGTCCACTCAGAGCTGAAACGCAATCGTGAGCAGCAGCCCCTCGGCCACATCGCGCACCAGCCCCGGCCTGCGTGCGCGATAGGTCTCGCCGGCGGAGGCGGCGGTCTCGATCCACTGGGCGAACCACTCGACCTCGCCGGGGCCGTAGAACACCACGGCCGCTTCGTGGTTCAGCAGCAGGCTGCGCATGTCGAGATTGATGGAGCCGCACAGGGCCAGGTTGTCGTCCACCACCACCGCCTTCGCATGCGCCATGAAGGGCAGCATGCGAAAGATGACGCCGGCGCGCGCGAGATCGCGCATGGCCCGGGCACGCACGAAGTCGGCCAGCCGATGGTTCGACTCGGCTGGCATCGCGATCGTGACCTGCACGCCGCGCCGTGCGGCGAGCCGCAATGCATCGCGCAGGCCGTCGCCCGGTACGAAGTAGGGCGTGATCGCGAGCAGACGGTGCTCGGCACGGAAGCAGGCGTCGATCAGCAACGCATGCGCGGTGTCCTCGGTCTGGTCGGGGCCGCTGGGCAGAAATTGGGCGAGGCCGTCGCTGGACGGGCTGTCGTCGGCCGCGATGGCGCGCGGCTTGCGCTTGCGCACCGACGACCAGTCATGGTCGAACTGCCGCGCCGCCGCGGCCGCCACGCTGCCCCGGAGGTCGAAGGACAGGTCACGCCACGGGACAGGGTGGTCGTCGTTGCCGGTGAAGTATTCGCCCGCGAGATTGCGGCCTCCGGACCAGAGCCATTCGTCGTCCGCGATCGTGAGCTTGCGGTGGTTGCGAAGGTTGCGCGGGCCGGTGCGGCGCAGGCTGAAGATGGGCCGGAACACGGCGACTTCGGCTCCGGCTTCGCGCAACGAATCGAAATGCGAGCGCGGCAGCGAGAGCGCGCCAAAGCCGTCGAGCAGCACCCGCACCTTGACGCCTTCGCGTGCGCGGCGCGACAAGCGGTTGATCACCTCGTGCCCGAGCGCGTCGTCGCCGATGATGAAGGTGCACACGTCGATGCGGCGGCGTGCACCCTCGATCACCTCGAACAGCGCATCACGCGCAGCGCCGCCATCGGAATGACAGCGGGGAGTGCAACGCCCCGGCGGGGCGAGGCCGAAGCTTTCGATCAGGTCGGCCGCCCAGTGCCCCGCCGGCGCGGATCTTGGCGGGCGCGGCGAGCCGGTCGGCCGCAGCTTGCGCTGGCCGAACATCAGGTACATCGGGAGGATGACGTACGGCACCAGCACGAGGCCCATGACCCATGCGATGGCCGTGGTGGGCGCGCGTTGCTCGCGCCGTGCGCGCGTGCTCAACACGTAGACCAGCAGAGCGAAGGTGACGACCAGCAAATGCTGCGACGGCGATGGCAGCCAGTCGAGCAGGTCGTCGAGCCGGTTCACGTGCGGAGGTGCTGCTGCAGGAAGGCAGGTACAGGGCGGCCTGCCGAGGCAAGGAAACCCATCATCGCGCCAATCACTTCGCGCACGGCATCCCGTGCGCCGACGCGATCGCGCCATGCGACCAGCCGCGGGGTGCCCTCGGTCATGCCCGCGCCCTTGCGGTCCGCGAACACGTGTGCCATGTAGAAGGCGATATCGGCATAGGAATAGGCGCCCGCGAGATAGTCGCGGTCGGCCAGCAGCCGATCCAGGACTTCATGAAAGCGCGCGCAGGCGCCGCAGGCTGCGACTGCGGCGGGGCTTTGCATGTCGTGCTGAAGTCCGAAGAGCTTCACCACGTGCGGGAAATAGACCTCATCCGACTTGAGTTCCAACTGCCGGGCCCGTGCCCGCGCCGCAGCCCCGGCGGGCCAGAGCGGGGGAGTGGGCGCGAGGTCTTCGAGGTACTCGAAGATCTGCGTCGAGTCGAACAACTCGACGTCGCCGTCGATCAGCACCGGCACCTGCCGCTTCGGGTTGACGCGCAGAACCTCAGGGTGCTTGGGCTCGTAGTTGTCGTCGCGATCGAAGGGCACCATGACGCATTCGAACGCGAGCCCTTTTTCGAGCAATGCGATCTGCGCCTTGGCGCCAAACATGCTGAGGGGACCGGTGAAGAGCTTCATCCCCGGAGCCTACTTCAACGGAACGCGAATACAAACCGTCCAACGAACCAGGCTCCTTCGCGCGGGCCCCTTCCCGCGGGTCCCTTCGCGAAACACCGCGGAACCGGCTTTGCCGGGCCGCCGGTGTTGCCCCCGGTAGGGGGATGGCGAAGCGACACGAAGTGCGCGAAGCCTGGGGGCGAGCTTCACCCCCCCCAGACTTCTTGTGCGACTTCCACCACAAGGCGCAGCTTGGCGCGCTGCGCCTCGACGGCGATGTTGTTGCCATGCACCGTGCTCGAGAAGCCGCATTGCGGCGACAGCGCGAGCTGGTCGAGCGACACGTACTTGGCGGCGGCCTCGATGCGGCTCTTGAGCTCGTCCTTGTCTTCCATCTCGCCGAACTTGGTGGTCACCAGGCCCAGCACCACCGTCTTGCCCTTGGGCAGGAAGCGCAGGGGGCGGAAGTCGCCGGAGCGGGCGTCGTCGTATTCGAGGAAGTAGGCGTCGAGATCCATCTCCTTGAGCAGCGCTTCGGCCACGGGCTCGTAGTTGCCGGCCGCCGCGTGAGTGCTCTTGAAATTGCCGCGGCACAGGTGCATCGCGAGCGTCATGCCGGCGGGCTTCTGCGCGACCACCTTGTTGATGAAGGCGGCGTAGCGGTGCGGCAGTTCGTTGGGGTCGTCGCCGCGCTGGCGGGCGGCTTCGCGCATCCGCTCGTCGCAGAGGTAGGCGAGGTTGGTGTCGTCCATCTGCACGTAGGTGCAGCCGGCGGCGGCCAGCGAGCGAAGCTCGTCGCCGTAGGCGTTGGCGACGTCGTCGTAGAAGGTCGGGTCGAGTTCGGGGTAGGCCTCCTTGCTGATGCCGGCGCGGCCGCCGCGGAAGTGCAGCATCGTGGGCGAGGGGATGGTGACCTTGGGCGTGTTGCCGGCCGACACCTGGCTCTTGAGGTACTGGAAGTCGGCCAGTTGGATGTTCTTGGCGTGGCGCACCTTATCGATCACGCGCATCACGGGCGGCGCCAGCTCTTCGGTGCCGTCGGGCTTGCGGATGGTGACCGGGATGTCGGTCTTCACGCCGCCGAGTTGTTCGAGGAAGTCGATGTGGAAGTAGGTGCGGCGGAATTCGCCGTCGGTGATGCTCTTCAGGCCGACGTCTTCTTGAAACTTGACGATCTCGGTGATGGCCTTGTCTTCGACCTTGCGAAGCTGTTCGGGCGTGATCTCGCCCTTGGCTTTTTGCTCGCGGGCTTCAAGCAGGTACTTGGGACGCAGAAAACTGCCGACGTGGTCGTAGCGGGCAGGCAGGGAGGCGTGCTGGGACATGGGGTGGCTCCGTCGAATCTGGAAAAGAACGGTCGATCGTATCCGCTCAGGGCATACCTGTTGTGGATACAGTGAGACTGGTGTTTTCCCTTAAAACACGCAAAAAGACTGGATGTTGAGGCTTCAATGTATACAGTCCGTATCCATGAATGCCTCCACGAGCCCATTTCCGCTGAACGCCTGGTACGCCGCGGCCTACGATGTCGAGATCAAGCACGCACTGCTGGCGCGCACCATCTGCAACCAGAAACTGGCGCTCTATCGGCGCACCGACGGTCAGGTCGCGGCGCTGGAAGACGCCTGCTGGCATCGCCTGATGCCCCTGTCGCTGGGGCGGCTGGAAGGCGACGAAGTCGTCTGCGGCTACCACGGCCTCGTCTACAACAGCCAGGGCCGCTGCACTTTCATGCCGAGCCAGGAAACGCTGAATCCCTCGGCCTGCGTGCGTTCCTTTCCGGTGGTCGAGAAGCATCGCTTCGTCTGGGTGTGGCCAGGCGATCCGGCCAAGGCCGACCCGGCGCTGGTGCCCGACATGCACTGGAACGACGACCCCGAATGGGCAGGCGACGGCAAGATGATCCGCGTGGCCTGCGACTACCGGCTGGTCGTCGACAACCTGATGGACCTGACGCACGAGACCTTCGTGCACGGCTCGTCGATCGGCAATCGTGCCGTGGCCGAAGCGCCATTCGTCGCGACACATGGCGACCGCTCGGCCACTGTCACGCGCTGGATGGAAGACATCGACCCACCGCCGTTCTGGGCCGCGCAGATCCACCACGCGCACGGCTACCGGGGCAAGGTCGATCGCTGGCAGATCATTCGTTTTGAAGGGCCGTGCACGGTCAACATCGACGTCGGCGTGGCCGAGGCGGGCAGCGGCGCCGTGCCGCGCAACGGCTCGGCGGGCGACCGCAGCAAGGGCGTCAACGGCTTCGTGCTCAACACCATCACGCCGGAGACCGACAAGACCTGCCTCTATTTCTGGGCCTTCGCGCGCAACTACTGCATCGGCGAGCAGCGCCTCACGCACGAACTGCGCGAGGGCGTGGCCGGCATCTTCCGCGAGGACGAAGTGGTGCTCGAAGCCCAGCAGCGCGCCATCGACGAGCGGCCTGACTACAGCTTCTACAACCTCAACATCGATGCCGGCGCGATGTGGGCACGACGCCTCATCGACCAGATGATTGCGCGCGAGAAGCCGCGCGCCCCCACCATTCCGATCCAGCCGGCCGCGGCGATGGAGCGGCCGTGAGTGCGATCACGACGCCTGCTGCAGCCGAGCCCGTCGAAGCGGGGGGTTCCCAGTCCGTCAAGGCGCAACTGCGGTTGCGCGAGATGGTGCTGGCCGGCGAACTGCCCGGCGGCTCGCGCATTGCCGAGGTCGCGATCTCCGAACTGCTGGGCGTCTCGCGCACGCCGGTGCGCAGCGCACTCATGCGACTCGAACAGGAAGGGCTTCTCGAAGCCTTGCCCAATGGCGGGTACGCCGTCCGGACCTTCTCCGAACGCGACGTCGCTGACGCGATTGAACTGCGCGGCACGCTCGAAGGCCTGTCGGCGCGGCTCGCGGCCGAGCGGGGCGCGCCGCCTGTGGTGTTGCGCGAGGCGCGCGCCTGCCTGAAGCGTATCGACGATTTGCTGCGCGACCCGGCGCTCGACGACGCAGCGTTCTCGCGCTACGTCGCGTTCAATGAAGAGTTTCATCGGCTCCTCTCCGAAATGGCGGGCAGCCCTTTGATCGCGCAGCAGTTGGAGCGCGTGATCAACCTGCCGTTCGCGTCACCCTCGGGCTTCGTCGTCGTGCAGGCGAACTCGCCCGCAGCGCGCGACATGCTCTTGATCGCGCAGGACCAGCACGGACAGGTGCTCGATGCGATCGAGAACCGCGAAGGCTCGCGCGCCGAGGCGCTGATGCGCGAGCACAGCCGCATTGCGCAGCGCAATCTCCGGGAGGCGCTGCATGGCGCGCAGAACCATCCCCTGCCGGGCGTGCAACTCATCCGCCGCCGGGCCTGAAGACACTTCAAGATGAAAAGCGATATCCACTGGATGCCTGCGCGCATCACGGCCTGCCGCGACCTCACGGCGACGGTGCGCGAGTTCGAGATCACGCCCGAGTCGGGCATCGTCGCCGGCCATGAGCCCGGAGCCCATCTGCAGGTTCAGGTCCTGGTCGGCGAGCCAGGGTCGGGGCGCATGCAGACCCGGTCCTATTCGGTGGTGGGCGCTCCCGACGGGCGCGCATGGCGCATCGCGGTGAAGCGGCTGGACGACGGCCGCGGCGGGTCGCTCGCGATGTGGCGCCTGGCGCCCGGTGACCGCCTGCTGGTGAGCGAGCCGCAGAGCCACTTCGGCCTCGATCTGACGGCACCGGGCTACCTGTTGGTGGCGGGCGGTATCGGCATCACGCCGCTGGTCTACATGGCACAGCGCCTTGCCGAACTGGCGCAGCGCCGAAGCGTGAGCGTCCGCATGCTCTATGGCGCTCGCAGCGAGCAGGAACTGGCTTATCTGTCGACGCTCCAGGAAGCATTGAGTCAGTCGGCGAATACCGGCATGCAGGCCTTCACCGGCAGCGCGCCTATCGACTTCGCCTCGGAGATCGCGCATCTGCCGCCCGGTGGCCAGCTCTACACCTGCGGACCGGTGCCGATGCTCGAAGCCGTCAAGCGCGCATGGGCGGCAGCAGGTCGCGCGCAGGCGGATCTTCGCTTCGAGACCTTCGGCAGCAGCGGCCGGCTTGCGGCGCAGGCCTTCGAGGTGCGCATTCCGCGCCATGACCTGGCGATCACCGTCCCGGCCGGGAGTACGCTGCTCGAAGCGCTCGAAGGCGCTGGCGTGCAGACCCTCTGGGACTGCCGTCGCGGCGAGTGCGGCTTGTGTGCGATGGACGTGCTGGCCGTCGATGGCGAGATCGATCACCGCGATGTGTTCCTGAGCGAACACGACAAGCAGTCGGGCCACAGGATCTGTGCCTGCGTGTCGCGCGCGGTCGGCACGATCACCCTCGATTCGGCATGGCGACCCGAAAGTCCATGAGTCCTCGCAAGCATTGCGCGATGATCGCGCAGCCCATTTGCTGATCGCGCAGAAATCCTCTGCGAGGGCCGTGCGCTAGGTGTTTGCCGACGCCCCGGCTCGCTTGCATCTGGTCACAATATCCCCCGTTCCTGCATCCATCCAACAAGGAGAGCTTTATGCTTCGTCGCCATCTCGTCCAGGCTGCCAGCCTGACCGCCATTGCGCTGGCCATCCCCCTGGCTCACGCCGCCGACACGTTCAAGATCGGGCTGATCCTGCCGATGACCGGTCAGCAGGCTTCCACCGGACGCCAGATCGAAGCGGCGGCGCGCCTCTACATGGCGCAGAACGGCGATACCGTGGCGGGCAAGAAGATCGAGTTGATCGTGAAGGACGACACCGCGCTGCCTGACGTCACCAAGCGCCTGGCGCAGGAGCTGGTGGTCAACGACAAGGTCAATGTGCTCGCGGGCTTTGGCGTCACGCCGGCAGCGCTGGCGGCGGCACCCATCGCCACCCAATCGAAGACGCCGCTGGTCGTGATGGCCGCAGCGACGTCGAGCATCACGCAGGCCTCGCCGTACATCGTGCGCTCCAGCTTCACGCTGCCGCAGGTCTCGGTCGCGATGGGCGACTGGGCACCCAAGAACGGCATCAAGTCGGTGGTGACGCTGGTCAGCGACTACGGCCCCGGCAACGATGCCGAGAAGTTCTTCAAGGAGCGCTTCGAGCTCAACGGCGGCAAGGTGCTCGACTCGCTGCGCGTGCCGCTGCGCAACCCGGACTTCGCACCCTTCCTGCAGAAGGTGCGCGACCTGAAGCCTGATGCGCTGTTCGTCTTCGTGCCCTCGGGCGCCGGCGCGGCGGTGATGAAGCAGTTCCTGGAACGCGGCATGGACAAGGCCGGCATCAAGATGATCGCCACCGGCGACGTGACGGACGACGACCAGCTCAACGACATGGGTGACGGCGCGCTTGGCGTGGTCACGACGCACCACTACTCCGCGGCGCATCCCTCGGCGGCCAACAAGAAATTCGTCGAAGCCTTCCAGAAGGCCAACAAGAACATGCGCCCGAACTTCATGGCCGTCGGCGGCTATGACGGCATGCGCATGATCTACGAAGCCCTGAAGACCACCAAGGGCCAGGGCGGCGGCGATGCACTGCTCGCGGCGATGAAGGGCCAGGTCTTCGAAAGCCCGCGCGGCGAAGTGCTGATCGATGCGCAAACGCGCGACATCACGCAGGACGTGTACCTGCGCAAGGTCGAGAAGAAGGACGGCCAGCTCTACAACGTCGAGTTCGACGTGATCAAGGCCGTGAAAGATCCAGGTAAAGCCAAGTAAGCGGTGGCCGGACAGCAGCATGTTGACTATTCTTTTTGACGGCATTGCCTACGGCATGCTGCTGTTCGTGCTTGCGGTCGGACTGGCTGTGACGCTGGGGTTGATGAACTTCATCAACCTCGCGCATGGCGCGTTCGCGATGGCGGGCGGCTACCTGACGGTGTTCGCAATGCAAAAGCTGGGCGTGCCGTTTCTCGTCTGCCTGCCGCTCGCGTTCATCCTGGTCGGTCTGCTGGGGGCGCTGCTGGAATGCACCTTGTACCGGCCGATGTACGGCAAGCCGCATCTGGACCAAGTGCTGTTCTCGATCGGGTTGGCGTTCATGGCAGTGGCCGGGCTCGACTACTTCGTCGGCTCGTCGCAGCAGAACATCCACTTGCCCGAATGGCTGCGCGGCCGTACCGAGATCGGCGACGGCGCGTTCCTGCTGGGCATGGGGCACTACCGCATCTTCATCATCGTGTTGTGCGCGCTGCTCACGGTGGTGCTGCAACTGATTCTTTCGAAGACGCGCTTCGGCAGCCGGCTTCGCGCCGCGGTCGATGATCCGCGCGTGGCGGCGGGGCTGGGCATCAACGTGAACGTGGTGTTCCTGATGACCTTCGCGGTCGGTTCGGGGCTCGCGGGCCTGGGCGGTGCGCTGGGCGCGGAGATCCTGGGGCTCGATCCGACTTTCCCGCTCAAGTACATGATCTATTTCCTCATCGTGGTGTCCGTCGGAGGCACCTCGTCGATCACGGGGCCGCTCCTGGCCGCGCTGCTTCTTGGCATCGCCGACGTGGCAGGCAAGTACTTCATTCCGAAGATGGGCGCGTTCACGGTGTACCTGCTGATGATCCTGATCCTGATGTGGCGGCCGCAAGGGCTGTTCACGCGCAAGGGAGGAAAGTAATGGACTTTCAGCAACCTTTGCTGCGCAAGGCTCGCTGGCGTCCGTGGGAGTTTGCCGTCTGGGCGGTGGCCTTCGTGCTGCCGCTCCTGATGCCCTCGCACGCTCTGATGATCAACGAGATCGCGATCGTCGCGCTGTTCGCGATGTCGCTCGACCTCATCCTCGGCTACACCGGCATCGTTTCGCTCGGGCATGCGGCCTTTTTCGGTTTCGGCGCCTACACGGCTGCGCTGTTCGCGAAGCTGGTGATGCCGGACCCGACGGTGGGGCTCGTGGTGGCCATCGTGCTGTGCGCCGTACTGGGCGCCATCGCGAGCGTCACCATCCTGCGCGGCACGGACCTGACGCGGCTCATGGTCACGCTCGGCACCGCGCTGCTGTTGCTCGAACTCGCGAACAAGCTCGACTGGCTCACCGGTGGGGCGGACGGACTGCAGGGTGTCGTGATGGGGCCGGTGCTCGGTCTCTTCGAGTTCGACCTGTACGGTCGGACGGCGGCCTGGTATTCGCTCTCGGTGGTCTTGCTGCTGTTCCTGCTGATGCGCCGGCTGGTGCAATCGCCCTTCGGCGCGACGCTCAAGGCCGTACGCGACAACCGCTTGCGCGCGATGTCGATCGGCATTCCGGTCGTGTCGCGCCTGGCCGTGATCTACACGGTCGCCGCTGCGATCGCGGGTGCGGCGGGCGCGTTGCTCGCACAGACCACGGGCTTCGCATCGCTCGACGTGCTGGCCTTCGACCGCTCGGCCGACGTGCTGCTGATGCTGGTCATCGGTGGCGTGGGTTGGCTCTATGGCGGCATCGCCGGCGCCATCGTGTTCAAGCTCCTGCAAGACACGCTCTCGACCGTCACGCCGCAGTACTGGATGTTCTGGATCGGCCTGATCCTGGTGCTGCTGGTGCTGGTCGGGCGCGATCGGCTGCTGCGACCCTGGACCTGGTTCGGTGCGCGCGGGAGTGCCAAGCCGTGAGCGCCACCGTGAATGACATCGTCCTGTCGGCGACGGGTCTGGTGATGCGCTTCGGCGGCATCGTGGCGACCAACAACGTCTCGCTGAACCTCCGGCGTGGTGCGCGCCATGCGCTGATCGGCCCCAACGGCGCGGGCAAGACCACGCTGATCAATCTGCTGACCGGCGTGCTCACGCCCACCGAGGGCCGCATCGTGCTCGAAGGCGAGGACATCACCCGCCTCGCGCCGCACCGGCGAGTGGCGCGAGGCATGGTCCGGACCTTCCAGATCAATCAACTCTTCGATTCCATGACGCCGCTGGAAACGCTGGCGCTGGTTGTCTCTCAGCAGACGGGGCTGGGCGGGCAGTGGTGGAAGCCGCTGGGTTCGTCCAGGCAGGTCGCCGAGCGGGCCGGGGAGTTGCTCGAGCAGTTCCGGCTCGCCGACGTCGCGCAACAGGAGACGCGGCACCTCGCCTACGGCAAGCGGCGCCTGCTGGAGATTGCCATCGCGCTGGCCTGCGAGCCGCGCGTGCTGCTGCTCGACGAACCCGTGGCCGGTGTGCCGGCGGGCGAGCGCGAGGAACTGCTGGAGACTGTCGCCGCGCTGCCCGCCGACGTGTCCGTGCTGCTGATCGAACACGACATGGACCTGGTGTTCAGCTTCGCCGACCGCATGACCGTGCTGGTCAACGGTACGCTCCTGACGGAGGGCGACCCCGACACGATTGCCAACGACCCGAAAGTGAAAGAGGTCTACCTGGGCCATGGAGCCGCGCATGTCTGAACTCTTGCGCATCGAAAACCTGAGCGCGGGCTATGGTGAGGCGGTCGTGTTGCACGACATCTCGCTCGCGCTCGGCCAAGGCCAGACCCTGGCGCTGCTGGGCCGCAACGGCACCGGCAAGACGACGCTGATCAACACGCTTGCCGGTGCGACGCGCCAGCACGGCGGCACCATCGCGCTGGGTGGCCTGGCGCTGCACAAGCTGTCGCCGCACCAGCGCGCTGCCGCAGGCATCGGCTGGGTGCCGCAGGAGCGCAACATCTTCAAGTCGCTTACCGTGCACGAGAACCTCACCGCCGTGGAACGCCCCGGCAAGTGGAATCCGCAGCGGGTCTACGAGATGTTCCCGCGGCTTGCAGAGCGCAAGGGCAATCTGGGCACGCAGTTGTCAGGTGGGGAGCAGCAGATGCTGGCCGTCGGGCGCGCCTTGGTGGTCAACCCGACCTTGCTGCTGCTCGACGAGCCGCTCGAAGGCCTGGCGCCGATCATCGTGGAAGAACTGTTGCGCGCCATCCGCCGCATCACTCGCGACGAAGGGCTGGCGGCCATCGTCGTCGAGCAGCATCCGCAGGCCATCCTGGCGATCTCGGATGAAGCCGTCGTGCTGGACCACGGCACTGTGGTTCACGCCGACCATGCGGCGACGCTAGCCACGCAGCCGGAGGTGCTCGAGCGTCTGCTGGGCGTCAAGCGCTGAGGGCTACCCGCGGGACTTGTTCGCGCCTAAACTGGCCCGCCGGCCTGAAAGGAGTGAAGAACCATGGCGTCCATTCGACAGGAAATCCGTGTGGCGGCAAGTGCCGAGCACATCTGGGATGCGGTTCGCGATGTCGGCGAGATCCACCACCGGCTGGTGCCGGGTTTCGTGATCGACTGCAAGCTGGAAGGCGACGCACGCATCGTCACTTTCGCCAACGGCCTGGTGGCGCGCGAAGTCATCGTCGATGTCGACGATGAAGCGCGGCGCGTGGCGTGGTCTGCAACCGGCGAGCGGCTGACGCATCACAACGCGTCGCTGCAAGTGTTTGCCGAAGACGCTGAGCACAGCCAACTCGTCTGGATTGCCGACTTGCTGCCCAACGATATGAAGCCGCCCATCAGCGCCATGATCGAGCAGGGCATGCTTGCGATGAAGACCACGCTGGAAGGTCAGGCCGCCGGGCGCCGCAATCAATAGCCGACGGTAAAGCGCTTGCGGAAATTCTTGGGGGCCTCCACTTCGTCGGCCAGCGCGATCGCGTAGTCCTCCATCGAGATCCAGCTCTTGCCGCCTGTATCGCTCAGCAGGCTGTCGCCGCCGACCCGGAACCTGCCGGTGCGCTCGCCGGGTGCGAAGAGGGCGGAAGGCGAGAGGAAGGTCCAGTCCAGTTCCTTTTCGGCGCGCAGCGCCTGGAGCATTGCGCTGCCGGCCTGCGCCTCCGGCTTGTAGGCGTCGGGAAATTCGGGCGTGTCGAGCAAGGCCTTGCCCGGCGCAACTGCGAGACTGCCGGCGCCGCCGACGACCAGCAGGCGCGGCACGCCGGCTTGCTTGGCAGCCGCAACAAGGGTGGCGGCGTCCGCTCCGTCCGCGAACCGCGTTGCGCTGATCACGGCATCGTGGCCGCTCAGCACCGGAACCAGCGCGTCGACGGACGTCGAATCGGCCGATTTCAGCGTCAATCCGGGGCGCGTTTCGGCGCCTTCGATCTTGCGTGCGACGCCCGTGATGGTGTGTCCGCGCTGCAGCAGTTCATTGGCGATGCGGGAGCCGGCGCGGCCGGTGACGCCCAGGATGGCGATCTTGCTCATGAAGTGGTCCTTATGGTGAGTGAAGAAACGGGTCAGCGCTGGATCAGCGCTCCGAGATGCGCAGTCCAGGCTTCCGGCTGGCCGAGGTAGCGCGCTACGTCCAGCGCGTGAGTCCGCCATCGGTCGTTTCGAGCGCGAAGGTCGGAAAGCCCTGTCCGCGTGCGCGCGCCAGCCACGCGCGGCTGTCAGCGATGTGGCGCTGCGTCGGCTCGCCGCTCAGATAGTCGAACGCTTCCGTGAAGGCTGCCGGGTCGAGGTCGATCTCGGCTGCCAGGTCGCGCAACACGGGGGTGTCGGCAATACGGCGGCCTTCGGCGTAGTGGGCGCGCTGCACGCGGTGGAGCATCTCCAATCCCTTGCCGGCGTCGGCCTCGGCGGCCAGCACCGCGGTCAGCGGCGGGGCGGAATCCAGCATGGCGCCGCCGTCGTTCAGCAATCCATCGAAGTACGCGACGCCGAAGGGCTGGCCGCTGAGTTGCGCGATGCGCCGGTCGTGCGGCATCACATAGTTGCGCCACTCGGGCGTCAACGCGCGGCGGTTCGCGCCGGTCATCATGCCGCCGCCGTGGAGGTCGATGACCAGGCCGGGAAGGGCACGCGCCGCCTGCACCAGGGGCGCTGCGGCGTAGCACCAGCCACACAGCGGATCGAAGACATAGTGAAGCGTGGCGCGCTGCGGGTCGGGATTCGTTGCTGTCATGTCCGCGATCGTAGGTTTCTTGATTCGATCGAAAAACACCGTAGCATGCAAATGTTTGTTGCCTGAATCGATCGAATATGGACCGCATCATCGCCGCCGAAGTGTTCGTCCGCATCGCCGAGCGCGCGAGCATGACCAGTGCCGCCGAATCGCTCGACATGTCGCGCGCCATGGTCACGCGCTACCTCGCGCAGATGGAGCAATGGGCCGGCGCGCGCCTGCTGCATCGAACGACGCGGCGACTGAGCCTGACCGAGGCGGGCGAGGAGACGCTGGCCCGGTGCCGCCGCATGCTCGAAGTGGCCGGCGACATGGCGGTGACGCTCAGTGCCGAAGCGGACGTTCCGCGCGGCCTGCTGCGCGTGGCGTGCGCGCAGTCGCTTGCGCAGGACGTACTGGCCTCGTCGGTTGCGGAGTACCTGAGGCGTTATCCGCTGGCCGCGATCGACCTGCATATCGACGCGCGGCCGGTGAACCTCGTCCAGGAGCGCATCGATCTCGCTATCCGCATCACCAACGACCTCGACCCGAACCTGATTGCGCGACCGTTGGGGCATTGCGCGTCCGTCGTCTGCGCGTCGCCGGCTTACCTCGCTTCCCATGGCACGCCTCGCAGCGTGCACGATCTGGCGACGCACAACTGCCTGACCTATTCGTACTTCGGCAAGAGCCTGTGGCAGTTCGACCAGGACGGCGAAAGGATTGCCGTGCCCGTGAGCGGCAATCTCAGCGCGAACGAATCGCAGGTGCTGCTTGCGGCGGCGATGGAAGGCGCCGGCATTGCGATGCAACCGGTGTATTCGGCGCGTGGGCCGATCGCGGAAGGCCGGCTCGTGGCGCTGCTGTCCAAGGTTGTTCCTCTGGGACTGGGCGTGTACGGGCTCTACGCCTCGCGGCGGCAGATGCCGGCGTCCTTGCGCGCGTTGCTCGACTTTCTGGTGGAGCGCTTCGCCGATGCACGGCACTGGCCGGCGGGCGCCGCCGAAGCCAAGCGCCTCAAGCCTGCGGCTCGACCGCCCGATACAGTGCGCGCACGAAATCGGACTGAGTGATCATCCCCGTGAGCCGCCGCTCGCCGTCGATGATGGGGATGTGGTGGTGGCCCCCCTCAGAGAACAACGGCACCAGGTCGACCATCGGCCGATCTTCGCTGGCGACACGAACCTGGCGCGTCATGATCTGGCCGACGACCTCGGGCTTGCTCGACATCACGGTGCGCGTCGCGCGGATGAAGTCGCGCAGCCGGCCGCCCAGGCCCTCGTGGTGCTGCAGATCGATGTGCCGGAAGAAGTCGGCCTGCGTGACGATGCCGACCACGCGCCGGGTTCGGTCGGTCACCGGGAGCGCCTTGATGCGCCGCTCGTGCATGAGCGACCACGCTTCTTGCAGCGGTGTGCCGAACTCGACTGTCACCGGCCCGCGGGACATGATGTCGACACAGCGCACGGTGCCCAGCCGGCGGTGCCACGACTCCATCTCGGTCTGCCGGATCAGCGATTCCAGGTCGTCGCGGCTGATGTCGAGCACCTGGTTGTAGCGCGCGAGCACCGCATCGATGTCGGCCGAACTGAAGCGCGTGTCGTCCGTGGTCGCCTGGCGCTGCGCGATCTGGACGTGCGGGTAGCGCCGGCCCGTGAGGGTGTTGTAGAGCACACCGGCGAGCACCAGCAGCAGTGAATCGGTCAGCACCGGCGAGATGGCGAAGGGGAACTCCGGGGTGTGCGTCAGCACGGTCAGCAGCGCGACCGCGCCGCCCGGGGGGTGAAGGCAGCGCAGGGAGAACATGAGCCCGATGGCCAACGCGGTCGCGACCGCGCCGAGCCACCACGCATCGGGCAGCCACCGGACGCACGCCACGCCGACCAGAGCCGCAAGCGTGTTGCCGCCGATCACCGGCCAGGGTTGTGCGAGCGGGCTGGCCGGCAGCGCGAACACCAGCACCGCGCTGGCGCCCAATGGCGCGATCAGCCAGTTGCCGCTGACCGAAGGTCCCGCCAGGAGTTCGCAGATCAATGCCGTGAACAGCAGGCCCACCGCGGCGCCGGCGACGGCGCGCAGGCGTTCCCGTCCGTCGACGACGGTAGGGCCGGGAATCCAGGCGCGCGCGAAAGTCGTGAGAGTGTCGAACCGCATCGTCGTCAGGCCGCTTCGCCGGCGACCAGGCGCCCGATCTCGGGCCACTGCCCGTGAAGCCAGACCCAGGCGACGAGTCCGATGCTCAGCATGAGGATCGAGGTCGTCGCCAGCGCCAGCGTCGAATGCATCACCAGCGGCGCGATCACACCGGCGACGACGCCGTTGGCCGTCGAGCCGATCACCGCCTGGAGCGAGGAGGCCATGCCGCGTCGTTCGGGGTGAAGATCGAGCACGAGCAAGGTCACGACCGGTACCATCAGCGCCCAGCCGAAGGCGAATACGGCCAGCGGCCACAGCGCCCACGCTGCGTGGGGAGTGAAGAGGGCGTTAGCGACCACGTTGACGAGCGAGGTCGCCAGCATGATCACGAAGCCGTCGCGAATCTGCCGCTTCGGCGCGACCTTGCCGGCCATGCGTCCGCTCGCCCAGGCGCCGGCCATGATGCCGCCGATGGTCAGCAGGAAGAACCAGAAGAACTGCGTCGGTGCCAGCGCGAGGTGTTCGCCGAGGAAGGCCGGAGCGGCCAGCACGTAGAGGAACATGCCGTTGAAGGGCACGCCGCTCGCCAGCGCGAGCAATAGAAAGCGCGGGTCCGAGCACAGGTCCCAGTAGCCGCGCATCAGGTGCCGCACCTCGAAGGGCTGGCGCTGGTCGCGGTGCAGCGTCTCGGGCAGCAGCTTGTAGTTGGCAGCGAAAAGCACCACGCCCACCACCACGAGAAACCAGAAGATGCTGTGCCAGCCCAGGTGCACGAAGAGAAAGCCGCCGACGATCGGCGCGATCGCGGGCGCAATGCCAAAGTAGATCGTGACCTGGCTCATCACCTTCTGAGCCTCGGCCGGCGGGAACATGTCTCGGATCACCGCGCGCGACACCACGATGCCGGCTCCCGTCGACAGTCCCTGCAGCGCGCGGAACACCACGAGCTGCCCGATGGTCTGCGACATCGCGCAGCCCAGTGAAGCAATGGTGAACACCGCCAGGCCCCACAGCACGACCGGCCTGCGGCCGAAACTGTCCGACAGCGCGCCGTGGAACAGGTTCATGAAGGCAAAGCCGAACAGGTAGGCCGAGAGCGTCTGCTGCATCTCGACTGGCGTGGCGCCGATCGACTGCGCGATGCCCGAAAACGCCGGGATGTAGGTGTCGATGGAGAAGGGTCCGAGCATGCCCAGCACCGCCAGCAGCACGGCGAGCGCCCAGCGCGGGGCCAGCCAGAGTTTGTCGGCGTCGGGGTTCATGCAGCGTCTCCTGTCTCCAAAAAAAAGAGCGCCTCGTCGGCGCCCTCCTGATTCTTGTTCTCTGTCTTCTTCTTCGCGGAAACACTGCGGAACCGGCTTCGCCGGGCCGCAGGTGTTGCCCCCTGCAAGGGGGGTGTGCCTAGAGTGTATCGATGAAGCTGCGGAGCTTATCCGAACGGCTCGGGTGCTTCAGCTTGCGCAGCGCCTTGGCTTCGATCTGGCGGATGCGCTCGCGCGTCACGTCGAACTGCTTGCCGACTTCTTCCAGCGTGTGGTCGGTCGACATCTCGATGCCGAAGCGCATGCGAAGCACCTTGGCTTCGCGCGGCGTCAGGCTGTCGAGGATGTCCTTGACCACGTCGCGCAGGCCGGCCTGCATCGCGGCCTCGATAGGAGCCGTGTTGCTGCTGTCCTCGATGAAGTCGCCCAGGTGCGAATCGTCGTCGTCGCCGATGGGGGTTTCCATCGAGATCGGCTCCTTCGCGATCTTCATGATCTTGCGGATCTTGTCTTCCGGGATCTCCATCTTTGCGGCCAGGATGCCGGCGTCGGGCTCGAAGCCGAACTCCTGCAGATGCTGGCGGCTGATGCGGTTCATCTTGTTGATGGTCTCGATCATGTGCACCGGGATGCGGATGGTGCGCGCCTGGTCGGCGATCGAGCGGGTGATCGCCTGGCGAATCCACCACGTCGCATAGGTCGAGAACTTGTAGCCGCGACGGTATTCGAACTTGTCGACCGCCTTCATCAGGCCGATGTTGCCTTCCTGGATCAGATCCAGGAACTGCAGGCCGCGGTTGGTGTACTTCTTGGCGATGGAGATCACGAGGCGCAGGTTGGCCTCGATCATTTCCTTCTTGGCGTCACGCGAAGACGATTCGCCTTCGTTCATGCGCTTGTTGATGTCCTTGAGCTCGGCCAACGGCACCACCACACGCGACTGGATGTCGGCGAGGCGCTGCTGGAGCTCTTGCACCGGTGGAATGTTGCGTGCGAGCACGGCGCTCCAGGGCTTGCCGGCGGCAGCCTGCTTCTCGACCCACTTGAGGTTGAGCAGATTGGACGCGACGCGGTTGCCGTTCTTGTCGTATCCGCTGAAGTCGCGGATGAACTCTTCCTGCGGGAAGCCGCACTTGTCCACGATGATGCGGCGCAACTCGCGTTCCTTCTTGCGGACGTCGTCGACCTGCGTGCGCACCAGGTCGCACAGCTTCTCGATCGTGCGGGCCGTGAAGCGGATGGTCATCAGCTCTTCCGACAGGGAGTGCTGCGCCTTCTGGTAGGCCGGCGTGCCGTAGCCTTCCTTGTCGTAGATCTTGTGGACCTTCTCGAACATCACGGCGATGCGGTCGAAGCGCTCCAGCGCGTCGCGCTTGAGTTCCTCGAGCTTCTTGGTCAATGCCTTGGAGCCGCCCTTGCCGTCGTCGTCGTCTTCCTCGTCGAATTCGTCGAAGTCTTCTTCGGCCACGTAGTCGTCGGCCTCGTTCGGGTTCGAGAAGCCGTCGACGATGGTCGAGATGACGACCTTGCCGTCACGGATTTCCTGTCCGAGGCGCAGGATTTCGGCGATGGTCGCGGGCGAAGCCGAAATGGCTTCCATCATGGCCATCAGGCCGCCTTCGATGCGCTTGGCGATTTCGATTTCGCCTTCGCGCGTCAGCAACTCGACCGTGCCCATTTCGCGCATGTACATGCGCACGGGGTCGGTGGTGCGGCCGAATTCGCTGTCCACCGTGGAAAGAGCGGCTTCGGCTTCTTCCTCGGCTTCCTCGACCGTAGTGGCGGTCGGGGCGGTGTTGTTCAGCAGCAGGGTTTCCGCATCGGGGGTCTGCTCGTAGACGGCCACGCCCATGTCGTTGAGCATGGTGACCACGACTTCCATGGTCTCGGCGTCGACCAGCTTGTCGGGCAAGTGGTCGGAGATTTCACCGTGCGTGAGGTAGCCGCGGGTCTTGCCCAGCGTGATCAGGGTCTTCAGGCGCGAGCGGCGCTTGGCCAGGTCTTCTTCGGAGAGGACGGTCTCGTCCAGGCCGAATTCCTTCATCAAGGCGCGTTCCTTCGCCTTGCTGATCTTCATGCGCAGTGGCTTGACCTTTTCCTCGGTCGTCGTGGCTGCCGGCTCGTCACCGACCAGCTCGTCCTCGATGTCGGACAGGTCGACGTCGCTCGAAGGCGCCTCGTTGCCGGCCTTGGGTTTGCGGCCTCGCTTGGCGCCTCCGGTTGCGGCGGGCGCACCGGCGGCTTTGGGAGGACGGCCAACCTTCTTGGCGGCTGGTTTCAGGGTTTCGTCGGCGGTGGTCGATTTCGTGGGCACGGTTTTCACTTTCGTTGCGGCGGACGCCTTGGACGCGGCGGCACCCGTCTTGGTTGCCGGCAGGGCGGCGACCTTGGACGGTTTCTTGTCTGCAGCAGGCTTCTTGGCAGCGGACACGGCAGGCTTCTTTGAACTGGGCATACGACCTCAATACAACAAGATGGACCAAGCGGAATCACACGCGCCACAAACCCGGCGCAGGCAGGAGCACAAACAATGAGGCCATGAGGACACAAGTCCTCGAAGAGCCGTCAAAAGGCAAGATGTCGGGCGAACATTTGGTGTGCAGTCCTTGCGGTGTATTGACCCGTTTCCCTTTGGGAAGTGCATTGCGCATGGGGTCGGCCCGGAGGTGCTGCTGTCGCTCTTGCCTGTTTTCGCGTCTAGCGAAGCCTTACATTATAGCGCGCTGCGTAATTTTCAAGCAGGGTTTGAACCGGGATTGAGGCGATTACGCAACTCCAGGCGCCGCGCTTCCAGCGCCTTGTAGCGTTCCAGGGCGCGCGGATCGCTTCCGACTGCCGCTATCGCCTCGCTTTGCTGGACCTTGAGCAGGTCGTCCAGCATGTAGTCGAGCACGTTGCGCAGTTCCCGTGCCGAATCGGCCGCCTGTTCGCCCTCGGCGTCTCCGATGGGGCCGCCGTCGGGGCCCGTCATGACGCGCAGGGCCAGCGTCTCGAAGGGCATGGTGCGCATGCCTTCGCGCAGGGCTGCCCAGGGCTGCACCCCGTGCTCGTGTGATTGGCTGTCGAGCCAGGCGAAGAGCTGGCCGTGCTCGCCCGGCAGATCGCACAGCAGCGCGTGCAGCTCCTGGGAGAGGCGTTCCCATTCCGCCATGTTCGACAGAATCAGCCTGGCCGCCACGTCGGGGCGGCTGGTCGGCAGCTTCCGGCCTCCGGGTGGCGGCAGCGGAGGGGAGGGTTTGCGCCAGGACTTGAAGCGTCGCTTTTCGGACGAAGACGAAGGGCGCGGAAAATCGTCGACCCATTCGACGCGCTCGCTCCGGTCATTCCAGTCGTTCCAGTCACTCTCGGCGCGCGTCGGGGCAGAGGGCGGAGGAGCCGGGGCTCGCGGCGCGGCCGGGGCCCACAACTCGCCCAGTTCCTGGCCGCTCAGTTGGACCAGGGTGGCGATCTCGCCCAGCAACTGGCGCTTGAGCGCGCCCTCGGGCATGGCGCTCCAGAGGGGGCGTGCGTTGCTGGCCATGTGGGCGCGGCCTTCCGCCGTACCGAGATCGCAGCCTTCGCGGGCGGCCTCGATCATGAAGCGGCTGAGCGGCGTCGCCTCGTTGACGAAGCGCGCAAAGGCGTCGGCGCCGAATTCCCGGATGAAGCTGTCCGGGTCGTGCTCCGACGGCAAGAACAGGAACTTGATGCTGCGCACGTCGGTGGCGTAGGGCAGGGCGCCGTCGAGCGCCTTGCGCGCGGCGCGTCGGCCAGCGGCGTCGCCGTCGAAGCTGAAGACGACGGATTCGGTGAAACGGAATAGCTTCTGCACGTGCTCCGGCGTGCAGGCGGTGCCCAGTGTCGCCACGGCGTTCGGGAAGCCCAGTTGCGCCAGTGCCACCACGTCCATGTAGCCCTCGGTCACGAGGGCGTAGCCGCGGTCGCGGAAGGCGGCTCGCGCCTCGTAGAGTCCGTAGAGCTCACGCCCCTTGCTGAAGACCGGAGTTTCGGGCGAGTTGAGGTATTTGGGTTTCTCGTCCCCCAGCACCCGTCCGCCGAAGCCGATGCACTCGCCCTTGACGTTGCGGATGGGGAACATCACACGGTCGCGGAAGCGGTCGTAGCGCTTGCCATCCGCGTTGTCGTCGGCCTCCCCGACGATCACCAGCCCGCTTTCGGCCAGCAGGGGATCGTCGTAGTCGGGAAACACGCTCGCCAGCGTGCGCCAACCCGCTGGCGCGTAGCCGATGCCGAACTGGCGGGCAATTTCACCGGAGACGCCGCGTCTCTTCAGATAGCCGATCGCGCCTTGCGACTGGCGCAGGTGCTTCCGATAGGCTTCGCCGGCCTTTTCCAGCACCTCGGAGAGCGTGGCCTGCTTCTGGCGCTGACCAGCGGCGCGGGCGCGTTCCTCGGGCGAGGCATCGTCTTCCGGCACCTGCATGCCGTACTGGCCTGCCAGGTCGTGCACGGCCTCGACGAAGCCCATTCCGGCGTGCTCCATCAGGAAGCCGATCGCGTTTCCGTGCACGCCGCAGCCGAAGCAGTGATAGAACTGCTTGGTCGGGCTGACCGAGAACGAGGGCGACTTCTCCCCATGGAATGGGCACAGGCCCATGAAATTGGCGCCCGCCTTCTTGAGCTGAACGTAGCGGCCGACAATTTCCACCACGTCGGCACGTGCGATCAGTTCCTGGATGAATGAAGCGGGGATGGTCATGGAGGCGAAGAGCGGCAGATGATACGCAAGCCATCAACACGCCGCCGGCCGGCGGCATACTCGTCTTCCCGAAACCGACGCATGATCCGCCGAACCATCACCCATGCAGTGCCCCTGTTGCGCCACCCGCTGAGATTCATGTGGGAGGCGCTGAAGGGGTTCAGGGCCAACCAGGGCCTGCTTCTGGCGGGCGCGGTCGCCTACTACGCGCTGCTGTCGATCGTGCCGCTGCTGATCGTGAGCGTGATCGCGCTCTCGCGCTTCATCGAGCAGGCGGCGCTGCTGCGCGCGGTCGGACGCTATCTGGAGTGGCTGCTGCCGGGGCAGTCGCGGGCGATCATTACCGAGCTTTCCAACTTCCTGACCCATGCGGACGTGCTTGGCCCGGTGCTGTTGGTCACGATGATCTTTTTCAGCTCGCTTGCTTTCACGGTGCTCGAAAGCGCGATGGCAGTCATCTTTCACCACCGCAAGGCGGATCACTCGCGTCATTTTCTGATCTCGGTGGTGATGCCGTACATCTACATCCTGTGCCTATGCATCGGCTTGTTGCTGGTCACCTTGGTGTCCGGTGCCCTGCAGGTGATCGGGGAGGAACGCATCGAACTCCTCGGCCGCAGCTGGTCGCTGTCTGGCGTGTCGGGCGTGCTGCTCTACCTGCTCGGGCTGGCCGGCGAGATCTTCATGCTGACCTCGCTCTACCTGGTGATGCCGGTGGGCCGGCTCCGGCTGCGACATGCGTTGCTGGGCGGGGTGACCGCGGCGCTGCTGTGGGAAGTCACGCGCCGGGTGCTGGTGCTCTACTTTGCGACGCTCTCGCAGGTCAACGTGGTTTACGGCTCGTTGACCACGGCCATCGTCGTGCTGCTCAGCCTGGAGATCGCCGCAACGCTCGTGCTCTTCGGCGCCCAGGTGATCGCCCAATACGAGCGCCTGGAGCGCACCGGCAGCGTGACCCCGCTCGACGACACCGAGGGAGCCCTGGGCAGCGTCAGCGCGGCGCGAGCCGGATCGCGCCGTCGAGTCGGATCACCTCGCCGTTGAGCATGTCGTTTTCGATGATGTGCTTGGCGAGCTTCGCGTAGTCCTCCGGCGTGCCGAGGCGCGAAGGAAACGGCACGCTCGCGGCCAGCGCGTCTTGCACCTCCTGCGGCATGCCGAACAGCATCGGCGTGCCGAAGATGCCCGGCGCGATCGTCATGTTGCGAATGCCGTTGCGCGCCAGATCGCGCGCGATCGGCAGGGTCATCCCGACGACGCCCCCTTTCGAGGCGCTGTACGCGGCTTGGCCGATTTGCCCGTCATAGGCAGCGACCGAGGCCGTCGAGATCAGTACCCCGCGCTCCCCGGTCGCTTCGGGTTCGTTCTTGCTCATCGCCTCGGCCGCAAGACGAATCATGTTGAAGCTGCCGATCAGATTCACTGTGACCGTCTTGCTGAACACCGCCAGCGCATGTGGCCCGGTCTTCCCGACCGTCTTTTCGGCCGGCGCGATGCCAGCGCAATTGACCAGCCCCGCCAGCTTGCCCAGGTTCAGCGCGGCAGCCACGGCGGCTTGACCGTCCGCTTCCTGGCTCACGTCGCACTTGACGAAAACACCGTCAATCTCCTTGGCGACTGCCTCACCCTTGTCGGCCTGCATGTCGGCAACGACCACCTTGCCGCCATTCGCGGCGAGCATCCGCGCCGTGCCCTCACCCAGCCCCGAAGCGCCACCGGTGACGATGAAAACCTTGCCGTCGATCTGCATGAAGAGTCTCCTGAACGATATGACCCGTGATTATGGAATCCGAAGTGAACGCCGCCCTGGGGCGAGCAAAAAAGAAGGGCCCCGTCGCAAGGACGGGGCCCCCTGAATTGGATCCAGAAGGACCCAAGGAGACAATCAGCGCCCGCTGGATGCGGGCTTGCCAATCAGCGCTTGCGCGAGGCGGTTTGCGCCGTGCTCTTGGCAGCGTTCACGGCCGTGGTCTGCACGGCCTGAAAGTTCGCTTCGGCGACGTCGGAGGCTTGCTTGACAGCCTTTTGCACCGATTCGAAAGCGTTGTTGGCAGCAGCCACGGCGCTCTTCATCACGGCAACGGCGGTTTCCGAACCGGCGGGTGCGTTCTTGGCGGCGCTGTCGACCAGGCCGACGAAGGCTTGCTGGGCTTCAGCGGCCTTGACTTCGAAAGCCTTGGTGAATTCGGCGCCGGTGCCTTGGGCGATGTCATACAGGTGACGGCTGTAGGCGGCGGTCTTTTCAGCCAGGGGCTGGTACAGGCTGGCTTGCAGGGTGAGCAGTTCTTGCGCATCCTTGACGCTCAGCAGGGCTTGCGTCGTGCCGGCGGCTTCGGTCAGTGCTGCCTTGGAGGCGGTCACGTTGAGTTCGACGAGCTTTTCGACGCCTTCGAAAGCCTTGGTGGTCAGGCCGAAGAGGGTTTCGAGGTTGGCTTTTTGAGCAGAAATCAGTTGGTCAGCGGTCAGGGCCATGTGGGGACTCCAGTTGAAAGAAAAGGGGGATTCACAGTGAGCTGCCTCTGAACTTTTGTTGCGGTGCAGCATGGACTCAAGTATAGGCAGCTTCACTTCCAAAACAAGAATTTTCTGATGCACTGCAGCAATTTAGAACGCGCCTTCTAAATGGGCCCTGACAATGTTCCCAATGCGTGCGTTTTATTCCGGCCAATTCGTCTTGCCTCTGCCCACCGGCCACCGTTTCCCAATGGGACGGTATGTCCTTCTTCGCGATCGACTCGAACAGCATTTGCCCCAGATCCAGATGTTCGAGGCACCGCGTGCCAGCGACGGCGAACTGGCGCTGGCACATACGCCGCAATGGATCGCCTCCATCAGCGACGGAAGCGTGAGTCCCGAGGCCATGCGCGAGATCGGCTTTCCGTGGAGTGAGGCGATGGTCGAGCGCTCGCGCCGGTCGACCGGCGCCACCATTGCTGCTTGTCGCACCGCCTTCGGGGAAGGCATCTCGGCCAACATGGCCGGCGGGACTCACCACGCCAGCGCGGGGAAGGGCGGCGGCTTCTGCGTCTTCAACGATGCCGCGGTCGCCGCAAGGCTGATGCAGGCCGAGCACGGCCGGCATAGGGGGCCTCCCTTGCGTGTCGCCGTCATCGACCTGGACGTGCATCAGGGCAATGGCACCGCCAGCATCTTTCGCAACGATCCCAGCGTCTTCACGCTCTCGATGCACGGTCAGAAGAACTTCCCGTTCCGCAAGGAAGCCAGCGATCTCGACGTCGAACTGCCGGACGGTTGTGCCGATGACGACTATCTTGCCGCCCTCGAACATGCGCTGGACGAACTGGATCGGCGGTTCACGCCGGGCCTGGTGATCTATCTCGCAGGGGCCGATCCCTTCGAACGCGATCGCCTCGGCCGTCTCAAGCTGAGCTTCGACGGCCTGGAGGCACGCGACCGGCGCGTCTTCGATTTCGCCTGGCAACGGCGCATTCCGCTGGCCTTCGCGATGGCCGGTGGCTATGCGAGCGACATCGCCGAGACGGTTCAGGTGCAACTGGGCACCTTCAAGGTCGCCTTCGAATACTGGCGGCGCTGGCAAAATGCCGCGCCATGAGTGCCCGACCATCCCCCGAACTTCGCACCGGCTACCGCGCCTTTCGCAGCATTCCCACGCGCTGGGCGGACAACGACATGTACGGGCATGTCAACAACGTCGTCTACTACGGCTGGTTCGATACCGCGGTCAATGCGCTCCTGATCGAGCGGGGTGCGCTGGACATCCATCACGGCACGACGATCGGCTTCGTCGTGGAGACGCAGTGCAACTACTTCGCGCCGCTTGCGTTCCCGCAGACGGTGGAGGCGGGGATTCGGGTGGCACATGCCGGCAGCTCCAGCGTGCGCTACGAGATCGCGCTGTTCGCAGAGGGCGCCGAGACCGCAGCGGCACAAGGGCACTTCATCCACGTCTATGTCGACAGGGCGACCCAGCGGCCGGTCAAGTTGCCGGCGGCACTGCTGGCCGTGGTCGACGACCTGCGCGTCTGAGGCAAAAGAAAAACGGCGCCCTAAGGCGCCGTTGGCAATCGCGACCCGGCCCGGAGGCCGATGGGGCTGATTAACCCTTGGTCTTCATGGCCTTGATTTCGGCCTTGCCCTTGGCTTCGTCAGCCTTGGCTTGCTTTTCGCAGGCGTTCTTGGCATCGCCCTTCAGGTCGTCGCACTTTTCCTTGGCGACTTCATAGGTGGCCTTCACCTGTTCTTCCTTCACATTGCGAGCATGGCTTTCGCTGGGCTTGTATTGCTGTTCGAGTTCAGCCTTGGCGACGTTTTCCTTGCCCTTGGCTTCCTTGTCGCAGACATCCTTGGCGTTGTCCTTCAGCGTGTCGCACTTCGCCTTGTCGACCTTGTAGTCAGCTTCGATCTTTTCCTTGGCGACCTTGTATTCGTCACTGGTCATCGCGCTGGCTTGGCCCGCAATCAGGCATGTAGATGCGATGGCGATCATGAGCAGATGTTTTTTCATGGCTTTTCCCTCTGGAGTTGTGAATCGGTTGTTCGGTGAATGAGTGGACGCGGCGTCAGACGCGTTCCATCCAGATGGCAGCAGGGGTGCGGCCGTCGCGGCTTTCCCAGTCGGCCACCTGCTTTTCGGCTTCATCGCGGCTGATGCCATGGCGTTCCTGGATGCGGCCCAGAAGCTGATCGCGCTTGCCGGCGATGACGTCGAAGTCGTCGTCGGTGAGCTTGCCCCACTGCTCCTTGACCTTGCCCTTGAGCTGTTTCCAGTTGCCTTCGACGGTGTCCTTGTTCATGACGTATCTCCTTCAGATCAGGTTTCGTCGCCGACCTGAACTTGTGCTGGTCGGCGTGGACACACTGTCGCGTCAAGGCATTGGCCGCACGGTAGGACGCCCGGGGAACGGTTCGTAGGCACATGCCGACGCAGCCCGTGATAATCGAACGCACATCGAACCCGGAGACAGCGTCCCGCACCATGATCATTCACAGCCTGCTCGATACCGACCTCTACAAGTTCACGATGATGCAGGTGGTGCTGCATCACTTTCCGGGCGCGCGCGTCGAGTACCGCTTCAAGTGCCGCAATCCCGGCATCGAGCTGGCGCAGTTCGCCGGCCAGATCCGCGAGGAAGTGCGCCACCTCTGCTCGCTGCAGTTCAAGGATCCGGAACTGAGCTACCTGCGCACGATGCGTTTCATCAAGAGCGACTTCGTCGATTTCCTCGGCCTGTTCCGCCTCAACGAGAAATACATCAACATCATCCCGAAGGCTTCCGGCGAACTCGAGATCCGCATCGAGGGACCCTGGCTGCACACCATCCTGTTCGAGATCCCCGTGCTGGCGATCGTCAACGAGGTGTACTTTCGCAATACCCAGCCGAACCCGGACCTCACCGAAGGCCGCAACCGGCTCGACACCAAGATCGTGCAGTTGCAGGACGAAGGTCTCGCCGACCTCAAGATCGCCGACTACGGCACGCGCCGCCGTTTCTCCAAGGACTGGCACGAAGAGGTACTGCGCACGCTCGCGACGCGGCTCGGCGCCGTGACCGCGCCCAACCATCCGAGTGCGTCGGGGAAGCTGCCGCAGTTCGCCGGCACCAGCAACGTGCTGTATGCGATGAAGCTCGGGTTGATTCCGCTGGGCACCATGGCGCACGAATATCTCCAGGCCTGCCAGGCGTTGGGGCCGCGGCTGCGCGACAGCCAGATATTCGGCTTCGAGTCGTGGGCGCGGGAGTACCGCGGCGACCTGGGCATCGCGCTGTCGGATGTCTATGGCATGACGGCGTTCCTGCGCGACTTCGACCTTTACTTCTGCAAGCTGTTCGACGGTGCGCGCCACGACAGCGGCGATCCTTTCCAGTGGGGCGAGCGCATGCTGGCCCACTACATCGCCAACCGGGTCGATCCGCGGACCAAGACGCTGATCTTCAGCGACAGCCTCACCGTGCCCCGCACCATCGAGCTTTACCAGCAGTTCCGCGGACGCTGTCAGCTGGCTTTCGGCATCGGCACCAATCTCACCAACGACCTGGGCTACGAGCCGCTGCAGATCGTGATCAAGATGATCCGCTGCAACGACCAGCCGGTGGCCAAGCTGTCGGACACGCCATCGAAGAACATGTGTGAAGACGAAAGGTATCTGGCCTATCTGCGCCAAGTGTTCGAAATCGCCCAGCCCGTCGCATGACAGCGGGGCAAACCACGAAGACTGCTTTGCGCATGCTGGCGGCCGGCGCATTGCCGATGGTGGCGCCGGCCATGGCCTTTGCAGCCGATTTCGACGGGAGTCGCCTTTCTCCGCTGTGGGGCGTGCCGTTCGCCGGCCTTCTGCTGTCGATCGCGCTGATGCCACTGCTGGTGCCGTCCCTCTGGCATCACCACTACGGCAAGGTGGCTGCGGCCTGGGCGCTGGCATTCTTGCTGCCCTTCGCAGGGATCTATGGCCTGTCGCTGGCGAGCGCCCAACTCGTGCATGCGTTGCTGGCCGAATACATACCGTTCATCGTGCTGCTGGGTTCGCTCTTCGCGGTGGCTGGCGGCATCCACATTCGCGGCAACCTGCGCGGGTCGCCCAAGCTCAACACGGCGATTCTGGCGATCGGCGCTGTGCTCGCGAGCCTCATGGGCACGACGGGCGCGTCGATGCTGCTCATCCGGCCGATGATCCGGGCGAACGACAACCGCAAGCACAAGGTGCATGTGGTCGTGTTCTTCATCTTCATCGTGTCGAACGTCGGCGGCTCGCTGACGCCGCTGGGCGATCCGCCGCTTTTTCTCGGCTTTCTGAAGGGCGTTGATTTCTTCTGGACCGCGAAGAACATCTTTCCAGACACCCTGTTCGTCGTCGGTGCGCTGCTCGCCATCTTCTATGCGCTCGATTTCTTCTACTACCGCAACGAGGGCGTGATGCCCTTCGATCCGACGCCCGATACCGGCGCGATCGGCTTCGATGGTGCCGTCAATTTCTGGCTGCTGGGGGGCATCCTGTTCTTCGTCCTGCTGAGCGGCATCTGGAAATCGCCCGTCAGCTTCGACATCCATGGCACCACGGTTGGCTTGCCGGGCATCGTGCGCGACGTGGCGCTGATCGTGATCACGCTCGTCTCGCTCAAGATCACCGCGCCCAACGTGCATGCGGCCAACCAGTTCGGCTGGGAGCCGATGGCGGAGGTCGCCAAGCTCTTCGCCGGCATCTTCCTGACCATCGTTCCGGTGATCGCCATGCTCAAGGCGGGCACGGAAGGTCCGTTCGGCGCCATCGTCTCGGCCGTGACGCGGCCCGACGGCCAACCCGATCCCGCGATGTACTTCTGGGCCACCGGGATCCTGAGCTCTTTCCTCGACAATGCACCGACCTACCTGGTGTTCTTCAATACCGCCGGCGGCGACCCCCAGGCGTTGATGACCACCTACGCGACGACGCTGGCGGCGATTTCGGCCGGCGCCGTGTTCATGGGCGCCAACACCTACATCGGCAATGCGCCCAACCTGATGGTCAAGGCCATCGCTGAAAGCCGCGGTGTGCGCATGCCGAGCTTCTTCGGCTTCATGCTGTGGTCGGGTGTCATCCTGATCCCGCTGTTCATCATTGCGACCTTCATCTTCTTCCGTTGATCATGAGCAAACCCAAAATCCTCGTTGCCCGTTCGATCTTTCCCGAGACCATTGCCCGTCTAGAGGAACACTTCGAAGTCGATTCCAACCCGAACGACGAAAGCTGGAGCAAGGCCCGGCTAATCGAAAAGCTCCAGGGCAAGCAGGGCGTCTTCACCACCGGCAGCGAGCGCATCGACGCCGAGGTGCTCGATGCCTGCCCCGACCTGAAGATCTGCGCCAACATGGCCGTGGGCTACAACAACTTCGACATCGACGCGATGACGGCGCACAGGGTGCTCGGAACCAACGCACCGGACGTGCTGACCGAAACCACGGCCGATTTCGGTTTTGCGCTGCTGATGGCCACGGCGCGCCGCATCGCGGAAAGCGAGCATTTCTTGCGCGCGGGCAAGTGGGAAAAGTGGAGCTACGACATGTTCTCCGGTTCCGACATCCACGGCGCCACGCTCGGCATCATCGGCATGGGCCGGATCGGGCAGGGCATTGCGAAACGCGGCGCGCACGGCTTCGGCATGAAGGTGATCTATCACAACCGTTCGCGGCTCGACGCGGCGCTCGAGGCCGAATGCAAGGCCGGTTACGTGGGCAAGGAAGAATTGCTGAAGACCGCCGATCACGTCGTGCTCGTGGTTCCCTACACGCCGGCATCGCATCACACGATCGGTGCGGCCGAACTGGCGCTGATGAAGCCCACCGCCACGCTCGTCAACATTGCGCGTGGAGGCATCGTCGACGATGCGGCGCTCGCGGCGGCGCTGCGCGACAAGCGCATTGCGGCGGCCGGCCTCGACGTATTCGAGGGCGAACCGAAGGTGCACCCGGACCTGCTCACCGTGCCCAACGTCGTGCTCACGCCCCACATCGCCAGCGCCACGGTGCCTACGCGCCGGGCCATGGCCGACTTGGCGGTCGACAACCTCATTGGCTACCTCGTGAACAACAAGCCGGTCACGCCCCTCAACCCCGCAGTGCTTGCGGCCAAATAAGAAGACAACGTCACCCGTGATCGAAACCTGGATCCTGCTGGCCCTCGCGGCCCTGAACTTCATCCTCATCCTGTGGTTGCTGCTGCGCAAGCAGCCGGCGCCCGACCATTCGACGCTGGTCGCGACCCTGGGCGCCGGCAACGAGCGCATCGAGCGCGAACTGCGCCACGAGATCGGCGAGTCCTCGCGCGGCGCCCGGCAGGAAACGGCGCAAGCTTTTGCCACCTTCCAGCAGGCGTTGATCCAGCAAGGCGCGGAGTCCACCCGCACGCAGAATGCGCAGATCGACGCCTTCGCGCAGCAACTCACGCTGTTGCAAAAGACGCTGGCCGACACGCTCAACACCCAACTCCAGGGGCTGAGCGAATCCAATGCGCGCCGACTCGCCGAAGTGCGCGCCACGATGGAGACCCAACTCGCACAACTCCAGCAGAACAACAGCGCGAAGCTCGACGAGATGCGCAAGACGGTCGACGAGAAGCTGCAGAGCACGCTCGAAGCCCGCCTGGGCGAGAGCTTCAAGCAGGTGGCGGACCGGCTCGAACAGGTTCATAAGGGCCTGGGCGAAATGCAGACGCTCGCCGTCGGCGTGGGCAGCCTGCAGCGCGTGCTGACCAATGTGAAGACCCGTGGCGTGTTCGGCGAAGTGCAGCTCGAGGCGCTGCTCGAACAGGTGCTGACGCCCGACCAGTATGCCAAGCAGGTCGAGACCAAGCCCCACAGCGGCCAGCGCGTGGATTTCGCGATCCGCTTTCCGGGCCGCGGCGGCGATGGCGCGCCGGTCTGGCTGCCCATCGACGCCAAGTTTCCGCGCGACGACTACGAGCGCCTGCTCGACGCACACGAACGGGCCGATCCGGGCGCCGCCGAAATTGCCGCCAAGGCGCTGGAAACACGCATTCGCACCGAAGCAAAGTCGATCGCCGAAAACTACCTGGCCGCGCCGCACACCACGGACTTCGCGATCCTCTTCCTGCCGGTCGAAAGCCTCTATGCCGAAGTGCTGCGTCGTCCCGGCCTGATGGATGCGATCCAGCGCCAGCATCGCGTGACGCTCGCCGGGCCAACCACGCTGCTGGCGATGCTCAACAGCCTGCATATGGGCTTTCGAACGCTCGCGCTGGAGCAACAGGCTTCCGAAGTGTGGAAGGTGCTGGGCGCGGTCAAGACGGAGTTCGAGCGCTACGGCGAATGGGTCTCGCGCATCAAGGAACAGGTGGCGAAGGCTTCCGACACCCTCGACAAGGCGGACACGCGCGCCAAGCAGATGCGGCTCGCGCTACGCAAGGTGGAGGCGCTGCCAGAAGCGCAGTCCCAGGCGCTGCTGCCGCCTGCCGACGGCGACGACGACCTCCAGACGTGAATGCCGGCCTGCTTCGCCTGATCCTCGCGCAGGTCTGCCTGCACGCCGCGATGACGGGCACCCGGCTGGCAGCCCCGCTACTGGCGCTGCGTGAGGGCTACAGTGCGGCCGCCGTCGGGGTCCTGCTGGCGCTGTTCGCGCTGACGCAGGTGTTCCTGGCGCTGCCTGCCGGGCGCTTTGCGGATCGGCATGGGCTGCGGCGGCCGTTGACCATCGCCGTTGTTTCAGCCTCGGCCGGAGCCGCGATGGCCGCGGTACTGCCGGTGTTCCCGGTGCTTTGCCTGGCGGCGCTGTTGACGGGGGGCGCCACCGGCATCGCGGTGATTGCGCTGCAGCGCCACGTCGGCCGCGCGGCGAGCAACCCCACCCAACTCAAGCAGGTGTTCAGCTGGCTCGCGATCGCGCCGGCTGCGGCCAATTTCGTCGGTCCCTTCGTCACGGGTCTGCTCATCGACCATGCCGGCCCCACACCGGGCGATTTGCTCGGCTATCGGGTGGCTTTCGCCTTGCTGGCGCTGCTGCCAATTGCTTGCTGGATGCTCGCGCGCGGGACAGCCGAACTCCCCCCGGTGCGCCTGCCACCCGGAGTGCCAAGGCCGCGTGCCTGGGATCTGCTGAGCCAGCCCATGTTCCGGCGCCTGCTGTTCGTGAACTGGCTGCAGTCCGCGTCGTGGGACGTGCACACCTTCGTGCTGCCGATCCTGGGTCACGAGCGCGGGCTGAGCGCTTCGATGATCGGCTCCATCCTCGGCGCCTTCGCGGTGGCCGCGGCCGGCATTCGCGTCGTGCTACCGCTGGTGGCTTCGCGCTTCAGCGAACGCGGCGTGATCACCGCATCGAACGTGGTCACGGCGCTGGTCTTCGCGGCCTATCCATTCATGACCTCGGCGTTCGGCATGGGCGTCTGCTCGGTGGTGCTGGGTGTGGCCCTTGGTGCGGTGCAACCGATGGTGATGAGCATGCTGCACCAGATCACTCCGCACGCGCGGCACGGCGAAGCCCTCGGCCTGCGCGTGATGACGCTCAACGCCTCCAGCGTCGCCATGCCCATGCTGTTCGGCGCAGCCGGCGCCCTGATCGGCGTCGCGGGCGTGTTCTGGATCGTCGGCGGCGTGGTGGCGCTTGGCACCCGCTCGGTCTGGGGACTGCAGGCTCCGTCGCGCGAAGACCAGCCCGTTCAGAGTTTGTAGAAAGTCTTGATGTAGTCCCAGGCGTCTTGCGGGGCATCCACGTATTCGATCAGCTTCACGTCGTTGGGCGAGATCACACCTTCCTCGGCCAGGAACTCGAAATTGATGAGTTGCTTCCAGTAGTCCGAGCCGAACAGCACGATCGGCACAGGCTTGGCCTTGCGGGTCTGCACGAGCGTGATGACCTCGAACAGTTCGTCCAGGGTGCCGAAGCCACCGGGAAAGGCCACCAGCGCCTTTGCCCGCATCATGAAATGCATCTTGCGAATCGCGAAGTAGTGGAACTTGAAGCTCAACGCCGGGGTGACGTAGGGGTTGGCTTCTTCCTCCATCGGCAGCGCGATCGCCAAGCCGACGGAGAGGCCTCCACCTTCGTACGCGCCGCGGTTGGCCGCCTGCATGATGCCCGGACCGCCGCCGGTACAGACGAAGAGCTTGTCCTGGGGCTCCTTGTCGTTGCTGTACTGCGCCACGAGCTTGCCGAAGGCACGCGCCTTTTCGTAATAGTGGGAACTGCGTGCGAGCTTGCGCCAGCGGTCGGCCGCGATCGAGTCGCCGGATGCCTCGGCTTGCGCAATCAGCGCGCCCGATTCCTCTTCGCTTCGAAATCGCGCGCTGCCGAATACGACCACCGTGTTCTCGATGCCGTGCGCGCGCATCTCGAGGTCGGGTTTCATGAGCTCGAGCTGCATGCGCAGTCCGCGCGTTTCGCGGCGCAGCAGGAATTCCGGGTCGGCGAAAGCCAGGCGCGAAGGATCGGTGTGCAGGGGAAGGCCTTTGTCCGCATGGGCCTGCAGAGTGGCCCAGGCGTCGGCGAGGCGCTTGTCGTGGAGGTCGTGTGTGCTGTTGGGCATGGTCTTGCGAGGAAAGCGAGGCTGAATTGTGCGCCTTGCAGATTTCGGGCCCGGTGCGTCGGAACGCACGCAAAAAAGGCTCCCGAAGGAGCCTTTTTCAGGGTGATCGGTCGCTCAGACGCGCTTGCGGTATTCGCCGGTGCGGGTGTCGATTTCGATGCGGTCGCCTTGCGCCACGAAGAGCGGCACGCCGATTTCGAAACCGGTGGAGATCTTGGCCGGCTTCATGACCTTGCCCGAGGTGTCGCCCTTGACGGCCGGTTCGGTCCAGGTGATTTCGCGCTCGACGCTGGTCGGCAGTTCGACCGAGATGGCCTTGCCGTCGTAGAACACCACTTCGACCGGCATGCCGTCTTCGAGGTAGTTGAGCGAGTCGCCCATGTTCTCGGCTTCGACTTCGTACTGGTTGTACTCGGTGTCCATGCAGACGTACATCGGGTCGGCGAAGTAGGAATAGGTGCATTCCTTCTTATCGAGCACGATCTGCTCCATCTTGTCGTCGGCCTTGAAGACCACTTCGGTGTTGAAGTTGGCGATCAGGCTCTTGAGCTTCATGCGCACGGTGGCGGAATTGCGGCCGCCACGGCTGTATTCGGTCTTGAGGACGACCATGGGGTCCTTGCCGTGCATGATCACGTTGCCAGCGCGGATTTCTTGAGCGATTTTCATAATCAGGGTCTCTGGATGTTGGCCGCTCGGTGCGTCGTCGAGCCCTCTGGCCCTTCTGGCGCATTCACCGCGGCGGGTTCAGCGGATAGTGCGGCAATCGGGGAACGCCCCGGCCGGAAATCCGCAAAGCCCGCAATTTTAGCTTTTTTGGGCGACGAAACGCTGCAGCCGCGTCAAAAGGTCGTCCTGTTCGAGCAGGCATGCGCGTGCGGCCAGCGCGCTGAAACCCCAGGATTCGAGCGTCGTCCGGTTCAGATCCGGCAATCGATCCCTTGCCATTCCGTTCCAGAGATGGTGGAAGCCGCGCAGAGAGGGCGGGGCGTTCATCCAATCCATCAAAGCGTTCAGTTTGGTGTGGTGCGCGTCGTCGTCCTGCGGGTAGATCTGCCAGATGAAGGGAGCGCCGGCCCAGATCGCCCGAACCAGGGAGTCTTCGCCACGGACGAAATTCAGATCGCAGGCCCAAAGCAGGTGGTCGAATTCGGGTTGCGGCACATGGGGCAGCCATGAGATCGAAAGCGCGCCGCGCTGTGCGGGACCGGGTGGCAAGGCGGCCGCGGCGCGTCCTGCCGTGACCAGCAAGCGGGTGGGCCGGTCGGCGCGCTCGAATTGGGAGAGCAGGGCTTCGAGCGCCGGCGGTTCGTAGCAAAACAGCGAGACGAGGCGTTCGCCTTGCCAGGGGATGCCTTGGCTTGCGAGCCACGCGCCGCGATCGAATCGCTCGCGCCGCGCCATCAACTCGGGCTCGCGCAGCAGGCCGCCCGTGGCTCTGGTGAAGCCTGGATAGAAGAAATTCTTGGTCAGCCCGGCGCCGGGTGCCCTGAAGACGGGGGAGGGGAGGCCGTGCAGGCGCTCGACATAGGGCTCGGCCGACAGGTATTCCAGGTTGATCCATCGGTGAGTCGAGCCGTTTCTTGGCGCGTGCAGCGCGAACATTGCAACGATTTCCGGCGCGGGATCGCAGCCGAAGGCCTCGATCAACACGTCCGGGGCGGGTGCGTTGGTGGCCTGGATTTCCGCCGTCGCCGCAGTCCAGGCGACGACAGAAACCCCTTCGCAACCTTCGGGCGCCATCCAGGCCAGCGCGGAGGGATCGTCGATCCACAAGCGCACCGTCTCGCCTTCGCCGCTGAGCGCAGCGGCCAGCCGCCAGCAGACGCCGGCGTCGCCATGGTTGTCTATCACCTTGCAGAAAATGTCCCAGCGCATCGCGGGATACTCTACAGCCCCCCAATGGAGACACCGGAGACAGATTCCATGTCACATCACTCCGCCGACATCCTCTGGCAACGCGACGGCCAGGATTTCGTCGGCAACCGCTACAGCCGTCGCCACGCGATCCGCTTCGACGGCGGCGCGGAATGGGTCGGCTCGTCCTCTCCGCACGTTGTGCCGCTGCCGATGTCGGATGCCACGGCCGTCGACCCGGAAGAACTCTTCGTCGCTTCGCTGTCGAGCTGCCACATGCTGTGGTTCCTGTCGATAGCGGCATCGCGCGGCTTTTGCGTGGAACGCTACGCCGACAGTGCCGACGGCCGGATGGGGCGCAACGCTGCCGGCAAGTTGGCGATGACCGTCGTCACGCTGCGGCCGCAGGCGCTTTTTTCCGGCGAGCGCCTGCCGACGCGCGAGCAAATCGAAGCCATTCACCACTCGGCGCACGACCAGTGCTTCATCGCCAATTCGGTCCACACCGACGTGCGCTGCGAGCCAGTGCTGGAAGACGGGACTCCACAGTAAACACAATGGCTGAAACGCATTCCGATCAATTGCTCAGCGAAGTGGCGGCATTGCCGCAATTGCCTGGCGTCTATCGCTATTTCGACGCGGCAGGTGCGGTGCTCTACGTGGGCAAGGCGCGCAATCTCAAGAAGCGCGTGGCGAACTATTTTCAGAAGAATCACGCCGGCACGCGCATCGGCCACATGATCTCGAAGATCGCCCGCATGGAGACCACGGTGGTGCGCTCCGAGGCCGAGGCGCTGCTGCTCGAGAACAACCTGATCAAGACGCTCAAGCCGCGCTACAACATCCTGTTTCGCGACGACAAGAGCTATCCGTATCTCAAGATCGCCTCGCACACCTTCCCCCGGCTGGCGTACTACCGCGGGTCGGTCGATCGCAAGCACCGCTATTTCGGGCCGTACCCAAGTGCGTGGGCGGTCAAGGAGTCGATCCAGCTGCTGCAGAAAGTGTTCAAGCTGCGCACTTGCGAAGACACGGTCTACAGCAATCGCACGCGGCCCTGCCTGCTCTACCAGATCAAGCGCTGCAGCGGCCCCTGCGTGGGCTACATCACGCCCGAGGATTACGCACAGGACGTCGCCAACGCGGAGGCCTTCTTGATGGGTGACACGCAGGTCGTTCTCACGCAACTCGAGGCGCGGATGATGTCCCACGCCGAGAAGCTGGAGTTCGAGCAGGCGGCCGAATTGCGCAACCAGATGTCGGCGCTGTCACGTGTGCTGCACCAGCAGTCGGTCGAGATCGCCTCCGACAAGGACGTGGACATCCTCGCCGTCAAGGTGCAGGGCGGCAAGGCCTGCGTAAATCTCGCGATGGTGCGCGGCGGCCGGCACCTGGGCGACCGTGCCTATTTCCCGGTGCATGTGGAAGACGCCACGCAGATCCAGCATGGCGAGCGGGATGCCGAGAGCGACGACGAACCGCCGTTGTCCGACGCGGTCGAGGTGCAGGTACTCGAGGCCTTCATCGCGCAGCACTACATCGACGTGCCCGTGCCGGCCACGCTGGTTCTGAGCGAACTGGTGGGCCGCGAACTCATCGAGGCGATCTCGCAGCAGGCGGGCACGCGCGTGACCGCCGTGTTCCAGCCGCGGGAGCAGCGTCGCCACTGGCTGGAAATGGCGTGCAAGAACGCGGCGCTCCAACTCGCGCGCCTGCTTGCGGAGGAGGGCTCTCAACAGGCGCGCACGCGCGCGCTGGTCGATGCGCTCGAACTGGCGCCGGACGATCTCGACAACTTCCGCGTCGAGTGCTTCGACATCTCGCACACGGCGGGCGAAGCGACGCAGGCTTCGTGCGTCGTGTTCGAGCATCACGCCATGCAGAACCGCGAATACCGGCGCTACAACATCGAGGGCATCACGCCGGGCGACGACTATGCCGCGATGAGGCAGGTGCTGCATCGCCGCTACGGCAAGCTGGCCGAGGCGATGGCGGCGGAGACCGATGCGCCCCCTGCCGGCGATGCCGCGGGCGCGGGCACTGATGCACGGCCGGGCACGCGGACCGCGCGCATGCCGGAACTGGTGCTGGTCGACGGCGGCAAGGGCCAGGTGTCGATGGCGCGTGAAGTGTTCAGTGAGTTGGGGCTGCCGCTGTCGCTGATCGTCGGCGTGGAGAAGGGCGAGGGTCGCAAGGTCGGGCTCGAGGAGCTGGTGTTCGCCGATGGCCGCGAGAAGGTCTATCTTGGCCGCGATTCGGCGGCACTGATGCTGGTCGCGCAGATTCGCGACGAGGCGCACCGATTCGCCATCACCGGCATGCGCGCCAAGCGGGCGAAGATCCGGGTGGGCGGCAGCCAGCTCGAAGATATTCCTGGCATCGGGCCCAAGCGTCGCGCGCGCTTGCTGCAGCGCTTCGGCGGAATTCGCGGCGTTGCGGCAGCCAGCGTCGAGGACATCGCTTCGGTCGAGGGAATCGCTTTTGACCTTGCCGAGGAAATCTATAGAGCCTTGCATTGACCGGTCCCCGGCCTCGCACCGGGGGGGCCATATACTCGTTCCAATGTTCTGGACTCTGCCAACGATCATGACCTGGACGCGCATCGTCGCGATTCCGTTGATCGTGGGTGTGTTCTACCTGCCGCTGTCGGAGCCGATGCGCAATCTCATCGCGACGGTGATGTTCATCGTGTTCGCGGCAACCGATTGGCTCGACGGCTTCCTGGCGCGCCGGCTCAACCAGACTTCGGCGTTCGGCGCCTTCCTCGATCCGGTCGCCGACAAGTTCCTCGTGTGTGCTTCGCTTCTCGTGCTGGTGCACCTGAATCGCGCTGACGTGTTCGTGGCGCTGATCATCATCGGTCGCGAGATCGCAATCTCCGCGCTGCGCGAATGGATGGCGCAGATCGGCGCCGGCAAGAGTGTCGCGGTCCACATGGTCGGCAAGGTCAAGACCGTGGTGCAGATGGTGGCGATCCCCTTCCTGCTCTTCAACGGCATGCTGTTCGGTGTGATCGACACGGGCGCCTGGGGCCAGTGGCTGATCTGGATCTCCG
Source organism: Variovorax sp. J22R115 (assembly GCF_030317005.1). Lineage (NCBI taxonomy): Bacteria > Pseudomonadati > Pseudomonadota > Betaproteobacteria > Burkholderiales > Comamonadaceae > Variovorax > Variovorax sp. J22R115. The sequence goes on along the minus strand of NZ_JASZYM010000002.1, from coordinate 342,732 downwards.
CCGTGCTCACCGTCTGGTCGATGGTCTACTACCTGCAGAAGGCCATTCCCGAGATCCGGGCCCGGGCGAAATGACGGGGGCGGCCCGTTCGGCGGGCTGGCTTCGCATCATGCCAGCGGTCTTCGTGCTGATCTGGAGCACCGGCTTCATCGTGGCGCGGTATGGCATGCCTTACGCGCCGCCGCTCAAGTTCCTCACGGTGCGCTATGCACTCTCGGTGATCTGCTTCCTCGCCTGGGTCCGGGTGGCGCGCGTCGCGTGGCCGCGAGATCGGGTGCAGTGGGGACATCTCGCGGTCACCGGCGTGCTGATGCAGGCGGGCTACCTGGGTGGCGTCTGGGCGGCCGTCAGGGCCGGAATGGGCTCCGGCCTCATCGCATTGCTGGTCGGTATCCAGCCGGTGCTGACCGCCGTCTGGATGTCGATGACTGGCGGCACGATCACGCGTCGCCAGTGGGCGGGACTGTTCCTCGGATTTCTCGGGCTCGTGCTGGTCGTGTCGCGCAAGCTGGGACAGGGCGGGGAGGTCAATGTGCTGACGATGGGGCTGGCGCTGATGGCGCTCCTGTCGATCACCGTCGGCACGCTGTATCAGAAGCGCTTCGTCGCGCCTTGCGACGTGCGCAGCGCGAATGCGATCCAACTCGCAGCGGCGCTGCTGGTCACGCTGCCTTTCGCTGCGCTGGAGACCGACAGCATCCAATGGAACCTGGCTTCGGGCGGCGCGATGGCATGGTCCGTCCTCGCGCTGTCGCTGGGTGGCAGTTCGCTGCTCTATATCCTGATCCAGCGCGGCACCGCCACTGCCGTCACGAGCCTGCTCTACCTCGTACCGCCATGCACCGCCGTGATGGCTTGGCTCTTGTTCGCGGAGCCGATCACCGTGGTGACGCTGGCAGGCATTGCGACGACCGCCGTTGGCGTCAGCCTGGTGGTGCGCGGCGAGCGCTGAGAGCTCAGCGCGAACGCGTGGGGTCGACCTTCCACGGCTCGCCGCGAAAACGCTCCACCAGGAAGTCGATCAGCACCCGCACGCGCCGGGGCGTCTTGGGTCGCCACGGCGCGACCCATTGAATGTCGGCATCCGGCATCGCGAGGTGCGGCATTACGCGCACCAGTTCGCCCGAGGCGAGGTGAGGTGCAATGTCCCAGAGGCTGCGCAGCATGATCCCGCGACCGGCCAGGCACCAATCGCGCACCAGTTCACCCGAATTGCTCGACAGCGGACCGCGCACGTGGACCCGAACCGTGGTTCCGTCCTTGACGTGGCGCAGCGTCCAGAGCGCGAATTCACGCTCGCTGCCTTCGCTGTTCTCGCGTGCCACGAGGCAGTCGTGCGACGCGAGCGCAGCAGCGTCGGCCGGAAGACCATGGTGTTCAAGATACGCCGGAGCAGCCGCCAGCACGCGCTGATTGCGCGCGATGCGGCGCGTGACCCAGTCGCCTGCACGGCGATGTTGCGGCTGCCACAACCACACGGCGCCGTCGTGTCCTTCCGCGCCCAGGTCGGGCAGTTTCTCCGCCAGCGTGAGCTGGATCTGCAGTCCGGGATGCTGCTCGTTGAACGCCGCGAGCGCCGGCCCGAGCCAGCGCCTGCCGAATCCGAAGGTGGCGACGAGCCGGATGGTGCCGCTCAGTTCGCTCTGGCGTTCGCCCAGTTCGTTCTCGAGCGCGGCGAAGCCGGCGAGCAGGCCTTTGGCATGCAGGCACACCGCTTCGCCCTCCGCCGTGGCGCTGAGTCTGCGCGTGGTGCGGTCGAACAGCCGCTGGCCCAGTCGCGCCTCCAGCGCCCCGAGCCGTTTGGTCACCACGGAAGGAACGACGTTCAGCGCGAGCGCGGCACCGGCGAGGCTTCCGCGCGCGCGGATCGCCATCACGAGTTCGAGATCACTGCGGTCCATTGCTGCAATTTTGGAAAGTATCAATTGGCTGATTGTTGCTTGATGAAGAGGGGTGCGCAACGCACAATCATTGCATGTTGACTTCGTTCACTACCTTCGACCTGTCGCGCGACGGTGTTCGGCTGCATGGACGCGTCGGTGGCAGCGGCTCACCTCTGCTGCTGCTCCATGGCCACCCGCAGACGCACGTGATCTGGCATCGCGTGGCGCCAGTGCTGGCCGAGCACTTCACCTTGGTCATGCTCGATCTGCGCGGCTACGGGGACTCCGGCCGTCCCGTGGCCGATGCGGCCCATGTCCGCTACAGCAAGCGCGAAATGGCACTCGACGCGCTCGCCGCCATGCGGCATCACGGTTTCGAGCGCTTCGGCGTGCTCGCGCATGACCGGGGGGCGCGCGTGGCCCATCGGCTCGCGGCAGATCACCCGGAGGCGGTGGAGCGCCTCATGGTGCTCGACATCGCGCCGACGCTCGCGATGTACGAGGACACGTCCGAAGCTTTTGCGAAGGCCTATTGGCACTGGTTCTTCCTGATCCAGCCGCCGCCGTTGCCCGAAGCGCTGATCGAATCGGATCCGGTGCGCTATGTGCGCAGCGTCATGGGCAGTCGCCATGCGGGTCTTGCGCCCTTTGCACCGGAAGCGCTCGCGGAGTACGAACGCTGCGCATTGATCGATGGCAGCGCGAAATCCATCTGCGAGGACTATCGGGCCTCGGCCACCATCGACCTGGATCACGATCGCGCCGACATCTCGGCCGGCCGCAAGCTCACGCAGCCGCTGCGCGTGCTGTGGGGCGAGCATGGTGCGGTCGGACGCTGCTTCGATGTGCTGGCACTCTGGCGCGAGCGCGCCGACGACGTATCGGGCGAAGCGCTCGCCTGCGGCCACTACATTCCCGAGGAAGCGCCGCACGACCTGCTGGCACGCGCGCTTCCCTTTTTCAACGCGACCCACAAGGATTGAGACATGAGCACCCAACGAATCGCAGTCATCGCCGGCGACGGCATCGGCAAGGAAACCATGCCCGAAGGCCTGCGCGTGCTCGATGCCGCAGCGCGCAAGTTCGGCATCGACCTGAAGTTCGACCACTTCGATTTCTCGAGTTGGGACTACTGCGAGAAGCACGGCAAGATGCTGCCCGACAACTGGAAGGACCAGATCGGCGGGCACGACGCGATCTACTTCGGAGCGGTCGGCTGGCCCGAGAAGATCGCTGACCATGTGTCGCTCTGGGGCTCGCTGCTGCTTTTTCGTCGCGAATTCGACCAGTACGTCAACCTGCGCCCCGCGCGTCTGATGCCGGGCATCGTCGCGCCTGTGGTTCGTCGCGATGGCACGCCACGGCAACCGGGTGAGATCGACATGTACATCGTGCGCGAAAACACGGAGGGCGAGTACTCGAGCATCGGCGGCAGGATGTACGAAGGCACCCCGCGCGAAATTGTCGTCCAGGAGACCGTGATGTCGCGAGTCGGCGTGGACCGTGTGCTCAAGTTCGCGTTCGATCTGGCGCAGTCGCGCCCGAAGAAGCATCTCACCAGCGCCACGAAGTCCAATGGCATCTCGATCACCATGCCTTACTGGGACGAGCGTGTGGCTGCCATGGCGCAGGGCTACCCGGACGTCAAGCTCGACAAGTTCCACATAGACATCCTGACCGCGCACTTCGTGCAGCGCCCTGACTTCTTCGATGTGGTGGTGGCGAGCAACCTGTTCGGCGACATCCTGTCGGACCTGGGGCCTGCATGCACCGGCACGATTGGCATTGCGCCCAGCGCCAACCTGAATCCGGAGCGCACCACGCCGTCGCTGTTCGAGCCCGTGCATGGCTCCGCGCCGGACATTGCCGGCAAGAGCATCGCCAACCCGATCGGCCAGATCTGGTGCGGCGCGATGATGCTGGAGTTTCTCGGCCACAAGGCCGCGCACGACGCGATCCTATCGACGATCGAGAAAGTGCTGGCTCCCGGCAGCGGCGCCCCGCGCACGCCCGACATCGGCGGAACCGCAAGCACGAGCGACCTGGGCAAGGCGATCGCCGAGGCACTTTGAAAAAGACTTGTCAAAACGCCACTAAAATCGCGCTCCTCGCTGTGTTCTAGGGGGGAGTGTCGTATTGACACCCTGTAGACCAGTGGTTGTAATCCTTGTCGGCAGCGCGCTGCCGGCGCGTCAGAACTGCCACCCTTTTTTCGCATTTCGCCCCCGTGGCATCGTCACGGGGCTGGCATCGCTTCTGACGACTGATCAACAATTTTCCTGCAAGGGGCCCTTGTGAACAAAACCGAACTCATTGAGCACATCGCAAAAAACGCCGACATCTCCAAAGCTGCCGCCACGCGCGCACTCGAATCCACCATCGGCGCCATTCGTACAACGCTCAAGAAGGGCGGTTCCGTATCGCTCGTCGGTTTCGGTACATTTGCAGTAGGCAAGCGTGCCGCGCGGACCGGTCGCAATCCGCGCACCGGCGACGCGATTAAAATCAAGGCCGCCAAGATCCCGAAGTTCCGTCCCGGCAAGGCGCTGAAAGACGCGCTGAACTGAGACACTGTTTTCCGGTGGGGTGCTTAGCTCAGCTGGTAGAGCGGCGCCCTTACAAGGCGTAGGTCGGGGGTTCGAGCCCCTCAGCACCCACCACCCGAAGCAAAGGCGAACAGCGTGTTCGCCTTTTTTGTTGCCGTCCCGCAATCCGTCACAGAGAGTGCCCAAGCATGTTTGATTCCTTCCGCAAGTACAACAAGATCATCATGGTGCTCTTGTTCTTGCTGATCATTCCTTCGTTCGTGCTCTTCGGCGTCGATCGGTATCAGGGAAATACGCAAGGCGAAATGGTCGCGCGCGTCGCGGGCCATGAGATCACCCGTCCCGAATGGGATGCGCAGCATCGCAACGAGGTCGACCGAATCCGCCGTCAGGCGCCCAACATCGATCCGGCCTTGCTCGACTCCGATGCAGCGCGCTACGCCACTCTGGAACGCATGGTGCGTGATCGCGTGCTCGCTGCAGCGGCGTCCAAATCCAATATGACCGTGTCGGAAGAGCGGCTCGCACGCCTTTTTGCGGCGGACTCGGGCCTCGCTTCGTTCCGCACAGCCGATGGCAAATTCGACCGCGAGAGCTTCATGCGCGCGACCGGCCGCACGCCCGAGCAGTACGAAGCGTCGGTTCGCGCCGATCTGGCGACCCAACAGGTGTCTCTGGGCGTTTCGGGTACGACCTTCGCGACCGCCGCCCAGGCCGCCGCGGCGCTCAATGCGTTCTACGATCGTCGCGAGATTCAGGTGGCGTTGTTCAAGCCCGCCGACTTCGCGTCGAAAGTCAGCGTGAGCGATGCCGATCTCCAGGCTTTCTACAAGGACCACGCGGCGCAGTTCCAGGTGCCTGAACAGGCCAGCGTCGAATACCTGGTCCTGGACCTCGAAGCCGCGAAGAAGAACATATCGGTCAGCGAGGCGGATCTGCGGAGCTACTACGACCAGAACAGCGCGCGCTTCGGCACCAAGGAAGAACGTCGTGCCAGCCACATCCTCATCGCCGCGCCGGCCAACGCACCGGCCGCCGAGCGCGAGAAGGCGCGTGCCAAGGCGGAACAACTGCTGGTCGATCTCCGGAAGGCACCCCACACCTTTGCCGAGACGGCACGGAAGAATTCGCAGGATCCCGGGTCGGCGGAGAAGGGCGGCGATCTCGATTTCGTGACGCGCGGCGCGATGGTCAAGCCTTTCGAGGATGTGATGTTCTCGCTCAAGAAGGGCGAGATCAGCAATGTCGTCGAGACCGAGTTCGGCTACCACATCATCCAGCTCAACGACATCAAGCCCGCCGTGGTTCCGCCCTTCGAAAAGGTGCGTGCCACCATCGAGAACGAAGTGCGCAGCCAGCAGGCCACGCAGGAGTTCGCCAAGGCCGCCGAGATCTTCACAGACATCGTCTACCAGCAGCCGGACAGCCTGAAACCAGCTGCCGAGAAACTGAAGCTCACGATCCAGACGGCTGGCAATGTGGCGCGTACGCCTGCGCCGGGTGCCGCGGGCGCGTTGGCCAACCGCAATTTCCTGAACGCGCTCTTTGCTCCCGACACGCTCGAGCGCAAGCACAACACCGAAGCCATCGAAATCGGGCCAAACCAACTCGCATCGGGTCGCGTCACGCAACACGCTCCGGCGCGCACGCTGCCCTTCGAAGAGGTCAAGGACAAGGTTCGCACGCAACTCATTGCCCAACGCGCGGCCGCCCTCGCAAAGGCCGAAGGCGAGGGCAAGCTGGCGGCCTGGCAGGCGAACCCTGCGGGCGCGACTTTCGGCGCACCTGTAACGGTTTCGCGGCTGGAGATGCAGTCGCAGCCGCCAGCTGTCATCGAAGGCGCGTTGCGTGCCGATACCAGCAAGCTGCCGGCTCTCATCGGAACGGATCTTGGTGCGCAGGGCTTTGCCGTGGTGCGCGTCGTCAAGGCCGTCCCCCGCACGCCGCCCGCGGCGGAGCTGGCGAAGCAGGAGAACGAGCAGTTTGCACAGGCCGTGGGCGCGGCGGAAAGCTCCGCTTACTACGACTTGCTGAAGAACCGCTTCAAGGCTGAAATTTTGGTTCCGAGGCCCTCGGATCCGACGGCGGGCGTCGAACGCTAGTTTTTTCACGCTACAATCGCAGGCTGCGGTGGCTGTAGCTCAGCTGGTAGAGTCCCAGATTGTGATTCTGGTCGTCGTGGGTTCGAGTCCCATCAGCCACCCCAAACGTCATTGACAAAAAGCGCCGATCGAATGGTCGGCGCTTTTTTTGTGCCTGCATTACTTGTGGCAATTGACTTTTGAATTAGAATTTTCGCTTTCTAATTCGAGGATTAGCACCGATGGCCTCATCCCTTGCCGACATCAATTCCCAGATCAAGAAGCACGACGAGCAGATTGCGCAATTGCGCAAGCAAGCCGAAGAGCTGAGAAATCAGGAACGCTCAGGAGTGATCGAGGAGATACGCAAGAAGATCGCTGAATACGGTTTGACGGCAACCGATCTCAAACTCGCGGGACGCGTTGGCAAGCGCAGCGCAGGGATTGCTGTAACCAAGTCCGCTGCAAAGTATCGCAGCCCCACCGGTGAGACCTGGTCCGGCGGCCGTGGTCGCAAGCCGCGCTGGATCACGGAGGCGCTTGCAGCCGGTAAATCGCTGTCGGACTTCGAGATCAAGTAAGGCCTTCGTGTCGGCCAAAGTAAAAAGCCCGCTCATGCGGGCTTTTTTGCGGGCTTCTCGAGTCCTCAGTTGACCAGCACGAGCTTGCCCTTGACCCCGCGCGAGCCCATGTGGGCGTAAGCGGCCTTGAGTTCCGCCATAGGGACGGCGCGATCGATCACGGGCTTGATCCTGCCCTGGCCGTACCACTGGGCCAATTCGGCCATCATCTGCGCGTTGGCCTTGGGCTCGCGCTTGGCGAAATCGCCCCAGAACACGCCGACCAGCGATGCGCCTTTGAGCAGCATCAAATTCAATGGCAGCGAAGGAATGGGGCCTGCGGCGAAACCGACGACGAGATAGCGGCCGCGCCAACCGATCGAGCGGAACGCTGGTTCGGCAAATTCGCCGCCCACAGGGTCGTAAATGACGTCAGGTCCTTTGCCGCCGGTTGCTGCTTTGACTGCATCGCGAAAACCATTGGGAAGCGCGTGCGTGGTGTAGTTGATCGTGACGTCCGCGCCGATGGATTTGCAGAGTTCGCATTTTTCATCGGTCGACGCGGCTGCGATGACCTTGGCACCCGCAGCCTTTGCAATCTGGATCGCCGCGGTTCCGACGCCGCCGGCTGCACCGAGCACCAGCACTGTTTCACCCGCCTTCAATTGCGCGCGGTCCATCAATGCGTGCCAGGAGGTCGCGTAAATCATGATGAACGCGGCGGCATCGACATAGCCAAAGCCTTCGGGAAGGGGCATGCAAAGCGCTGCGGGCGCGAGCGTATGCGTTCCGAAGCCGCCCGTGCCGGACAGGCATGCAACGTTTTGCCCGATCTTGAGATGCGTGACGCCTTCGCCGACGGCGGTGATCACGCCGGCGTATTCGGAGCCCGGCACGAAAGGCAGTGGCGGCTTGATCTGGTATTTGTTCTGGACGATCAGCAGATCGGGAAAATTCAGGCTTGCCGCCTTGATTTCGATCAGCACCTGTCCGGGCCCGGGGGTCGGCGTTGGCAGTTCTTTCCACGTGAGTGCGTCGACGCCGGTGGGATTCTCGCAGAGCCATGCGTGCATGCTCGTGTCTCCTATCAATGAGTCTGGGGGCAATGAATGCGGGCCATGATAGGCGTGGTGCGCTGGCCGTGTTGTCCCAGCCGTGACGCCCCCGCCGCCTACAATCGCGCGCACTGATAGACGCCATGAAGATACTTATTTCGAACGACGACGGTTTCCAGGCTCCGGGTATCGTCGCATTGCACGACGCACTGAAGGAAATTGCCGAGGTCGAGGTGGTCGCGCCCGAGCACAACAACAGCGCGAAGTCGAACGCGCTCACGCTGGCCGCGCCGCTCTACGTGCATACCGCTCACAACGGATTCCGCTACGTGACCGGAACGCCGGCCGATTGCGTGCACATCGCGTTGAAAGGCTTGCTCGACTATCGGCCCGACCTGGTCGTGTCCGGCATCAACAACGGCGCCAACATGGGCGACGACACGATCTATTCGGGCACTGTCGGCGCCGCGATGGAGGCCTACCTGTTCGGCATCCCAGCGATCGCCTTCTCCCAGATCGAAAAGGGCTGGGCCCACATCGACGCGGCGGCCCGAGCGGCGCGGCGACTGGTCGAGCAGATCGAGCGAGATCAGATGCTTGGCGGCAACGCATTCCTTCTCAACGTCAACGTGCCGAATCTTCCCTTCGATGAACTGAAGTCGGTCCAGGTGTGTCGTCTGGGGCGTCGCCATGCCGCCGAGAAAGTGATCACGCAAGACAGTCCTCGCGGCGAGACGATGTACTGGATCGCCGGCGCGGGGGGAGCGAAGGACAGCGGCGAGGGCACCGACTTCCATGCCACCGCTGCCGGCCACATCGCGCTGACACCGTTGCAGATCGACCTGACCGATCACGCCAATCTGGGACAGTGGCGCGACACGGTGGCTCGCCTCGGCGAGCGCTCCTGACATGGCTGGCCAGCGCCCGGGATTTCCCGTGCGGCTAACGCCCACGGCTTCTGCGGCGACGCGCGGACGTTTGCCCGCGGTACCCGCCAAACCGACGGTCCACAGCACGCCTTCCATGGCGTCGGACGCGGTCCGTGCGCGGATGGTCCAGCGCCTCGCCGCTCAAGGCATTGCCGATGCGCGTGTACTGCGCGCCATGGGCACGGTGGAGCGTCACCTGTTCGTGGACAGCGCGCTGGTCAATCAGGCGTACGAGGACACCAGCCTGCCGATCGGGCTGGGCCAGACCATCTCCAAGCCCAACGTCGTGTCACGCATGATCGAATTGCTTCTCGGCGCGTCCGCATTGGCGGGCAAGCCCGGCGATCGATTGGGACGAGTGCTCGAGATCGGCACCGGCTGTGGTTACCAGGCCGCGGTGCTCAGCCACGTTGCGACCGAGGTCTACAGCATCGAGCGCTTGCGAGGGTTGCATGAACGCGCGCGCGCGAACCTTCGCCCTTTCAGGTTGGCGACAGTCCATCTATTGCTTGGCGACGGGATGATCGGCTATGCCAAGGGTGCGCCTTATGCCGGAATCATCGCGGCGGCGGGCGGGGAGGCCGTGCCGGAAGCGTGGATTACGCAGTTGGCGGTGGGCGGAAGAATCGTCGCGCCGACGCAATCCGCGACGGGCGGACAAGCCCTGGTTGTCATTGACAAAACCGCACGCGGCGTCGAGCGACGCATTCTTGAGGCGGTTCACTTTGTCCCCCTAAAATCGGGAATTGCTTGAAGGAAAAACACATGCAGGGTATTGGCAATCGGGGCTGGCTTGCCGGCATGACGCTGGTGGTTTCGCTCGTGATTGCGGGTTGTGGCGCACCGCGTGGCCCGGTGCCGGTCGAGGATCGCGGCACCATGACTCGTACGCCGGTCGCAGCCACCAACGGAGCCGCTGTTCCTGGTGTGCCGCCGATCACCACCGATGCCAGCGGCAAGCCGCTGGCCGGCATCGAGAACTACGGCAAACCGGGGTACTACGCGGTGCGTCCGGGCGACACCATTCGCCGCATCGGCACGGAAACCGGCCAGAGCTGGCAGAACATCGCGCGTTGGAACAATCTCGACAATCCTGATCTCATCGAAGTCGGCCAGGTGCTGCGGGTGATCCCGCCCGTTGGCGCAACGGCGACGGCATCCACACCGCCCGCGACGACCGACGCGTCCGGTGTCGTCACTCGGCCGGTGACACAGCCGATCGTCGCACCGAGCACCGCGGCGGCGGCTGCGGCTGCGGCTGCGGTCGCACCTGGTGCGGCGCCGAGCGCGGCAACCAAGCCGACTCCGCCGGTCACTGCGTCGCCAACGCCGCCGGCCGCCACGGCTTCGGGCGACGAGGACGTGGGCTGGATCTGGCCAGCCCAAGGATCTTTGATTGCAGGCTTCGACGAGGCCAAGAACAAGGGGCTCGATATCAGCGGCAAGGCGGGCGATTCGGTCCTCGCGGCAGCCGATGGTCGTGTCGTCTACGCAGGCGCAGGACTGCGCGGCTATGGCAACCTCATCATCCTGAAGCACAACAACACTTACCTGACCGCCTACGCCCACAATCGCACGTTGCTGGTCAAGGAAGATCAGTCGGTGCAGAAGGGGCAGAAGATTGCCGAGATGGGCAACAGCGACGCAGACCGCGTCAAGCTGCACTTCGAAATCCGCCGCCAGGGCAAGCCGGTTGATCCGGCGCGGTACCTGCCAGCGCGCTAGCGTCATGACCGCCTCTCGCCTTCGTCGCACCCCGGTCGTGCGGCGAGTGGCGGGCAACGGCGGCACCTCGGACTTCGAACCGCCGCGAGCTTCGGACTCTCCCATCCCGATGCGGGGCGCGGTGGACCGCGTCGCTGGCGAGGCGTTGGGCCTCAATGAAAATCCTCGCGAAGCAATACCCACCGACCTTGGCGGCGATGGTGGCGATTCGTTGACGATCTACCTGCGCGAGATCCGGCGCACGCAGTTGTTCACGCCCGAGGAAGAGTATGAAACCGCCTGTGCCGCACGCAGCGGTGATTTCGCAGCGCGGCAATCGATGATCGAGCACAACCTGCGGCTGGTCGTCAATATCGCCAAGTCCTACCTCGGACGCGGCGTGCCGATGGCGGACTTGATCGAAGAGGGCAACCTCGGTCTCATGCATGCGATCAACAAGTTCGAACCGGAGCGCGGCTTCCGCTTCTCGACCTATGCAACCTGGTGGATTCGGCAATCCATCGAACGCGCGGCAATGATGCAGGCGCGCGCCATCCGCTTGCCGGTGCATGTGGTGCGTGAGTTGCAACAGGTGATGCGCGCGCGTCGTGCGCTGGAGGGCGACCCCGAATTCATTGCCCGTCGTCCGGATGGCGTGCGCGTCGAAGATGTCGCAGCGCTTCTGGGCCGCGAGGTGCAGGAAGTGGCGGACCTGATGGCGCTCGCCGAGGCACCGCGCTCGCTCGACGCCGGTGCTGAGCGCGGCGACGACAGCTTCACGTTGGCAGACACGGTGGCGTCGGACGACGAAGGCGGCGATCCTACGGGCGTCACACAGACGCACGAGGTCGAGAAACTGCTCGATCAGTGGATCCTGGTATTGACCGAGCGCGAACGCGAAGTGCTCGAAGGCCGGTACGGCCTGCATGACCGTGATCCGGAGACGCTGGAAGTGTTGAGCGTTCGTCTTGGACTGACCCGCGAGCGCGTCCGGCAGATCCAGAATGAGGCGCTGGCCAAGATGCGCCGGCAACTGGCGCGCGCAGGCGTGCAGCGTGACGCGCTCCTGTAGGGCCCGAGGAGCGCGCTTCCCGCGGCCTGAGACAATCCAGGCATGACGGAATCGATTGAAAAGAAGGAAGCGCAGCGCCCCCGCGATGAATGGCTGCAGGTGGAGTCGCTCGATCTCGACGCGCAGGGTGTGGCGCACAAGGCCGACGGCATGGTGGTGTTCATCGAAGGCGCATTGCCCTTCGAAGAGGTGCAGTTCAACGTGCACCGGAAGAAGAACAACTGGGAGCAGGGCACTGTGACGGCGATTGCCCGTGAATCTTCGCAGCGCGTGCGACCCGGGTGCCCGCACTTCGGCTTGCATGCCGGTGCCTGCGGGGGCTGCAAGATGCAACACCTCGATGCAGCCGCACAGGTTGCGGTGAAGCAGCGATCGCTCGAGGACAACCTCTGGCACCTCGGCAAGGTGCGGCCCGAGAACGTGCTGCGCCCGCTCGAAGGACCCTCCTGGCACTATCGCTATCGTGCGCGCCTTTCCGTGCGTCACGTGGTGAAGAAGGGTACGGTTCTCATCGGCTTCCACGAACGCAAGAGCCGCTATCTGGCGGACATGAAGGTGTGCCCCGTCTTGCCGGCGCAGGTCAGCGACATGCTCATGCCCTTGCGCGAACTGATCGGCTCGATGGACGCGCGGGAGACCTGCCCGCAAATCGAGCTGGCCTGCGGCGATTCTCCCGATGGCACGGGCCGCTTGGGTGTCATTGCCTTGGTCCTGAGGCATCTGGAGCCGTTGACCCATGCCGATGTGGCCCGGCTCAAGGCTTTTGCATCAAAGAACGAAGGCGTTCAATGGTGGCTGCAATCCAAGGGGCCCGAGACCGTCAAGTTGCTGGAAGAGGGCGGAGAGCCGCTGGCTTATGGGCTCCCCGAGTTCGGTGTCACGATGCCCTTCAAGCCGACCGATTTCACACAGGTCAACCCGCACATCAATCGCGTGCTGGTCGGCCGCGCGTTGCGGCTGCTCGATGTGCGGCCCGATGAACGCGTGATCGACTGGTTCTGTGGACTGGGCAATTTCACCTTGCCGTTGGCGAGCCGGGCTCGCGAGGTGCTGGGCATCGAAGGCAGTGACACGCTGGTGGCGCGTGCCACGGACAACTACGAGCGCAATCGCCCCGCGGTGCCCGGGCGGCGCGCGCTGGCATCAACGAGCTTCGTTGCGCGCAATCTGTTCGAGATGACGCCTGCGATGCTGGTAGCAGACGGCGCTGCGGACAAGTGGCTGGTCGACCCGCCGCGCGAAGGCGCGTTTGCGCTGGCCAAGGCGCTCGCGGATCTGCACCAGCAGGTCGAATTGCATCGGGGCGGCTGGGCTCCGCCCAAGCGGATCGTTTATGTGAGCTGCAACCCCTCTACGCTGGCGCGCGATGCGGGCCTGCTGGTTCATCAGGCCGGGTATCGATGCACCTTCGCGGGGGTGGTCAACATGTTCCCGCACACCTCGCACGTGGAATCGATCGCAGTATTCGATCTCGCATGAAAAAAGGGCCCTTGGGGGCCCCTTTTTCTGATGTGGCGAGACCTCTCAGTCGCGCTCGCCGCCGAAGATGCCGAGCAGGGCCAGGAGGCTCTGGAATACATTGAACAGATCGAGGTACAGCGCCAGCGTGGCGCTGATGTAGTTGGTCTCGCCGCCGTCCATGATCTGCTTCAGGTCGTACAGCATGAAGGCCGAGAATATGCCGATCGCGGCGACCGAGATTGCCATCATGCCTGCGCTCGAGCCCACGAATACGTTGATGATGGCGCCGACCATCAGGACGATCGCGCCGACGAAGAGCCATTTGCCCATGCCGGAGAGGTCGCGCTTGATCACCGTGGCCAAAGAAGCCATCACGAAGAACACGCCAGCGGTGCCGCCGAAGGCGGTCATGATCAACTCCGAGCCATTCTTGAAGCCCAGCACCATCGCGATCAGCCGCGACAGCATCAGGCCCATGAAGAAGGTGAAGGCCAGCAGCACCGGCACGCCGGCAGCAGAGTTTTTGGTCTTCTCGATCGCGAATATGAAGCCGAACGCACCGCCCATGAACACCATGAGGCCGAGGCCGCCACCGAGAGAGCGGGTGATGCCGGTGGCAACGCCGAGCCAAGCGCCGAGCACTGTGGGCAGCAGGCTCAGGGCGAGCAGCCAGTAGGTATTGCGCAGGACGCGCTGACGGTCTGCCTGCGGCAACGTCTGGCCGTAGCCGACGGTGGTGTCGAGGGTGTTGACGCGGTCGTTCATTGCTGAAACTCCAGGGGTTTGCTGCAAAGATGCAGTTGGGCGCATTCTAGGACCCTGCAAGGGCCACCGATCAGAAAGACCTGGGTTCGGATATTCCTATCTGCGTCAAGGGCTCTATCGGTCCCAAACGCTATGCTTCGGGATTACGCAACTTCCCTCAAGACCATGAAGACCAAGTCATTCCTCGAACTCGCCGATGTCAAGGCCATTGCCGCCGCCGCCGAAGCCGAGGCCCTCAAGAACAACTGGGCCGTGACCATCGCCATCGCCGATGACGCAGGCAATCTGCTGTGGTTGCAGCGACTGGACGGCGCGGCAGCGTTGTCGTCCCACATTGCGCCAGCCAAGGCCCACACGGCTGCGATGGGACGCCGCGAAAGCAAGACTTACGAAGACATGATCAATGGTGGTCGCACTTCGTTCCTGACGGCGCCGGGCGTCACGGGCCTGCTGGAAGGCGGCGTGCCAATCGTCAAGGATGGCCACGTCATCGGCGCGGTGGGCGTGAGCGGCGTGAAGTCGAACGAGGACGCCCAGATCGCCAAGGCGGGCATCGCGGCAATCGGTCTCTGAGCACCGCCCCGTCAAAAGCAAAACGCCGACTGCGAGGTCGGCGTTTTTCGTTGGCGGTCCAAGGTGGAAAAAGAGCTTGGCTAGTCGGCGAACCGTTGGCTAGCAAAAAACGACCCTTCGGAGATGAATCTCCTCGAGTCGCCCCACGATGAAACTTGCGCGAGGGGCGGACTGAACCTTATTTGGTCAGGATCAGCTTGCCGAGTTTGGTGGCTTGAAGTCGATAGAGGGAACCGTTGTGCAGGATGCCGACCGTCTTGCTGCCCTTGAGGAGTTCAGCGCTTTCGAGCAACGGCGCCGGGCGCGCCACCTCGCTGGAAACGCGGCCACCGCCTGTATGGTCAAGCGAGGGATGGCTCAAGACGGTGAAGGCATTGGGCGTGGCTTGCATTGAAAATCCCCTTATCGAAGCGATGAGCAAATGATAATGATTCTCAATAAAAAGTCAATCGTCGCGATCGATTTTTTTGTCTTGCGCGCCTGCTTTACTTGGGATCGGGCTCGGTGATGAACCCGATCTTGCGCACGCCGGCTTCGCGCGCCGCCGACATGGCCTGCGCCACACGCTCATAGCGGACCGCCTTGTCACCGCGAATATGCAGTTCGGGCTGCGGGTCCTTGGCGGCTTCCGCGGCGAGACGCGTCTTCAGGTCGGCGTCTTCGATCTTCTGTTCGTTCCAGTAATAGCTGCCGTCGGCTGCCACCGTGAACAGGATGTTCTGCGGCTTGGTCTGCTCCGGCTCGCTCGAGGCGCGGGGAAGGTCGATGTTCACCGCATGCTTCATCACGGGCACCGTGATGATGAAGATGATGAGGAGCACCAGCATGACGTCGACCAGCGGCGTCATGTTGATCTCGTTCATCACCTCATCGGGTTCGTCCTGTGTTCCGAAAGCCATGGCGCTCAGCCTTTCTTGAGCGGAACGACCGTGGCTTCGACGCTGCCGCTTTGAACGCGCGCGCCGGTCACGAAGTAGGCATGCAGATCATGCGCAAAGCTGTTGAGCTTGGTCAGCACGAACTTGTTGCCGCGCACGAGTGCGTTGTAGCCCAGCACGGCGGGAATGGCGACCGCGAGGCCCAGCGCCGTCATGATCAGCGCTTCACCGATCGGACCGGCCACCTTGTCGATGGTTGCCTGGCCAGCAGTGCCGATGCTCATCAGTGCGTGATAAATGCCCCATACCGTGCCGAACAACCCGATGAACGGCGCCGTCGAGCCGACCGAAGCGAGGACGGCGAGACCGGTCTGCAGGCGCGCCGTGAACTCGTCGATGCCGTTGCGCAGTGCGCGCGTGATCCAGTCGCTGACGTCGAGCGCATCATGAAGATGGGCCTTGGTGTTGCGATGGTGGGCGGCCGCTTCGCGACCTTCGAGGGCCAGTGCCCGGAACGGATTGCTGTCGTTCGTGCCCAGCTTGTTGAGTGCGGTGGCGAAGTCTTCGCTGTGCCAGAAGTCTTGCGAATGCGTCGCTTGGCGCTTGTACTTGATGACGTCGAGCGCCTTGATCAGGATCACGATCCATGATGCGAGGGACATGCCGATCAAGAGCAGCGCAACGGCCTTGGTGACGAAGTCGCCCTGATGCCATACGTTCATCAGGCCAAATTGGGAATCCATACGAAGCTACTCCAGAGAAATTAATTGAGAACCCAGTTGATCGGCACGTTGAACTCCATCGGTTCAACGACCCCGTTGCGTTTGCCCGGCACGAAGCGCCAACTCATCACGGCGGCACGTGCAGCGTCGTCCAGCCGTTCGTAGCCGCTTGACGTGCGAATGCTTGCTTGTTTGGGAAGCCCGTCGACGCCGATCAGGACACGCAGGACCGTCTTGCCTTGTTCGCCGAGGCGCCTGCTCATGGCAGGGTAGACCGGCTTCGGGTTCTGCAGATAGTCGGCGTTGCTGGAAGGCAGCTGAATCGAAGGTGGTGCCGGCGGCGCAGGCGCCGGCGGCTCGGGCGGCGCCGGCGGTGCAATGGGCGCGGGTGGCGGTGGCGGTTCGACGCTGCCGGTCGGCGCGTTCGGCACCGGTGTTGGCTTGGGTTCGCGAATCGCCTGCGGGCGCGGCGGAGGCGGTGTCTTGGTGATCTGCCGCTTGGGTTCGGGTGGCGGCGGAGGAGGAGGGGGCGGTTCGACCGGCTTGGGCGGCTCGACGAACTCGCTCAGGATCGACACCGGAATGACCACCTCGGCGGCGCGGCGCAACAGCCCGCTTTGAAGCGCCCAGAGGGCGGCGACGTGAAAGAGCACCACGCCGCCTGCGATGACGGCGTTGCGCGAAAGGCCAAGGGCTGTGGGAGGGGGCGGAGAAAAGCGGCTAGACACAATCAACCATTCGAGTGCGGACACCGTCAAAGGTGCCCCGATGCAGTAAAACCGCTACGCCAATTACTACTTGCGAAAAATCCACCAGACCGAGCTGGCGACGAAGATCAGGCTACCGCCGAGGGCCGCGAAGAGTTCCATGCGTTGCTTTCCTTGATGGAATTGGCAAGCTGGATCGCCACCGGCCCCGTTTCGCGATGAAGCGCGGCGACCGGATGCGAGATGCTGCACTGCGCGACCACGTCGCGCGCGCAACCTTCGCACTGGCCGCACTGGGTGGCCACGCCGAGTTCAAACTGCACTTCGTCGAAAGTCATGCCGGCTCGCACGTGACGTGCGATTTCTCGGTCGGAGACTCGGCGACATACGCAAACGATCATGGCGGTGAGAGCGGCTGTTGGCTGGCTGTTTGAAGAGGACTTGATTATAAATACGAATTCTTCGCATTTGCAATAACTATCGTGTCTTCAGGGTCGGCCCGCCAACGCCAAGCCCTCAGACCTCAGACCACATGCGCAGGAGATTGTGGTACTGGCCGGTGAGCGCGATGGATTCTTCGCATTCTCCGAGGCGACCGCGCAGTTTCTGGATCACCTGGTCCATTTCGAACAGCATGGCGCGCTGTCGGTCGTCGCGCACCATGCTCTGCAGCCAGAAGAACGAGCAGACACGCGCACCGGCCGTTACTGGGTGGACGCGGTGCAAGCTGCTGGACGGATACAGGATCAGGTCGCCCGCCGGCAGCTTGACCTCGTGCGTGCCATAGGTGTCGACCACCTCGAGTTCGCCGCCCTCGTAGTCCTCCGGATCGCACAGGAACAGCGTGCAGGACAGGTCGGTGCGCAACTGCTCGCCGCTGCCCGGTACCGAGCGCACCGAGCCGTCGACATGCAGGCCGTAGTGCTCGCCGCCCTCGTAGCGATTGAACAATGGCGGCACGAAGCGCAAGGGCAGGGCGGCCGAGAAGAAAAGTGGATTGCGTGCCAGGGCGCCGAGGATCGTCCTGCCAAGTTCGCGGCCGACCGGGGATCGCTCAGGCAACTGCCGGTTGCGCTTGACCCTCGCCCCTTGGTCGCCAACGGTCTCGCGTCCATCTACCCAGTCGGTAGCGTCCAGGCCGGCGCGAATCTCACGCACTTGATCTGTGCTGAGAACTTCGGGCACATGCAACATCATCTTGCGGATTCCTCAAAGAAATAGCCCCGCCCAAGGGGCCGAATGCGAGTGTCGCACCGCGGGGACGCGACTGGATGGACCGGGGAAGGCAACTTCACGGCTCAATAGACGTCGCGGCAATACCTTCCGCTGGACAAGAGTTCGCCCATGACGGACTCCCCGACGATCTGGCGCAGCGCCGCGTCGACGCCACCCGCCATGCCCTGCAGGCTGCCACATACGTAGATCGCGGCATCGCGCGTTACCCAGGCGCGCACTTCCTCGTGCAGTTGCAGCAGGCGATGCTGAACATAGAGCCGCTCGGACTGATCGCGCGAAAACACCATGTCGACCCGTTGCAGAACCCCGCTGTGCTGCCAGGCTTCGATTTCGTCGCGGCAGAGGAAGTCGTGCTGCACATTGCGCTCGCCGAATACCAGCCAGTTGTCCTGTCGACCCATAGCCGCACGGGCCCGCAGGTGGCTGCGGAGGCCAGCCAGGCCGGTGCCGTTGCCGATCAGCAGCAAGGGGCGGCGCGCGTTCTCGCCAAGGCGAAAGCCGCGGTGCGGGCGCAGGCGCAACTGAATCGTGTCGCCCAGGCTCAGCGTCGACGTCAGCAGCCCGGATGCGGCGCCGAGGGTGCCGTCCTGATGCTGCTCTTGCCGCACCAGGAGCTGCAGTTCGCCGTCGGCGGCGATGGAGGCGATCGAGTAGTCGCGGGGCCGTCCGGAATCGCTCGCGAGCGCCAGTTGCGCGATGTCGCCGGACTCCCAGTCGGGCGCCGGAGCGGCCGCCGGCGTGAAGGCCAGCAAATAGACCGGGGCACCCGCGCTGCCACGGTTCAGCAGGCGGCGCGAGGCGAGGCGCCAGGATGCGTCTCGCGTCTCTGGAGTGTCCGCCGTGGAGGTGTCGGGGCTGCTGCCGCATTGCGCTTGCCATTCAGCCAGCGTGGCTGGGTCCGCGTTGTCGACTTCGATGCGCTCGAAGGCACGTGTCGCGCCAGCCGCGTGGAGCCATTCGTCGAGCTGGCGCCCGAAGCGGCAGAAGTTGGCGTACTGCCGGTCGCCGAGCGCCAGCACCGCATAGCGCAGGGATGACAACTCGGCCCGCACACCCATCACGCGCTCCGCGAACACGCTGGCGCCATCGGGCGCGTCGCCTTCGCCATAGGTGCTGGCGATGAACAGGGCCCGTGGCGCGCTGCGGAGCATGGCCGTGTCGACATCGTTGAGCGCAAGCACGCGGGCGGGCGTACCGGCCTCGTGCAGCCATCGACCGGTCTGCCAGGCGAGGGCTTCAGCCTGTCCAGTCTGGCTGGCAAACAGCACCAGGGTCGCCGCGCCAGGCTGGTTGCCGGCCAGCGCCGCCGCCCGGCGGGCCGTGGCGTCGCGCAGTTGCCGCTGGCGCCAGTAGATGGTGGTGCACAACACGACATAGGCGAGCACGGTCAGGCTCGCGGCCAGCGCTCGCAGGGTGGGCTCGGTCATGGGGCGGAGTCGCTGAGTACGGGCCAGCGGTCGCTGGCGAGTCGCTGCGGCCCAGCGGCGCCGCGGCAGACGAACAGCGCGGAGATGCTGTGCCGCCGGGCGAAGGCCAGGCCCTCATGTGGACCGAGCACCGTCAGCACCGTCGCCAGTGCGTCGGCCTGCATGCAGGCCTGGTGCAGTACCGTCACCGAGGCCAGGGCGTGGATGCTCGGTTCTCCGGTACGAGGATCGAGCGTGTGAGACCAGCGCCGGCCCTGGTGCTCGCGCACGTGCCAGCGGTCGCCGGAGGTTGCGATCGCCATGTCTTCGAGTGGCATTCGCAGGAGGGGCACTGTTGATGCTTCTATCGACACTCGCCAGGGTTGGCCGTCAGGCCGCCTTCCAGCGGCACGCAGTTCGCCGCCGACCTCGAACAGGAAGTCGGACAGTCCGAGAGCCCGCAGTCCGGCGGCGCCCAGATCGACCGCGAAGCCCTTCGCGATGCCCGAAAGGTCGAGCGAGGCTCTACCTGGCTGCACGAGGCTGCGCGTGGCAAGGTCGAACCTCAGGCGCTGCCAGCCTACCTGTCCGCGCGCGTGCTCGAGCGTGGCTGGAGAAGGCGGAGCGATGGCTGATGCGCCGGCATGCGCGCCGAATCCCCATAGCGCGACCAACGGACCGATGCTCGGATCGATCGCGCCCTCACTGGCGGCCGCCCAGTCGAGCGCGCAGGCCAGCACTTCGGCGAATTCGGGATCGAGCACGTGCCGACTGCCGGTTTCAGAGCGGTTGAAGCGACTGATGGCCGAATCGGCCTCCCACGTGCTCATCTGCGCGACCACGCGGTCGAGAGCGCCCTGCACGCTGGCGCGCACCTCGTCGAGCGCCATCATGCGTGGGTTGTCGAAGCGAAGCGACCAGGTCGTGCCCATGCTGCGGCCCGCCAGGGACTGCAGCGTCGGAAGATCGGCGCGGCGCGGCTGCGGCGTATTGGCGTAGCCGTCAGCGCGCCAGGTTGCGAACGAGGGGCGTTGCGCGGCCGGATCGTTGTTGGGACTCAGGGCATCACTTCCAGGGTGGCGGCGTAACTCAGGCGGCGTTCCTTGGCCTTCGGCACCGAGGTGTTCTTGTCGGTGGTGTTGACATCGAGCCAGTACATGCCGGCCACCGGCCAGGTCACGCTGAACTGGCCCTTGGCATCGGTCTTGACCTTGAGCTCGTCGAGCTTGTCGCGGTAGCGTGTGTTGCCCAGCGTGACCGTCACTTCGAGGTCTTGGGCCGGCTTGCCGTCGAGCTGCAGCGTGAAGTTTGCCTTCTCACCCTTGACCAGGTCGGTCGGGTTGGCCGAGACCAGTTCGAGACCCTTGCCCGTCGGGCGCAGCGTGCTCGGCTTGCCGACGGTGACGAAGGTCTCGTTGCGGCCGGCCGATTGCGTGATCTCGACCTCCTGCGCATCGGCCGGGATCTGGCCGGCGATGTTCTCTGCTGTCCCACGGGCGCGCTTGGCTTGGCCGGTGGCCTTGTCCTTCCAGCGTGCGAAGACGCCGTCGTTGACGAGTGCCACGCGATAGGTGCCGGGCTGCGTGAGGTTCAGGTCGAACACGCTGCGCAGCTTGCCCTTGAACATGTTCTCCGGCTTGACCGTGCTGCCGTCGGGCGCGGTGACAGCCAGGCTGTCCAGGTTCAGTGGGTTGTGATTGAAGAAGAACAGGTCGTTCGACACCGCGGCGTCAACCGTGATCCAGTCGGCCTTCGACAACACGGTGCTCGAAGGCATCAGCCAGGCATTGTGGGCCTGGACGGCGGCGGTGCCGGCGCAGAGGGCGAGGCCGAGGGCAAGGGTGCGAAGGGAGAGCTTCATGATGGGATTCCGGTGAGGATGTAGGAAGAAGAACTCAGGGCTTGAGTTCGAGCGTGACGGCTCCGAGCTCGCTGTTGCCTGCGGCCTGCGACTGCTCGGCCTTCGCCGGTGGCCACTGAAAGGGAATGCTCACGATCTCGCGGCCACCGACCTCGCGCGCGGCCTCGACATACAGCTTGTAGGCCCCGGGGGCCAGCTTCGGCAGCGTCACCGAACCCTCGGAGAACGCGATCTGGTGCTTGCCGGCGGGGCGGGTGGCACTGCTCACACCATCGATCGGCATTTCCAGGTCGCGGCCGGTGCGTCGCCACCACTGGCGCATGTCCTTGAGCCACTTGGTGCCTTCGCCCTCGGCATTGCCGCCCTTGTTCTTGACGTCGTACCAGACCGCGAGCGTGCTGGCCACCGACTGGTCGGGCCGCTCGATCCAGGCCGCCACGTAGGGACGGTGGTACTCGGACACATTGAGCCGCGGCACTTCGATGTTGACCGTGAGCCCCGCAGCGAAGGCCGGCGCGCCGAATAGTGCGGCGAGCGCGAGGGAGTAACGAACTTGCACGAAAACCTTCTTTCCTGGATCAGTGGATGAACAGCAGCGCGAGCAGCACCGGTATCACGAGGCCCATCCCGACCATCGGCCAAGTGAAAGGCCGGTTGCCGGCGTGCATCTTGAGAATGAAAAGCCCGGTGATCGAGAACACCAGCGTGGCGGCGGCAAAGATGTCGATGAACCAACTCCATGCGGCGCCGCTGTTGCGGCCCTTGTGCAGGTCATTGAAGTAGGACAGCCAGCCGCGGTCGGTGCGTTCGTACTCGGCCTCGCCGTCGGCCAGGCTGAGCCGCAGCCAGGCATCGCCGCCGGGGCGGGGCAGGGAAAGGTAGATCTCGTCGTCCGACCATTCGGCCTCGCGGCCCGCTGTGTCGATCGACCACTGCTTGTGGATCCACTGCTGCAGGTCGGCGGGCAGTTCGGCCTTGCCCTTGTTGGCCCTTGCTTCGGGCAGTTGCTTCAGCAGCGTTGCGCGCAGGACATCGTCGGCCGTGGCGGTCCGGCTCGTCACCTTGGGCCTGGCTTCGATGCTGGCCGCATGGTTGAGCGTGAAGCCGGTGATGCCAAATAGCAGCAGGCCGATCAGGCAGAGCGCCGAACTCACCCAGTGCCATTCGTGCAGGGTCTTGAGCCAATAGGCGCGTCGGCGGTTGTCGGTGGGAGCTGCGGTCATCGAAGGCGATGATTCTAGCCTTACAGATGAGAATGAATGTTATTTGCGAGATCGTGGATCAAGAGTCGCCAGGGAGGCCGAGGTACCTGGGCGCCTCGTCGTCGCTAAGTCGAATGCTCCGAAATTGATAGCGGTGAAGTTTCGTAAAGGCGAAAAAAAGCGGGGCTGGGCCCCGCTTGGATGGTGCGTGTCGCGCGCCTATTCGATCTCGCCCATCTGCGACTGCAGGTAGTTCTGCAAGCCGACCTTGCCGACCAGATCGATTTGCGTCTCGAGAAAGTCGATGTGCTCCTCGGTGTCATCGAGGATTTCCTGGAGCAGGTCGCGCGAGACATAGTCGCGTACCGATTCGCAATGAGCGATGCCGGCCTTGATGGTCGCTTGCGCGCCGGTTTCAGCCTTGAGGTCGCACTCGAGAATTTCCGGCACGTCCTCCCCGACGTTGAGCTTGGCCAGATCCTGCAGGTTGGGCAGGCCGTCCAGCATGAAGATGCGGTCCATGAGCTTGTCGGCATGCTTCATCTCGCCGATCGACTCGTCGTATTCCTTCTTCGCGAGCTTGTCCAGACCCCAGTGCTTGAGCATCCGGTAGTGGAGGAAGTATTGGTTGATCGCAGTGAGCTCGTTCTTGAGCTGCGCCTGCAGATGATCGATGACTTGTGGGTCGCCCTTCATGGTTTTTCCTTGTTCTTAAATGGTCGATTGTGAGAGCCACTCGTGCGGCGTTGCAAGTAAACCCATGCTTTCGCGCTCTGCATGCGTGTGAGGGTGATAGGCGTTCGCATTCATAGGGGAGTGCAATGCCTTTAATAGTTCATGCCTATTAAAATTGACAGATCAGTAGTTATACTAAGCACTCGTTTTTTCATCAGCTACCAAGGAACCCTACATGTCCCTGATCAATACAGAAGTCATCCCGTTCAAGGCCACCGCATATCACAACGGCAAGTTCGTGCCTGTCAGCAACGAGAACTTCAAGGGCAAATGGTCCGTCGTCGTGTTCTACCCGGCCGACTTCACCTTCGTGTGCCCGACTGAACTCGGCGACCTGGCCGACCACTACGCAGAGTTCCAGAAGCTGGGCGTCGAGGTGTATGGCGTGTCGACCGACACCCACTTCACGCACAAGGCATGGCACGACACCTCCGACACCATCGGCAAGGTGAAGTACCCGCTGATCGGTGACCCGAGCCAGCAACTGGCCCGCGCTTTCCAGGTTCTCATCGAAGAAGGTGAAGACGCAGGTCTCGCTTACCGCGGCACCTTCGTGATCGACCCCGAAGGCAAGATCAAGACCATCGAAGTGCACGACAACGGCATCGGCCGCGACGCTGCCGAACTGCTGCGCCGCGTGAAAGCTGCCCAGTACGTGGCAGCACACCCGGGCGAAGTCTGCCCCGCCAAGTGGACCGAAGGCGCTGAAACGCTGAAGCCTTCGTTCGACCTGGTCGGCAAGATCTAAGCCGCCTCGTTCGCGCCACAGCCCGGGCGTGTCAACTCCCGGGCTTTTTTGTTCCCATCGCATTCAAGAAGAGAGTTCACCATGCTCGACGCCGGCACCAAATCACAACTCAAGAGCTATCTCGACCGCATCACGCAGCCCGTCGAGATCGTCGCATCGCTCGACGACAGCAAGGCGTCGGGCGAACTGCAGGCCCTGCTCAAGGACGTGGCTGAATCGTCGACGCTGGTGAAAGTCATCGAGAGCCGCGACGACAACCATCGCAAGCCTTCGTTCTCGATCAATCGGCCGAGCGAAAACCACGGTCCGCGTTTCGCGGGCGTGCCCATGGGGCATGAGTTCACCTCGCTGGTGCTGGCGTTGCTGCAAGTCGGCGGCTATCCGCCCAAGGTCGACGACGCGGTGCTGCAGCAGATCCGTTCGCTCGACGGCGATTTCGAGTTCGAGATCTACATTTCACTGACCTGCCACAACTGCCCGGACGTCGTCCAGGCGCTCAATCTGATGGCAGTGCAGAACCCGCGCATCAAGTCGACCATGATCGATGGCTCGCTGTTCCAGGACGAAGTCAAGGAACGCCAGATCATGGCCGTGCCCACCGTGTTCCTTAACGGAACCGAGTTCGGTCAGGGTCGCATGAGCCTGGAGGAAATCCTCGCCAAGATCGATACCAGCGGCGTCGAGCGCGAGGCCAAGAAGATCGCTGGCAAGGATCCGTTCGACGTGCTCATCGTTGGCGGTGGCCCCGCGGGCGCAGCGGCTGCGGTGTACGCGGCACGCAAGGGAATCCGCACCGGTGTGGCATCCGAACGTTTCGGCGGCCAGGTGCTGGACACCATGGGCATCGAGAACTTCATCTCGATCAAGGAAACCGAAGGGCCCAAGTTCGCGCTGGCGCTCGAGGAGCATGTGCGCAACTACGACGTCGACATCATGAATCTGCAGCGCGCGGCGGCATTGGTGCGCGGCAGTGATTTCATCGAGGTCAAGCTGGAGAGCGGGGCCTCGCTCAAGAGTCGCTCGGTGGTGATCTCCACTGGCGCACGCTGGCGCAACATCAACGTGCCCGGCGAGCACGAATACAAGAACAAGGGCGTGGCCTATTGCCCGCACTGCGACGGTCCCCTGTTCAAGGGCAAGCGCGTGGCGGTGATCGGCGGCGGCAACTCGGGCGTCGAAGCGGCAATTGACCTGGCCGGCATCGTGGGCCATGTGACCCTGATCGAGTACGACACGCAACTGCGCGCCGACGCAGTGCTGCAGCGCAAGCTGCACAGCCTGTCGAACGTCAAGGTCATCACCAACGCGCAAACGACCGAGATCACCGGCGACACGCAGAAGGTCAATGGCCTGGTCTACAAGGATCGCGCGAGTGGCGAGAGCCACTCGGTGCTGCTCGAAGGCGTGTTCGTCCAGATCGGCCTCGTGCCCAACACCGACTGGCTCAAGGGCACGGTCGAGTTGTCGAAGCATGGCGAGATCGTGGTCGACGCGAAGGGACAGACTTCAGTGCCCGGCGTGTTCGCGGCCGGCGACGCGACCACGGTGCCGTTCAAGCAGATCATCATCGCAGCCGGCGACGGTGCGAAGGCGGCGCTCAGTGCCTTCGATCACCTGATCCGCACCTCGGCGCCGGCGGAAGAGACGGTGGCCTGAACAACCTTTGATCCGACGGCACGAGCCAATATCTCTTCGCGCAGCCCGCAACCGGTTCAGTAGGTCAGCCGTTCGGGCCGCAGCTCCTGCAGGATCGTCGTCGCGATCTCCTCGATCGACTTGGTTGTCGTCGACAGCCAGCGGATGCCAGCGCGGCGCATCATCGCCTCGGCCTCGCTGACCTCGTGGCGGCAGTTTTCGAGGCTCGCGTAGCGCGAGTTCGGCCGCCGTTCGTTGCGGATCTCGCTCAGGCGCTCCGGTTGGATCGTGAGCCCGAAGATCTTCTTGCGATGCGGCATCAGGGCCGGCGGCAACTGGCGGCGGTCGAAGTCTTCGGGAATCAGCGGGTAATTCGCTGCCTTCAGGCCATGCTGCATGGCGAGGTACAGCGAGGTCGGCGTCTTCCCGCTGCGGCTCACGCCGACGAGGATCACGTCCGCGCCGTCGAGATCGCGATTGCTCTGGCCGTCATCGTGCGCCAGGCTGAAGTCGATGGCCTGGATCCGAGCGTTGTATTCCTTGCTCTTGCTGACATCGCTGAAGCGGCCGATGCGATGGTTGGACTTCATCGCCAGCTCGATTTCCAGCGGTCGGACGAAGGTGCCGAACATGTCCAGCAGCATGCCCTTGCAGCCGGTTTCGATCACCTCCAGGACTTCCATGTTGGCCAGAGTCGTGAAGACGATGGGGCGAAGCCCCTCGATCTCCGCCGTGTGATTGATTCTTCGAACCGCCTGGTGGGCCTTGTCGACCGTGTCGGTGAAAGGCAGCCGAACGTGGCGGGGCTTCATCTCGAATTGGGCGAGAACGGCGTTACCGAAAGTTTCGGCAGTGATGCCGGTTCCGTCCGAGACGAAGAAAACTGTGCGCGTGTGCATGATGTGGCGGCCTTGTCCTGCGGCACGCCGAACCGGGGCGCGCCTACAATTCGGCCCATTATCGGGAATGCGATCCGCGATTCCCGCCCCAATCTTTCCATGCACCTCCCGCCAACGCCCAGAACAAGAAAAGTGATCGCGTTGCGCCGCCTGCATGAAGCGTCGGTTTCAACTTCTGGAGCTTTCCCATGTCTGCACTCTTCGAAGCGACCGCCCTGGTCGTACCGTTTGAAAACCTGAGGATGACCGACGTCGAGTCGGTCGGCGGCAAGAACGCCAGCCTCGGCGAGATGATTTCCCAGTTGCCGCAGGGCGTGAGCGTTCCCACGGGATTCGCGACCACAGCCCACGCGTTCCGGCAGTTCCTCGCGCACGACGGTCTGGCCGACAAGATCAGCGCGAAGCTCGCGAAGCTCGATACGGAGGACGTTCGTGCCCTCGCAGCCGCCGGCGCCGAGATCCGCGCGATGGTCGAGGCACAGCCCTTCCCGGACGATCTCCAAAAAGCAATTCAGGGTGCCTTTGCAACCCTTTCGGCGGGCAACCCCCAAGCCAGCTTTGCGGTACGTTCTTCGGCGACAGCGGAAGACCTGCCGGACGCGTCCTTCGCGGGCCAGCAGGAAACCTTCCTGAACGTGGTCGGCATCGACGACGTGCTCCACAAGATGAAAGAGGTGTTCGCCTCGCTCTACAACGACCGCGCCATCAGCTACCGCGTCCACAAGGGCTTCGCGCACGACGTCGTTGCCCTGTCGGCGGGCGTCCAGCGCATGGTGCGCAGCGACCTCGGGGCTGCCGGCGTGATGTTCACCATCGACACGGAATCCGGTTTCGAGGATGTGGTTTTCATCACGTCGAGCTACGGCCTCGGGGAAACGGTGGTGCAGGGCGCGGTGAATCCCGATGAGTTCTACGTGCACAAGCCGACGCTCAAGGCCGGCAAGCGCGCGGTGATCCGCCGCAACCTCGGCTCCAAGCTGATCCAGATGGAATTCGCGACCGCCGAGGAAAAGGCGGCCAGCGGCAAGCTCGTCAAGACCACCGATGTTCCGACCGAACACCGCAACCGCTATTCGCTGAGCGACGTCGACGTCGAGCAACTCGCCAAATACGCGCTCGTGATCGAGGAGCACTACGGCCGTCCGATGGACATCGAATGGGGCAAGGACGGCACCGACGGTCAGCTCTACATCCTTCAGGCGCGGCCCGAAACCGTGAAGAGCCAGCAGCAGGGCAAGGCCGAGCAGCGCTACAAGCTTCTCGGCAGAGGCGCCGTGCTGGCCGAGGGGCGCGCGATCGGGCAGAAGATCGGGACCGGGCCGGTGCGCCTTGTCCACAACATCAGCGAAATGGACAAGGTGCAGGCCGGCGACGTGCTTGTGACCGACATGACCGACCCGAACTGGGAACCGGTGATGAAGCGCGCGGCAGCGATCGTCACCAATCGTGGTGGGCGTACCTGCCACGCGGCCATCATCGCGCGCGAGCTGGGTATCCCGGCGGTCGTGGGCTGCGGTGATGCGACGGACCTGCTCAAGGACGGCACACTGGTGACCGTCAGCTGCGCGGAAGGCGATACCGGTTTCATCTACGACGGCTTGCTCGAGACCGAAGTGACCGAGGTCACGCGCGGCGAGATGCCCGAGATCGACCTCAAGATCATGATGAACGTGGGCAACCCTCAGCTTGCTTTCGACTTTGCCCAGTTGCCGAATCACGGCGTGGGTCTGGCGCGCCTCGAGTTCATCATCAACAACAACATCGGCGTGCACCCGAAGGCGATCCTCGACTACCCCAATGTCGACGCGGACCTCAAGAAGGCGGTGGAGTCGGTCGCACGCGGCCACGCGTCTCCCAGGGCCTTCTATGTGGACAAGGTGGCAGAAGGCATCGCGACGATCGGTGCGGCGTTCTGGCCCAAGGCGGTGATCGTGCGCCTGTCCGACTTCAAGTCGAACGAATACCGCAAGTTGATCGGCGGCAGCCGCTACGAGCCCGAGGAAGAAAACCCGATGCTCGGCTTCCGCGGCGCGGCGCGCTACCTCAGCAAGGATTTCGGCGAGGCGTTTGCCATGGAGTGCGAAGCGCTCAAGCGTGTGCGCAACGAGATGGGCCTGACCAACGTGCAAATCATGGTGCCCTTCGTGCGCACCCTGGGCCAGGCAGAGCGCGTGACGAGCCTGCTCGGCGAGCACGGCCTGAAGCGCGGCGAGAACGAGCTCAAGCTGATCATGATGTGCGAGGTGCCGAGCAACGCGATCCTTCCGGAGGAATTCCTGAAGTACTTCGACGGCTTCTCGATCGGGTCCAACGACCTGACCCAACTCACCCTGGGCCTGGACCGGGACTCGGGTCTCGAACTGCTTGCCGCAGATTTCGACGAGCGGGATCCGGCTATCAAGGCGCTTCTCGAACGCGTCATCAAGGCATGCAAGTCGCAAGGCAAGTACGTCGGCATTTGCGGGCAGGGGCCCAGCGACCATCCGGATTTCGCGCTGTGGTTGGCCGAGCAGGGAATTGAATCGATCTCGCTCAATCCCGACAGCGTGATCGATACCTGGCAGCAGCTCGCGAAGCGCTGACGCGAGGGGCGGCGGCGGATGCTTGTCACCGCCGCGCAACGACATTGTTCACAGCTGAGGTCGTAATCCCTATGTCAGCTTGGTGTACTTGAAACCAAATGAATCTTTGGTGTCAAACTTACCACTCACAGGGGGATGCACCTCCGAGAGCGCGCACATGGGCCGTATGTCGGTCTCGAAGGCGCTCCGGACTTCCGCGTCCAGGAACACATGATTCTTGTCAAGACAGAAGCCGGGCACCAAGCGCTCAAGGACCGATCCGTGCGGCTCACGCCCCGGCAACGCTCCGCATTCATCCTCTTCGACGGCAAACGCTCGTTGAACGACGTGCTCGAAGCCGGCATGGGCATTGCGCGAGAGGACATCGACAAGATGGTCGAACTCGGGCTGCTAGGGCAAGTGGGCGGATCTTCGGATGCGGCCAACGCTGGGGCAGACGGTAAGCCAGCCATGCCGGACGTCCCGGCGCGCGTGCCGTCGGCGCCTCCGACCGAGATGCTGCCCGTTGCCTCATCGTTGCCCTCGGAGCGCTCGAGCCAGCAGCGCTACAAGGACGCCTATCCGATCGCTACGCAACTCACGGGAAGCCTCGGGTTGCGGGGGTTCAGACTCAATCTGTCGGTCGAAGGAACCTCGACGTACGAGGAACTGGTCGAGCTCCTGCCGAAGATTCGGGCCGCCGTAGGCCCGGAGAAGGTGGCCGCACTGGAACTCGCGCTGGTCGGGTGATCGGTCACGGGCCTGCCGGCAGCGTTTGACTGCTATAATTTCCGGCTTTGCCTTGCCACACCGCGACCGACGCTGCGGGTGGCTTTATCCCTTCTACGGAAGATCCACAAGGAGTGCCATGCGTCACTACGAAATCATTTTGCTGATCCACCCGGATCAGAGCGAGCAAGTTCCGGCCATGCTGGAGCGCTACAAGGGCCTGATCACCGCCGGCGGCGGCAAGGTCCACCGCGTCGAAGACTGGGGCCGCCGCCAGCTGGCTTACCAGATCAACAAGCTCAACAAGGCGCATTACCTGTGCGTCAACATCGAGGCTGAACAAGCCGTGATGGCCGAGCTCGAGCACGCGTTCAAGTTCAACGACGCTGTTCTGCGCCACCTCACCGTGGTCAAGAAGAAGGCCGATACCGGTCCTTCGTCGATGATGAAGACGGTCGAGCGCGAAGAGGCCCGCAAGGCCCAGCAGGCCGAATACGCCGCCAACAACAACTGATGGTGTGAGTGCTGCCGCAGTCAATCAGCTGGTGCTGACTGCCTGCGTCGCCGAACTCGGAGCCCTGCGTTTCACTCCTGCCGGATTGCCCGCCGTCGACCTCAGACTCGAACACGAGTCGACAGTCTCCGAGGCGGGGCAACCCAGGCAGATCAAGGCGGCCCTCAAGGCCGTGGCGTTCGGCGCAGTGGCCGAGCGACTCGCAAGGCAGGCGTTGGGAAGTCTCTGGCGATTCCAGGGATTTCTCGCAACCCCGGGCAACGGCAAGCATCCGGTTCTGCACATCCAGGATTTTCAGCAAGATTAATTTTCGACAAGAGGTCCCTCAATGGCCACGTTCAAGAAATTCAACAAAGACAAGCGCCCGAAGCGCAATACCCAGTCGCTGCTGTTCAAGCGCAAGCGCTTCTGCCGCTTCACCGTCGCTGGCGTCGAAGAAATCGACTACAAGGACATCGACACCCTGCGCGATTTCATCAGCGAAAACGGCAAGATCATCCCCGCACGCCTGACCGGCACGCGCGCGATCTACCAGCGCCAGCTCAACACCGCGATCAAGCGCGCACGCTTCCTCGCAATGGTGCCGTACAGCGACCAACACCGCGTCTAAGGAGCAAGACACCATGCAAGTCATTCTTCTGGACAAAGTCGTCAACCTCGGCGTGCTCGGCGAGATCGTCAAGGTCAAAGACGGCTACGCACGCAATTTCCTGATTCCGTCGGGTCGCGCACGCCGCGCCACCGAAGCCAACAAGGCCGAATTCGAAGCCAAGCGCGTCGAACTCGAAAAGGCCGCGGCCGCCAAGCTGGCCGAATCGCAAGCCCAGGGCGAAAAGCTCGGCGGCACGACCGTCAAGCTGACGCAGAAGGCCGGCGTTGACGGCCGTCTGTTCGGTTCGGTCACCAACCACGACATCGCCGAAGAGCTGAACAAGCAAGGCTATAAGGTTGCGAAGTCGCAGGTGCGTATGCCCAACGGCCCGATCAAGGTGGTCGGCGACAGCACCGTCAGCGTCGCACTGCACACCGACGTGGTGGTCGATATCACCGTCACGGTGTACGGCGAAAGCGCCTGATCACCGAGCGCGCCTCGTGCGCGTCGAAAAAGCCGCCTTCGGGCGGCTTTTGTTTTTCTGGCCACCTGGGTTGTCCCGCGTGGTGCACCGGAAGATCACCGTTTATTCACAGCCTTGTCCACGTGACGCAGCGCGTCGCGCGGCTTAGCATGCAAGGTTGCAAGGAGCTTCATGTCCGCCGTCTTTTCCTACGCCGATAACGATCCGTCGTCCGATCGCCAGATTGCGCAGCTGCGCATCCCCCCGCATTCGATCGAGGCCGAATCGAGCGTGCTCGGCGGCCTCCTGCTCGACAACGGTGCCTGGGACCGGATGGCCGACGTGGTGGTGGACAGCGATTTCTATCGCCATGAACACAAGCTGATCTACGCGTCCATAGGTACGCTGATCAACGCCAGCAAGCCGGCGGACGTGATCACGGTGTACGAGCAACTGCAAAACCTCGGGAAGGCGGAAGAGATCGGCGGCCTCGCATACCTCAACTCGCTCGCGCAGTACGTGCCGAGCGCAAGCAACATCCGGCGCTACGCGGAAATCGTCCGCGAGCGCTCGATCCTGCGCAAGCTGGTCAGCGCGAGCGACGAGATCGCGACCAATGCGTTCAATACGCAGGGCAAGGCGGTTGACAAGATCCTCGACGAGGCCGAACAGAAGATCTTCAACATCGGCGAAGAAGGCACCCGCATGAAGCAGGGCTTCCAGGGCATGGATACGCTGGTGGTCGAACTGCTGGATCGGGTGCAGGAGATGTCGGAGAACCCCAACGACATTACCGGCGTTCGTACGGGCTTCTACGAATTCGACAAGATGACTTCGGGTCTGCAGCCGGGCGACATGATCGTGCTGGCGGCGCGCCCGTCCATGGGAAAGACCTCGCTGGCGATCAACATCGCCGAGCACGTCGCGCTCAACGAGGGTTTGCCGGTGGCGGTGTTCTCGATGGAAATGGGTGCGTCGCAACTCGCGGTGCGTATCGTCGGCTCGATCGGCCGCATCGACCAGGGACATCTGCGGACCGGCAAGCTCACCGACGAGGAATGGCCGCGTCTCACCGAAGCGATCGAGAAGCTTCGCAATGTATCGCTGCATATCGACGAGACGCCAGGTCTGACCACCAGCGAGTTGCGTGCGAACGCCCGACGCCTGGCGCGGCAGTACGGGAAGCTCGGGCTGATCGTGGTCGACTACCTTCAGCTCATGAGCGTGTCGACCAGCATGAACGATGAGAACCGCGCGACGGCCGTGGGCGAAATCTCTCGCGGACTGAAGATGCTCGCCAAGGAACTCAAGTGCCCGGTGATCGCGTTGTCGCAGCTCAGCCGTGGCGTGGAAAGCCGCACCGACAAGCGCCCCATGATGAGCGACCTGCGCGAATCTGGCGCCATCGAACAGGATGCCGACATCATCATGTTCATCTACCGCGACGACTACTACGACAAGAACAGCAAGGAGCCGGGCGTGGCCGAAGTGATCATCAGCAAGCATCGCAATGGGCCGACGGGGACGGTCAAGCTGGCGTTCCTCAAGCCGCTCACCAAGTTCGAGAACCTCGCCGGTGGCGGCGCCGATTTCTGACCTATGACTTCTGCGGTGAATCGTATTGCCGCGATTCTTCCTGCAGGCGTCGAAGCAACTCGGCCAGCGTCTTGCCGGGTTCATCGCGAAAGCGCTCGGGCAGGACTTCGATATGGTCGATGCGGTCGATCCTGAACCCGCGAAAGTCCTGGCGGAGCTCGCACCAGGCGGAAAAGGTCCAGACCTTTCCCCAATAGAAACAGCCGAGCGGCCGGACGATGCGCTGGCTCGGGGCGCCATTGACGTCGCGGTAGTCCATGCGCAGCTTCTGGCGTGATTGCACGGCTTCACGCAAGGTCTGCAGGCGGGCGCGCGTCCCGTCGTCGAGTGCGTAGGCCGGCGCGTAGAGCGCAAGGCTTTCGGCCGAGATCCGCGCTGCCGGAGACAAAACCGACAGGATCTTGCATAGCGCAGTCTCGATGTCCCGCGCCATCGCGGGATCGACCCAGCTTTGCGCCATCCGCGCCGACGCCACCAGTGCCGCCGCTTCATCCTGCGTGAACATCAGCGGCGGTACGTCGAAGCCTGCGCCGATGCGATAGCCGACGCCGGCTTCGCCCTCGATGGGCACTCCCTGGCGCTGAAGGTCGGCCACGTCGCGGTACACCGTTCGATCCGACACCTCGAGGCGTTGCGCCAGGAAGGTGGCGGTCGTGAGTCGTCTCCCGCGAATGAGCTGGACGATCTGGAACAGGCGGTCTGCGCGACGCATAAAGGGAGATTAGCGCATGAGCTTCTTCTCGAAGTCCTCGACGAAATATCGCCGTCCGCGCTGGACCACGGTGTGACCTTCGGATTCGAGCCGTTGCATGAGTTCATCGAGGCCGCCCGGATACTTGAGATTCAGCTCGCCGTTGGCTTTCAAGGTGCGCCAGTAGGGCGTGATATCTGCAACGCCGGCCTGCCGGTCTTCTTCGGCGGCCTGGGCCGCCATGCTCGCGAAGATGGCCGTTGTCACCGTGCAGCCGATCGTGGTGCCGTGCTGAAGGGCCAGTTGCTGTCCGATGCCGAAGACCGTGACCAGGCGACCTTCCGGCACGCGCTTCATCGCTTGGTCGACCTCGCGAGGGGAGGGCGTCACGATCGTCCCGTGTCCGTGGCGCTGCTGCATGCGCTCCGGAATCGGCTTGATGTCGGGCAGCGTGGGATAGCCGGCGAGCCTCTCTCGCCAGCTTTTGCCGTTCCTCGCGATGGCCGAACCCATGTCAATCCAATTCGACTCCGATGTGGATGGCGACCTGTTCCGGGCCGCTGTAGGCCTCGAAGTCGCTCCGGTAGCGGCGCTTGATTTCGCGGTGCTTCTCGAAATACTGCCAGATCGCCCTCCACACGGCGAGCACCATCTCCGGCATTTCGCCTTGCCCAGTAAAGACCAGGTAGTCGCCCCCCTCGATCCGGACCGCCGACGGCCCATCCGACACCGCGACGCCGGTTGTGATGTCGAACACTCCGTGCGTGTCTGCCGCGCAGGCGGAATAAACGCCGAAGAGCCGCATGTCGTTCATCCGGTGCGGCGTCTTTTCGTACACGCGCTCGTCGAAAAAGCGATCCCACAGTGCACCGATCTGCGCAGCGCCCGGGTCGCTGTCGTCGCGATGAGTGGTTCGCCCGGAGACGCCAGCGACGTTGAAGGCGTCGACGCGTCGAAGTTGGGGCTGTGATTGAGTCTGCATGTGTCGCTCCATGTGAAATTAGAGGGCGAGCGCCCGGGGACTGGCCTTCATCGCGCCGGCGATCAGGCGCATGTCGTGCTCGTTGACTTCGAATAATCCGAATCGGAACCTGTAGCCCCAGCGCCTCGGGTCTTCGACGAAGTCGAACCGGTCGATCAGGGGAAGGATCGGCGCCTCGCTCGCGACCGCATAGCGCACGTCGCGGCGCCACGGGACGAAGCCGTTGCCCATGTGCATGAAGCCGCCCTCCGGGCTGTCACGCCCACGGCGGGCGTGCTCGGCACTGGCGACTGCGATCCAATTTCTGCGGTTCATGCCCGCCATGCTGCGCGAGCCCTACTGACAGCGTCCTGTCAGCAGCGATGTGGCTCGCCCCCAGGTTGGCTCACTTCGTGTAGCCGCCCACCCCCTGCCGGGGGCAGCACCAGCGGCCCGGCAAGACCGATACCGCGGCGTTTCACCAACGGGCCTGGCTTCGCCGGCCGCAGGGTCGTCCTCGGCCGGCTAAGCGAAGGGGACTAAAGGACTTCGCTGGCGAAATCGGCTAGGCGCGAGCGCTCGCCGCGTGCAAGGGTGATATGGCCGCTGTGCGGCCAGCCCTTGAACTTGTCGACCGCGAAGGTCAGGCCGGACGAGCCCTCGGTGAGGTAAGGCGTATCGATCTGCGCCAGGTTGCCCATGCAGATGATCTTGGTGCCCGGACCCGCGCGCGTGACCAACGTCTTCATCTGCTTGGGCGTCAGGTTCTGCGCTTCGTCGATGATCACGTACTTGTTCAGGAAGGTGCGCCCGCGCATGAAGTTCATGCTCTTGATTTTGATCTTGCTGCGGATCAACTCGTTGGTCGCCGCCCGTCCCCATTCGCCTGCGCCGCCGCTGTCGCCTTTGGCGAGGAATTCGAGGTTGTCGTCGAGCGCGCCCATCCAGGGGCCCATCTTTTCCTCTTCCGTGCCGGGCAGGAAGCCGATGTCCTCGCCGACGCTCACGGTGGCACGGGTCATGATGATCTCGGTGTAGCGACGGTCGTCGAGTACCTGTGTCAGGCCCGAGGCCAGCGCCATCAACGTCTTGCCTGTGCCGGCCGTGCCGGTCAGCGTGACGAAGTCGACGTCGGGGTCCATCAGCAGGTTCATCGCGAAGTTCTGTTCGCGGTTGCGCGTACTCACGCCCCAGACAGCGTTTTTGAGCGAACCGTAGTCCTTCAGCGTCTTGAGTACTGCCGTCTTGTCGCGGATTTCGGTCACGCGCGCATACATGCTCGGCTCGCCGGGCGCCTCGAAATAGACGAACTGATTGATATAGAGGTTCGGCACGATCGGACCGCTGATCCGGTAGAAGGTGCTGCTGCCGCTCTGCCAGCTCTCGACCGTCTTGCTTTGGCGCGTCCAGAAATCAGCTGGCAGGGCGAGCGATCCGGAGTAGAGGAGGTCGCCGTCCTCGAGCGTCTTGTCGTTCTGGTAGTCGTCGGCGGCCAGGCCCAGCGCGCGCGCCTTGACGCGCATGTTGATGTCTTTGGACACCAGCACCACTTCCTGCTTCGGGCGGTCGGGCGCGTCCTTGGCGTAGAGGTCGCGCAGGGCCTGCACCACGCCCAGGATCTGGTTGTCGGCCTTGCCTTGCGGCAGGCTGGTCGGCAGCGTGTAGTCGAGTGGCGCGGTCTGGAAGAACAGCTTGCCGCCGGCTTCGCGGTGACCGGTTGTGTCGAGCTTCAGCCCTTTGCCGATGTCCGCGCCTTGCGCCGCGGCGAGCGCATCGAGCGTGCGGCTGGTCTGGCGGCCGTTTCGCGCGACTTCCGTCGTGCCCTTTTTGTGGCCATCGAGCTCTTCCAGCACGATCATCGGCAGGAAGATGTCGTGTTCCTCGAAACGGAACAGGCACATCGGGTCATGCAGCAGCACATTCGTGTCGAGGACGAAAAGCTTGGCCGGACCGTTGGATTTGCCGCGTTTGGCGCGCGGCGGGTTTTGCGGCGCAGCCACCGGCGCGCTCACACGAGTCTCGCCGCGGCGGCTGGGCGGCGCTTCGGGCACCGCTGGCGCGGGTGCTTTTGCCCTGGGCGCGACCGGCGCCTCGACAGCGCCGCCGGCTTCCGCGGCATGGCGGTCGAACAATTCGAGCGGTCGGGTCCCGTTCGACCCGGTGTCTTCGGTACTGCGATCAGACGAGCGTCGGCCGCTTCTTCCGTGCGAAGAACGGGCGGGCGCGTCGTGCGCGTCCGGCGAAAGCAATGCGGCGCGTTTCGTGGGGGCGGGAGGCAGGGGCATGGATCGGTTCGCTCGCAAAAAAGAAGGGGCCAGAAAGCGAAAAAGCCGCCTGAAGACCAGGGCGGCTTTGTTCGGTGGATGCGGTCGTGGAGCTCAACGGCATTGGGCCATTATGCACATCAGGTGTGTCGCATCCGGTGTTCGTTGCGCGTCACCAACGAGATTGCGCAAAACCTCACACACTTCACAGTTCAAGCAGCTTTTTTGAGGGCCTTGACAGCCTTCAGCACGTCGTCCACGTGGCCGGGCACCTTGAGGCCGCGCCATTCGGCCTTCAGGACGCCATCGGCGCCGATCAGGAACGTGCTGCGCTCGATGCCCTTGACCTTCTTGCCGTACATGATCTTGTTCTTGACCACGCCGAACATGTGGCACATCTTTTCTTCGGTGTCGGCGATCAGTTCGAAGGGGAGTTCGAGCTTGGCCTTGAATTCATCGTGCGACTTCATGTTGTCGCGAGAAACACCGAATACGGTGGCGCCTGCCTTTTCGAAGTCCTTGTAGCGGTCTCGAAACTGCATCGCTTCCGTCGTGCAACCTGGCGTGTTGTCCTTGGGGTAGAAGTACATGACCAGCACGTGGCCGAGATGCGAGGTGTTCGAGACCTTGAGACCGCCGGTGGCATTGGCGTCGAATTCGGGAATGGGTTTGTTGACAACGATCGCCATGAAACTTGTTTTCTCCGTTTGATTCCATGCCCGATCCGGTCGGGTTCATGAAGGATTGGTCGTTGCTAACTGAGGGCGGGCCGCCGGTTCGCAACCCGCGATTTTACCCCGAAATGCCTGCTACTGCCCAGCGTCCGGGCTCTCGACGAGCAGAGCGGCGACCACGTGACGGCCTTCGCTCGCAAGGATGTTGTAGGTGCGGCAGGCCGCAGGCGTGTCCATCGTCTCGACACCGGTACGCTGCGCCATCAGGGGCTGAAGCCAGGCCGGTTGCGGGAAACGGATGCGTGCGCCGCTGCCAAAGATGATCAGTTCCGCGCCCAGCGAGGCGAGTTGGGCGAAATGCTCCGCGCCGATTTCGTCGAAGCGGGAGCAATTCCACTCGACGCGCTCGCCGCGCGAGCCGACCACCACACTGGTTTCGACCCGTTCATTGTTGATGGCGACCCAGCCCGGGCCATGTGCCGTGAGTGTCTGGACGTCGGATTTGTCGGGCTGGAGCTTCATCTGGAGGGGGTGGGAACTGTGGTCAAATTATAGGTTTTCCCCTGCGCAGACCCCCTTGGAGGGACTTTGAAACCGCTCAAGAAATCGGCCAAGCTGGCCAACGTGCTCTACGACATCCGCGGCCCGATCATGGACGCCGCGAAGCAGATGGAGGAAGAGGGCCAGAAGATCATCAAGCTCAACATCGGCAATCTCGCCCTGTTCGGCTTCGATGCACCCGAAGAGGTCCAGCAGGACATGATCCGCAATCTGCCGGCGTCGGCGGGCTATTCGGACAGCAAGGGGATTTTTGCGGCGCGCAAGGCCGTGATGCACGAAACCCAGAAACAAGGTGTCGCGGGCGTCACGCTGGACGATATCTACCTCGGCAATGGCGCCAGCGAACTGATCGCGATGGCCACCAACGCGCTGCTCAATGATGGTGACGAACTGCTGCTGCCGGCGCCTGACTATCCGCTGTGGACGGCAGTGGCGAGCCTGTCGGGCGGCAAACCGGTGCACTACCTGTGCGACGAGGACAACGGCTGGATGCCGAACCTCGACGACATCCGCGCCAAGCTTTCGCCCCGTACCAAGGGCATCGTCGTCATCAACCCCAACAACCCGACCGGCGCGCTGTATTCAGACGACCTGCTCAAGGGCATCGTCGCTATCGCGCGCGAGCACGGCCTGGTGATCTTCGCCGACGAGGTCTACGACAAGGTGCTCTACGACGGCGTCAAGCACACCGCCATCGCCAGCCTCTCGAAGGACGTGCTCACGCTCACCTTCAATTCCTTGTCGAAGAGCTACCGCTCTTGTGGCTATCGCGCCGGATGGCTCGTCGTGTCCGGCGACAAGAAGATGGCGCGCGACTACATCGAGGGCTTGAACATGCTCTCGAACATGCGCTTGTGCGCCAACGTGCCGGGCCAGTGGGCGATCCAGACCGCGCTGGGCGGCTACCAGAGCATCAATGACCTGGTGGGTCCGGGCGGTCGACTGCGCAGGCAGCGCGACCTGGCCTACGAACTCATCACCGCGATTCCGGGCGTCAGTTGCGTCAAGCCCAGTGCGGCGCTCTACATGTTCCCGAAGCTCGACCCCAAGGTCTATCCGATCGATGACGACCGGCAGTTCTTCCTCGAATTGCTCAAGGAGACCAAGGTGATGCTGGTGCAGGGCACCGGCTTCAACTGGTCGACGCCGGACCACTTCCGCATCGTGTTCCTTCCCCACGAAGAAGACCTGCGCGAGGCGGTTGCACGCATCGCCAGCTTCCTCGAACGCTACCGAAACCGGGTCGCCTGAAGCCGCCGCGCGTTCAGATCCCATTGCTTTAGAAGACGAATCGAATGAATCCCATCCAAGTTGGCCTGCTCGGCATCGGCACGGTCGGTAGCGGCACCTTCAAGGTGCTCCGGCGCAACCAGGAAGAAATCAAGCGCCGCGCGGGCCGCGGCATCGAGATCACGATGGTCGCCGATCTCGATACGGCGCGCGCCAGGGAGGTGGTCGGCGATAGCGTGCAGGTCGTCAACGACGCACGCGCCGTCATCGCCAATCCCGAGATCGACATCGTGGTCGAGCTGATCGGTGGCTATGGCATCGCCAAGCAGCTGGTGCTCGAGGCGATTGCCGCCGGCAAGCACGTGGTCACCGCCAACAAGGCGCTGCTCGCCGTGCACGGCACCGAAATCTTCGCGGCGGCGCACGCCAAGGGCGTCATGGTGGCCTTCGAAGCCGCGGTCGCAGGCGGCATCCCGATCATCAAGGCGCTGCGTGAAGGCCTCACGGCCAACAGCATCCAGTGGATCGCCGGCATCATCAACGGCACCACCAACTTCATCCTGTCGGAGATGCGAGACAAGGGCCTCGACTTCGCCACGGTGCTGAAGGAGGCGCAACGCCTGGGCTACGCCGAAGCCGATCCGACCTTCGACATCGAAGGTGTCGATGCCGCGCACAAGGTCACGCTGATGAGCGCGATCGCCTTCGGCATCCCGGTGCAGTTCGACAAGGCGCACATCGAGGGCATTACCAAGCTCGCGGCGCAGGACATCAAGTACGCCGAGCAGCTCGGCTACCGCATCAAGCTGCTGGGTGTGACCAAGCGCAAGGCGCAGGGCATCGAGCTGCGCGTGCATCCCGCGCTGGTGCCTTCCAAGCGGCTGCTCGCGAACGTCGAAGGGGCGATGAACGCGGTGGTGGTCAACGGCGATGCCGTCGGCACCACGCTCTACTACGGAAAGGGCGCCGGCAGCGAGCCGACCGCCAGCGCGGTGATTGCCGACCTGGTCGACATCGCGCGCCTGCACACGGCCGATGCGGCGCACCGCGTTCCGCACCTGGCCTTCCATCCCGACGCAATGAGCGACCTGAAGGTCCTGCCGATGGCCGAGGTGGTGACCAGCTACTACCTGCGCCTGCGAGTGGCGGACGAGGCCGGCGTGCTCGCCAAGGTGACGGGCCTGCTCGCCAGCGCCGGCATCAGCATCGATGCCGTGCTGCAGCGGGAAGCCGACGAAGTGGGCGGCGAAGGCTCGACGCAGACCGACCTGATCATCCTCACGCACGACACGCGCGAAGGGACCCTGGACGACGCGCTCGCCCAACTGCAGGCGCTGCCCACGGTGCTGGCGCCGATCGTGCGCATTCGCAAGGAAGAGCTGTCCTGATGCGTTATCTCTCCACGCGCGGTCACCCGGACCGCCGACGTTTCTGCGAGATCCTGTTGGAAGGTCTGGCGCCCGACGGCGGCCTGTACCTGCCCGAGCGATACCCCCAAGTCGATGCCGCCACGCTGGCGAAGTGGCGTGGGCTTTCCTACGCCGAGCTGGCGTTCGAAATCCTCTCGCTCTATATCGACGACATCCCGCCTGCCGACCTGAAGGCGATCTGCGCGAAGACGTACACCGCCGAAGTGTTCGGCACGGTCGAAATCGTTCCGCTGCGCGAGCTGGAGGATGGCGTCTACCTCGAGGCCCTGTCCAACGGCCCCACGCTCGCGTTCAAGGACATGGCGATGCAGCTGCTCGGCAACCTGTTCGAGTACGAACTGGCCCGCCGTGGCGAAGAGCTCAACATCCTCGGCGCGACCAGCGGTGACACCGGCAGCGCCGCCGAGTACGCGATGCGCGGCAAGAAGGGCGTGCGAGTCTTCATGACCTCGCCGGACGGGCGGATGAGTCCGTTCCAGCAGGCGCAGATGTTCAGCCTGCAGGACGCGAACATCCACAACATCGCGATCGCCGGTGTGTTCGACGACTGCCAGGACATCGTCAAGGCGGTGTCGAACGACCTGGCCTTCAAGCGCAAGTACAAGATCGGCACGGTCAACTCGATCAACTGGGCGCGCTTGCTGGCGCAGGTCGTCTATTACTTCGCGGGGTACTTCCAGGCGACGGGCAGCAACGACAAGCAGGTGAGCTTCACCGTGCCGTCCGGAAATTTCGGCAACGTCTGCGCCGGCCACGTCGCGCGCACGATGGGCCTGCCGATTCGCACGCTCGTGGTCGCCACCAACGAGAACGACGTGCTCGACGAGTTCTTCCGCACCGGCGTCTACCGGGTGCGCTCGGCCGCTGACACGCACGAGACGTCGAGCCCGTCGATGGACATTTCCAAGGCAAGCAATTTCGAGCGCTTCGTGTTCGATCTGGTCGGCCGCGACGCAGCGAAAGCGAGCGGGCTGTTCGAGGACGAACTCGGCCGCGAAGGCCGCTTCGATCTGAGCAACGATCCGGTCTTCGCCCAGGCCGCGACGCGTTTCGGCTTCGCGAGCAGCCGGAGCACGCATGCCGACCGGCTCTCCACCATCCGCGATACCGACAAGCGCTTCGCGACGCTGATCGACACGCACACCGCCGACGGCCTGAAGGTCGCGCGCGAGCACTTGGTGCCGGGCGTGCCCATGATCGTTCTGGAAACCGCGCTGCCTATCAAATTCGCCGAAACGATCGTCGAAGCGTTGGGGCACGAGCCGGAGCGTCCCGCACGCTTCGAGGGCATCGAAGCGCTCCCCAAGCGCGTTGTCAAGCTGCCGGCTGATGCCGAAGCGGTCAAGGCTTACATTGCGCAGCACTGCGACTGATGCGGTAGGCGACGCATGAAAGTCATCGGCTTCGCCGGTTACTCGGGGGCGGGAAAGACGACGCTGGTCGAGCGGCTGATTCCCGCGCTCAAGTTGCACGGGCTGCGCGTTTCGGTGGTGAAGCACGCGCACCACAAGTTCGACATCGACCATCCCGGCAAGGACACCCACCGCCACCGCGAGGCAGGTGCATTCGAGGTGGTGGTCGCGTCGGACAAGCGGCTGGCGCTGATTCGCGAATTCGAGCAGCCGACGCACCTCGATGTGCACCAACTCGTTGCCGAACTCGATACCGGCGTCGACTGGGTGCTGGTGGAGGGCTTCAAGCACAGCGATCTGCGCAAGATCGAGATCTGGCGCGCCGCCGGGGAGGGCGAGGCGGCCCGGCCTGCGCGCTATGTCGACGACAAATTCATCGATGCCATCGCAACAGACGATCCGCACAGTCTGCCGTTGCCAACCGACCTGCCGATCTTTGACCTCGATGACGTCGATGGCATCGTCGCCTGGCTGCTGCTGAATGCCGAACGTTTCGACTACAAGGTGAAGCACCATGGCTAGCACTTCCCCGCGTCCTCCGCTGATGGCCCTCGACGAGGCACTGTCTCGATTACTCGCCGCCGCGACGCCGAAGGTCGGGATCGAAAGCGTGTCGACCTTCGAGGCCGATGGCCGTGTGCTCGCCCAGGACGTGGTGTCGGCGCTGACGGTGCCGCCACGCGACAACAGCTCGATGGACGGCTACGCGGTGCGGATGGCCGACTGTGCCGCGCCCGGTGCCGTGCTCCGCGTGGCACAG
Organism: Variovorax sp. J22R115; assembly: GCF_030317005.1. Classification (NCBI taxonomy): domain Bacteria; kingdom Pseudomonadati; phylum Pseudomonadota; class Betaproteobacteria; order Burkholderiales; family Comamonadaceae; genus Variovorax; species Variovorax sp. J22R115. Next base: position 299,636 of record NZ_JASZYM010000002.1, on the reverse strand, counting down.
CGCATCCCGGCTGGCACCGTGGGCACGCCGCTCACGGCCGGCACGGCAGCCCGCATCTTCACCGGCGCGCAAATTCCCGAAGGTGCCGACGCGGTCGTGATGCAGGAAGACACGAGCGCACTGCCCGAAGAGGGCGGCCTGGGTAGCGTACGCATCGATATCGCGCCGGCCGTGGGTCAGTGGATTCGCCGCGCCGGCGAAGACGTTGCCGCCGGCGACATCGTGCTGTCGAAGGGCGAGCGTCTCACGCCTGCCGGGCTGGGCCTGGCTGCAAGCGTCGGGCTGGCCCAACTCGAGGTTTCGAAGCGCCCCCGCGTTGCACTGCTGTCGACTGGCGACGAACTCGTGATGCCGGGCGAGGTGTCGCCGGAGGCGATGAAGCCGGGCTCGATCTACAACTCGAACCGCTTCTTCATGCGCGCGCTGCTTCAGCGGCTCGGATGCGAGGTCAGCGACCTCGGCATCGTGCCGGACCGGCGCGACGCGACCATCGAGGCGCTGCGCGCTGCGTCCCTGAGCAACGACCTCATCATCACCACGGGCGGTGTTTCGGTGGGCGAGGAAGACCACATCAAGGCTGCCGTCGAGCACCTGGGGCAGCTCGACCTGTGGTCGCTGTCGATGAAGCCGGGCAAGCCCTTCGCTTACGGCCGGATCGGCAACGCGCATCTCACTGGCCTGCCTGGGAATCCGGTGTCGAGCTTCCTGACCTTCCTGCTGCTCGTGCGGCCATTTCTGCTCACCTTGCAAGGTGCAGCGCGCGTGGCGCCGCAGGCGATCCCCATGCGCGCCGATTTCGACTGGCCGCGCGCCGATCGCCGTCGCGAGTTTCTGCGCGCACGTCGCAATGCGGCGGGCGGGCTCGATGTATTCGCCAACCAGAGCTCGGGTGTGTTGACATCCACGGTCTGGGGCGACGGCGTGATCGATACGCCTGCCGGCCAGCCGTTCAAGGCCGGCGATACCGTGCAGTTCATTCCGTTCGCGTTGCTGCTGGCCTGAGCATGAAGATCAACGTCCGCTATTTCGCCTCCGTCCGCGAAGCGCTCGGAACGGGCAGCGAAGCGGTGGAAACCACCGCATCCGACCTCGGCGCGCTGCGTGATGAATTGATCGCGCGTGGCGAACCGCACGCCAGCGTGCTTGCGCGCGGCCGCGCGGTACGCATGGCGCTCGATCAGGTGATGTGCGGCGAGGGCGCCGAACTGCGCGACGGCAGCGAGGTCGCCTTCTTTCCACCCGTCACGGGCGGCTGAGCGCGGCCTGGATTTCCAGCAAGCGCTCGCGTAGCTCGTCCGAAGCGCGCGTCATCGGCGCCCGCAAGTCGTCCTGCATCATGCCCTCGTTGGCAAGAATGACCTTGAGCGGTCCGGGATTGGCGTCGCTGAAAAGTGCTTCGATCAGCGGCAGCAAGGGCTGCCATCGCGCACGGGCATCGGCAAGGCTGCCTTCGCGAAGCAGGCGCAGTACCTTGACGAAACGTTCGGTCTGCAGGTGCGCACTGGCGGCAATGGCGCCGGCGCCGCCCTCGGCCACCGTGCTGAACATCTGCGCGTCTTCGCCAGCCAGCACTTGGAGCCGGCCGTCCGCGATCAGCGCGCGTGTCTTGCCCGCGTCGCCACCGCAGTCCTTGATAGCGCGGATGAGCGGGTGGTCTGCGAGTGCAAGCAGCGTCTCGCGCGTCAGGGTGCTGCCGGTGCGGTAGGGGATGTCGTAAATCAGGAGCGGCACCGCGCCAGCCCCGGCAATCTCGCTGAACCAATCGATGAGTCCCGCCTGCGACGGCCGGATGTAACTTGGCGCGGGCACGAGCAGTCCGGCCAATTCGCGATCGGCGAGTCGGCGCACCCACTCCCGCGTCTTGCCAAGGTGGTAGCCCGAGATGCCCATGATGCGCGGCAGCGACCGTGCCGTCCTGGCGACGGTATCTAGCACCGCCAGTTGTTCTTCGCTGTCGAGCGCGGCTGCTTCACCCGTGGATCCGCAGACGACGAAGCCCGCGATGCCGGTGGGCGCGAGTTGCTCGACCAACCGAGCCAGTGCCGGATGGTCAACTGCCTCGTCGCGAAACGGCGTCACGAGCGGAATCCAGAGGCCCGAGAAATCGGGGGAGAGGGAGTGTGTGTCTTGCACGCGAAATTTCCTTTCAGGAATCGACCGATGGAAGCAACCATCGTCGAATGCGCGCGCACAACCAGCTTCGACCTGGGTCTTGCAGTTCCGTCGCTCATCCGACGACGGAACCGAAGCTCCGGTCAGACGAGCTTGGGTTTTTTGGCTTTGCCTTGCTGGCGCACGCAGGCCGGTTCTTCGTGGGAAGAAAGAAGGCGTTGCAGGGCACGGGAAGGCATCGGCGGAGTCTATCGCAGTGCCACAATCCCGGGATGACCGGTGCACGTGTTTCGATCCAAACCGAAGACTTCGATCTGCAGACGGAGGTTGCCGCGTTGCGCCAGGCCGACGCGCGCGTGGGGGCGATCTGCAGCTTCATCGGCACGGTGCGTGACCGGAACGACGGGAGCACGGTCGCTTCGATGGAGTTGGAGCATTACCCCGGCATGACCGAGAAGGCGATCGAGGCCATGATCGACGAGGCGCATCGCCGCTTCGACATCCTCGGCGCCCGTGTGGTCCACCGCGTTGGGCTGTTGCAGCCGCTGGACCAGATCATGATGGTGGCCGTCATCTCGGCCCATCGCGGCCAGAGCTTCCAGGCCTGCGAATTCCTGATGGACTATCTCAAGACCCAGGCGCCGTTCTGGAAGAAGGAACAGACGCCCGAAGGTGCGCGCTGGGTCGACGCCAGGGTCGACGACGACGCAGCGCTGGCGCGCTGGGGCATCACCGCCAGCAACGCCTGACGCGAGCCAGTTACTGGGGCTGGAAGCCGCTGGCTCTAATGATCTGTTCCCAAGTCTGCGTATAGCTGCGCACGCGACCAGCGAATTGCCCTTGCGGCATGAAGCTGACCGTCAAGCCCATGGCCACCAGGCGCTCGCGCACATCAGGCATGGCGAGCACCTTCGACAGCGCTTCGCCGAAGCGATCGATCACCGGCTGCGGCGTGCCCACCGGCGCGAAGATGCCGTAATAAGGCAGGTCTTCCAGTCCCGACAGGCCGAGTTCCGCGAAGGTGGGCACTTGCGGCAGCACGGCCTGACGCTTGCCGCCGATCACGGCAACCACGCGGATCTTGCCGGCCTTCTGGTTCTCGATGAAGTCGGGAACGGAGCCGATGCCCGCGCTGATCTGGTTGCCCAGCATGTCGGCCATCATCGGCGCGCTGCCGCGGTAGGGTGCTGCCTGGAGGTCGAGCTTGTACTTGGTGCCGATCAGCTTGACCAGGAACTCGGGGATCGAGGCGGGTGCCGGCACGCCGATGGTGTCCTTGCCGCCGCGCTGGGTCCTCACCCACGCCACGTACTCATTGACCGACTTGGCCGGCGTGCCACCGGACACGGCGAGCGCATTGGCAAAGGTCGCGAAGCCCGCCACGGGGACGAAGTCGCGCGCCGGATCGAAGCCCGGGTTCTTCACCACCAGCGGCAGAATCGAGATCGAGTGGTCATGCGAGAGGAAGAGCGTGTGGCCGTCGGCCGGCGAGGCTTTGAGCGCCTGCGCGGCGATCTGGCCGCCTGCGCCCGCGCGGTTCTCGACCACGACAGGGCTGCCCAGCTGGTCCTTGAGCTTCTCGGCCAGCGTACGGGCAATGACGTCGGTGCCGCCGCCGGCTGGGAATCCGACCAATAGCCGGATCGGCGTGCCGGCGGGCTGCGCGAGCGCCATTCCCCCGGCGGCCAGCAGGCCCGCCGCGAAAACGCCGCGCATCAGGCGCGAGGCGCCACCCCATGTTGACTTCAGCATCTGTCGACTCCAAATGATTGCTTGATGAAAAAAGTCCGGACGGTCTTGATATCGCCTCGGAACAGCCCTATTTTGAATGCAGGAATCAAGCCATGCGCCAAGACAAACTCACCACCAAATTCCAGGAAGCCCTCGCGGACGCCCAGTCGCTCGCCTTGGGCAATGACAACGCGTACATCGAACCTGTCCACCTGCTGGTCGCCATGCTGCGCCAGGACGACGGTCCTCGGGCGCTGTTGGAGCGTGCCGGCGCCAACGTGCCCGGCCTGCTGCATGCCGCCGAAGCCGCCATCAAGAAGCTGCCGCAAGTGCAGGGCCATGACCAAGTGCAGGTCGGCCCCGAACTCGGCAAGCTGCTGCAGGCGACCGAGAAGGAATCGATCAAGCGCAACGACCAGTTCATTGCGAGCGAACTCTTCCTGCTGGCACTGGCGGACAGCAAGGCCGATATCGGCAACCTTGCGCGCAGCAATGGTGTCACGCGCAAATCACTCGAAGCCGCGATCGAAGCGGTGCGCGGCGGGCAGGGCGTGAACAGCGCCGATGCCGAAGGCCAGCGAGAAGCGCTCAAGAAGTATTGCCTCGACCTCACCGAGCGTGCGCGTCTCGGCAAGCTCGACCCGGTCATCGGCCGCGACGAGGAAATCCGCCGTGCCATCCAGGTGCTGCAACGTCGCACCAAGAACAACCCCGTGCTCATCGGCGAACCCGGCGTCGGCAAGACCGCGATCGTCGAAGGTCTCGCACAGCGCATCGTCGCGGGTGAAGTGCCCGAATCGCTCAAGGGCAAGCGCGTGCTGTCGCTCGACATGGCGGCGCTGCTCGCCGGTGCCAAGTACCGCGGCGAGTTCGAGGAACGCCTGAAGACCGTGCTCAACGAACTCGCGAAGGACGAAGGCCAGACCATCGTCTTTATCGACGAGCTTCACACCATGGTCGGAGCAGGAAAGGCCGAGGGCGCGATGGATGCGGGCAACATGCTCAAGCCGGCCCTTGCACGCGGCGAGTTGCACTGCGTCGGCGCGACCACGCTCGACGAATACCGCAAGTACATCGAGAAGGACGCCGCGCTGGAGCGCCGCTTCCAGAAAATCCTCGTGGGTGAGCCGAGCGTCGAAGCGACGGTCGCGATCCTGCGCGGCCTGAAGGAGAAGTACGAAGTCCACCATGGCGTCGACATCACCGACCCGGCGATCGTCGCGGCGGCCGAGCTGTCCGACCGCTACATCACCGACCGTTTCTTGCCCGACAAGGCCATCGACCTGATCGACGAGGCTGCGGCCAAGATCAAGATCGAGATGGACTCGAAGCCAGAGGCCATGGATCGTCTGGACCGCCGCCTGATCCAGCTGCAGATCGAGCGCGAAGCCGTGCGCCGCGAAAAGGACGAGGCCTCGCAGAAGCGCTTCGGCCTGATCGAGGACGAGATCGCCAGACTGCAGAAGGAAATCGCCGATCTCGACGAAATCTGGCAAGCCGAGAAGGCGCAGGCCCAGGGCAGCGCGCAGATCCGCGAAGAGATCGACAAGATCAAGTTCCAGATCGCCGAGTTCACCAGCAAGGGTGACTTCAACAAGGTGGCCGAGCTGCAATACGGCAAGCTGCCGGGGCTCGAGAAACGCCTGAAGGAAGCGCAGGAGACGGAAGCGAACAAGGGCAAGTCCAGCGTACCCACCTTGCTGCGAACGCAGGTCGGCGCCGAAGAGATCGCCGAGGTCGTGGCGCGCGCCACCGGCATCCCGGTCTCGAAGCTGATGCAGGGCGAGCGCGACAAGCTGCTCATGATGGAAGGCAAGCTGCACGAGCGCGTGGTCGGCCAGGACGAGGCCATCGGTGCGGTCGCCAACGCGATCCGCCGCTCGCGCTCGGGGCTGTCGGACCCGAACCGTCCCACGGGCTCCTTCCTGTTCCTGGGCCCCACGGGCGTGGGCAAGACGGAGCTGTGCAAGGCGCTCGCGGGCTTCCTGTTCGACAGCGAGGATCACCTGATCCGCGTCGACATGAGCGAGTTCATGGAGAAGCATTCGGTCGCGCGTCTGATTGGTGCGCCGCCCGGCTACGTGGGCTACGAGGAGGGCGGCTACCTGACCGAAGCCGTTCGCCGCAAGCCCTACAGCGTGCTGCTGCTCGACGAGGTCGAGAAGGCGCACCCGGATGTCTTCAACGTGCTGCTGCAAGTGCTCGACGATGGTCGCCTGACCGACGGTCAGGGCCGCACCGTGAACTTCAAGAACACGGTGATCGTCATGACCAGCAACATCGGCTCGCCGATCATCCAGGCGATGGTGGGCAGGCCGGGCGAAGAGATCAAGGAGGCGGTCTGGGACGAGCTGAAGAACTACTTCAGGCCCGAGTTCCTCAACCGCATCGACGAGACGGTCGTGTTCCATGCGCTCGACGCGAAGAACATCGAGGCGATCGCGGCGATCCAGCTCAAGGTGCTGCAGGAGCGCCTGGCGAAGATGGACCTGGGGCTCGATGTGTCACCGGCGGCGCTGGCGGAGATCGCCAAGGTCGGCTTCGATCCGGTGTTCGGTGCGCGGCCGCTCAAGCGAGCGATCCAGCAGCGCATCGAGAACCCGTTGTCGAAGCTGCTGCTCGACGGAAGCTTCGGGCCGAAGGACACGATCGTCGTGACCACCGACCCGATCCAGGCGCCTGGGCAGTTCGCGTTTCGCAAAGCCGGGGAACAAAGCGCCGAGGCCGTGGCCTAAACCCGATGCTGAACTTTTTTCTGCGCCTGGTCCTGTTCTTCCTCGGCCTCATCTTCGCGGCCAGCCTGGCCGTTTCCGTGCTTCTGCTGGCAATGGTCTGGGGGCTGCGTTACGGATGGGCGCGCCTCACGGGGCAGCCCGTGAAGCCGTGGGTGATGCGCTTTGACCCGCGCGGCGGCTTCGATCGCTTCCGGGCGGCGGGCCGTCCCGCCGAGCCGACGGCGGCAGATGTCGTCGCCGCCCGCGCACGAGGCCAGGAGGCCGACAGCCCGGTGCGCTTGCGCGATCCCGGCCAGGTGACCGACGTTCAGGCGCGGCCGGTATCGCGTGAGGAGTGAGCGTGTCGGGCGCGATAAGGCGCCTCGACGCAAGCCAGAATAGCGGATGACCTTGCCGCACCCACCCGTCCTGATCGATCCGCTGGAGGTCGAGTTCAGCGCGATCCGTGCGCAGGGCGCGGGCGGACAGAACGTCAACAAGGTCTCCAGCGCGGTGCATCTGCGCTACGACATCCCGGCCAGCTCGCTGCCCGACGATGTCAAGGAGCGCCTCCTCGCCTTGCGCGACAGCCGCATCACGCAGGAGGGCGTGCTCGTGCTGAAGGCGCAAAAGCACCGCAGCCAGGACATGAATCGCGCCGATGCGCTCGCACGCCTGCAGGAACTGGTCGACAGCGTTGCCGCGCCGCCTCGCGTGCGTCGCGCCACCAAGCCAAGCTACGGCGCGCGGCAGCGCCGGCTCGAGGGCAAGAGCCAGCGCTCGGCCATCAAGAGCCTGCGTGGGCCGGTGAGGGATTGAGGTTGTCTCGAGGAGTGCCGGACGCGTTGGATAGGGCCGCCAGCGCCTCGGCGTCGGTCCGGTAGCTGAAGAGCATCGGCCCGGGCGCCAGCAGCCCGGCGCGGTCGAGCACCTGCTGCGCAGGCAGCTTGAGGCCCGAGATGTGAAAGCGCACGCCCTGCGATTCGAGCAGCCGGCGAATGCTGCCGAAGACTTCGGCGCCCGTGATGTCGATGCGGTTGATCGGCTGCGCAAAGAGGCACACATCGGTCAGGCCGGGCCGCTCGGCCAATGCAACGGTGACGGCGCGCTCCAGCGTGCTGGCGGACGCGAAGTCGAGTTCCGCATCCATGCGCAGCGCATAGAGGTCGGGCGCAAGCAGCGGCAGATGCCACAGGTGACGGTCGCGCAGGCTGCCGTCCGGGTGCAGGCCGACTTCGATGATCCTCGGATGCAGATGCCGGTACATGTAGTGCGCCAGCGCCGCGAGCAGGCCACCCAGCACGCCCCAATAGATCGATGGTGCGGTGGCGATGGTCAGCGCAAAGGTGCTGAGCGCGATGGCCGCCTCGATACGCGAGATGTGCCACAGGGCGACGAAAGCAGATGGCCGCAGCAGGCCGATGGTTGCCGTCGCCACGATCGATGCCAGCACCGCCTGCGGCACGTGATAGAGCAGCGGCATGGCCCAGAGCAATGCAGCCGCGACCACCGCGACGCTGAAGAGCGTCGCCCACTGGGTCTTGGCGCCCGCGTAGAGCGTGATTGCCGAGCGCGAGAACGATGAACTGGTCGGGAATGAGCCCGTGAGGCCCGAAGCGATCTTGCCCAGCCCCTGGCCGATCAGGTCCTGGTTTTCGTTCCACAGCTTGCCGGCGCGCGCGTTGTCCACCTTGGCGCTCGAAGCCGTTTCGAGAAAGCTCACGAGCGTGATCAGGAAGGCCGGTAGAAGCAGCGTGCCCAACTGGTTCAGTGACAGCCCGCCCGGCCAGTAGAGCGAGGGCAACCCTGAGGGAAGCTTGCCGATCACCGCGCCGCCCTTCAGCGCATAGCCGACCGCGGCACTGGCGGCCGCCGCGACTGCGACGAGCGCCATGGTGGTCGGGAAGCGCGGCATCATCCGCTTGCCCAGCCACAACATCGCCATGCCGCCCAGGCCGAATGCGATCGCGATCGAGTCGGGCGGCGGTCCATGCAGCACCTGGGCGAACGAGCGCCCCGTGAAGCCCAGCAGCGCCGGCAGTTGCGAGAGCGTGATCAACACGGCCGCGCCTTGCGTGAAGCCCATCAATACTGGCGAATTCACCATGCGCAGCAGCCAGCCGAAGCGCGCCGCGCCCAGCACCACCTGCATCGCTCCCGACAACAGGGTCAGCCAGACGGCGAAGGCGACCCATTCGCTGCTGCCCGGAATGGCGAGCGGCGCGAGGGACGCGCCGACCAGCAGGCTCGTCAACGCCGTGGGCCCGACCGACAGCCGCGCCGAGGAACTGAAGAGCAGCGCGACCAGTGCCGGCAGCAGCGCGGCATACACGCCTGTCACCAGTGGCATTCCCGCCAGCGCGGCGTAGGCAACGCCTTGCGGGATGACCATCAGCGCCACCGTGACGCCGGCCGTGGCCTCGTTGATGAGGAGGGCCCGGTCGGGGCGCGGCCAGGAAAGGAAGGGGAACCAGCGCGTGAGCTGGTGGCGATTCAAGGCCATGGCCTTGGTGCGCGGAAAGGTGGGAAATGCACCCGGCGATGATACGAAAGCGCCCGGCGCTGCGGCGGCTAGGACCGTCTCTTGTGCTGGAACGCCGTCGGCGATTGCCCCGTTGCCGCCTTGAACATCGCGCAGAAGGCGCTGTCGGTTGCATAGCCGCTCGCTGAGGCGACCTGGCTCACCGCCATGCCGCGCGCGAGCAAGGGCAGTGCGTGGGCGAGCACGGCCTGCTGACGCCACTGCTGCCAGCTCATCCCGAGCTGGTCGCGAAACAGGCGTGCCACGGTGCGCTCGCTGGCACCGATGGCCTCGGCGCGTTCGGCCAGCGTGGCGCGGTTGGCCGGATTGCGCAGCAACGCTTCGCACAACTGGCGCAGCCGCTTGTCGGAGGGCAGCGGGACGTCGATACGGATTTGCGTCGCGCGCTCGAGTTCATCGACCAGAAGTGGCGCAATCCACCGTTCGCGCTGCGCTGCATGGGGATCCGCCGGCGGCAGGCCGTCCGGTGTCGTATCGAGCGCGAGCATCAGCGCCCGCAGCAAGGGGCTGATCTCCAGTACCTCGCACCTCTCCCATGCCGGCCCGAGCCAGCTATGGAGGTACACGGTGCGAAGTTCGGCGTCCTCGATCAGCGTGACGCTGTGCGCCATGTCGGCCGGTACCCACAGGGCGCGCGAGGGCGGCACGATGTAGCTGCCGTCTTCCGTGCTCAGGCGGATCACGCCGCGCGTCGAGAAGGTCAGTTGTGGCCACGGATGCTTGTGCAGGTCGACCAGTGTGTCGGCCTTGAGAAAGTGCTCCTTGGCCCGCAGCGGGCGCAGCGCGTTGGGCTCGTACAGATGAGGCGTCAGGGGGCCCACGCTCGTCGTGGCGTCGGGGTGGGGCGAGTTGGGGCGCTTGGTGCTCGTGTCGACGGGCGCCGGAGGCGGGGCGGTGGACGGCATGATTTCGACAAATGTTGTCTCTGTATCGCCATTCTGCCGCGACGCGCTGGCTTAGGATCGACGTCCAATCCAGTTTGTTGTTGCAATCCATGTCTTCCTCCAACGCGACCGCCGCCACGACCACCCTGGGCTCCGATGCCAAACTGATCGGCCTGGTCGGCTTGGCGCACGCCATCAGCCATTTCAGCCAACTCGTGCTGCCGCCGTTGTTCCCATGGCTCAAGGATGCGTTCAACGTGAGCTACACCGAACTCGGCGCGGTGCTCACTGTGTTTTTCGTGGTCTCGTGCATCGTGCAGGCGGCCTCGGGTTTCATCGTCGACAAGCTGGGCCCGCGGCCGGTGCTGTTCGTCGGGCTCGGGATGCTGGGTCTCGCCGCCTTCGGCTATGCGCTGGCGCAGAGCTACTGGATGCTGCTCGGCTGTGCCGTCGTGGCGGGCGTGGGCAACGGGGTGTTCCATCCGGTCGACTACACACTGTTCAATCGCAAGGTCGCGCCGACGCGGCTCGGACATGCCTACAGCGTCCACGGCATCACCGGCAGCCTCGGCTGGGCGCTGGCGCCGGCCTTCGTGGTGCCGTTGGCGATGGCCTTCTCGTGGCGCGTGGCGCTCGCCTCCGCGGGCGTGGTGGCCGTGGTCGTGATGCTCATCCTCTGGGCCTATCGCAGCGTGCTGTCGCTGGACGTGAAGGCGGTGCACAAGGCGGCAGGCGCCGACGTGGCTGCAGGCAGCGAATTCGCGTTCCTGAAGATTCCCGCGGTGTGGATGTGCTTCGGCTTTTTCTTCTTCTACGCGATGGCATTGAGCGTGGTGCAGACCTTCGCGCCCGCTGCGGCAGGGCGTCTGCACGCGGTGCCGGTGACGCTGATCGCCATCTGCCTGACCGTCTACATGGTCGCCAGTGCGGCAGGCATGGTGGTGGGTGGCTTCCTCGCGTCCGACCCGTCGCGCTGCGAGCGCGTCGTCGGCGCGGGTTTCGGCGTGGCAGCGTCTATTGCGCTCGTACTCGCGCTGGCGGACTTCGCGCCCTTCCTGGTGCCGGTGATGTTCGGCGCGATGGGCTTTGCAACCGGCATCGCGGGGCCATCGCGCGACCTGCTGGTCAAGCGCTCGACGCCGGCGAATGCTTCGGGCCGCGTCTATGGCGTCGTCTATGCGGGCCTGGATATCGGGCAGGCCGTGGCGCCGCTGATCTTCGGCCGGCTGATGGACCACGGCCAGTACGCGAGCGTGATCGTCGGCCTGGCGGTGGTGCAGGGCGTGCTGATCGCCAGTGCGTTCAACGTGAGACGCGTCCGGCGCGAAGCGCTGGTGCCCGTCTCAGCCTGAAGCGCGACCGGCTTTGTCGCTCTACCTGATCGTCGCGCTGGGCGCGGTGGTGGCTGGCTTCGTGCAGGGCCTGTCGGGCTTTGCGTTTTCCATGGTCTCGATGTCGATCTGGGCATGGACGGTGGACCCGAAGCTTGCGGCAGTGCTGGCGACCTTCGGCGGGCTCACCGGGCAGATCATCGCGGCGGTGACGACGCGGCGCGGCTTCGACAAGGCGTTGCTGCTGCCTTTCATCCTGGGCGGGCTGGTCGGCCTGCCGGTCGGTGTCTGGCTGCTCCCGCGACTCGACGTGCCCCTGTTCAAGGCCTGTCTCGGCAGCTTGCTGGTGATCTGGTGCCCGGCGATGCTGATGGCGCGAAATCTGCCGAGGATCACCGTGGGCGGACGGGTTGCCGACGCCGTCACCGGCATGCTCGGCGGCGTGTGCGGTGGCCTGGGCGGCTTCACGGGCGCGATCCCGACCCTCTGGTGCACGCTGCGCCGCCTGGACAAGGACGTGCAGCGTGCCGTGATCCAGAACTTCAATCTCTCGATGCTGGCGGTCGCCTTTGCGCTCTATCTGGGCGCAGGCATGGTCAGCGCTGCGATGGTGCCCCTGCTCGGGATCGTCGCGCTGGCGGTGCTGGTGCCCGTGCTGCTCGGCGCCCGGCTTTATGCAGGCCTCAGCGAGGCGGCTTTCCGGCAGATCGTTCTGGGGCTGTTGACTTTGTCGGGCGTGGCGCTTCTGGCGTCGTCGCTTCCCGTGCTGTTCGCTCGCGCCGGTTGAGGCCGCGGGAATGCGTCATGGCTTGGGAAGGATCTCGAGCACCTGCTCCGCAGGCCGGCACAAGCGCGTGCCGATCGGCGTGGCGACGATCGGGCGGTTCATGAGGATCGGGTGCTCGACGATGAAATCCAGCAGTTGGTCGTCGGTCCACTTCGGGTCGCCGAGGCCGAGCTCGTCGTAGGGCGTTCCCTTCTGACGCAGGATGTCGCGCACCGGAACGCCCATCGCCGTCACGAGCTCATGCAACTGCGCCTTGGTCGGTGGCGTCTTGAGGTACTGGACCACTTCGGGTTCGAAGCCGTTGTCGCGGATCAGGGCCAGCGTGTTGCGCGAGGTGCCACACGCGGGGTTGTGGAAGATGGTGATGGAGGAAGACTTGGGTTGCATCGCGCCATTTTGCGCGGAACTCAAGCGGCGATCAGCGCCTCCACGCGCCGAAGTCCTTCGATGGTCTTGACGCAGGCTTCCGCCGCCTCGGTGCCCTTGACCGCGAAATGGGCGTGGAAGTACTTGCGGTGCTCCACGTGCTCGTGGAAGTGGTGCGGCGTGAGCACCGCCGAGAGGATCGGCACGTTGGTCTCGAGTTGCACCGTCATCAGCGAATTCACCACCGTGCTGGCGACGAACTCATGGCGGTAGATGCCGCCGTCGACCACCAGCGCGCAGCCGACGATGGCGGCGTAGCGGCCCGAGGTGGCGAGCCGCTTGGCATGCAGCGGGATCTCGAATGCACCGGGTACGTCGAACACGTCGATGGTGTCGAGCGGCACGCCCTGCCGCTTCATTTCGGCGAGGAAGGCGTCGCGCGCCTGGTGGACGATGTCCGAATGCCACTGCGCCTGCACGAAGGCGATGCGCTGCCCGCGCGGGGCGTCCGATGCGGGGATGGCGGAAAGGGGAAGGTCGTTGATCTGACTCATGGTGTGCCTTTTGAAGGATTTCCTGAATCAGGGCGCACGAACCCGAGGCCCGGCACGCGCGTGAACACGCCTGCCCGACAACAGGATCGCGCTCTCTTTCATCCGGACTGTGACCGTCGGCCCCGGGATCTCACCAGGTCTGCTGACCCTGCGGCGCATGGCGCGCCGCAGGCGCTCGCGGGCTCGTGCGGCTTTCGCCGCCATCACCGCCGGTGGGGAATTGCACCCCGCCCTGAGAACGCTTGCTCCGGCCTGAGCCGGAACGACGCAGATTCTAGGCAAAGCGGCAAAAGCGCGCTGTCACGGAAGCGGCAAGACCCCCGAATGCGGGCGGGGATCGGGGCGTCCGGCGAGAAACACCGTCATTCGCTGCAACTCGTCATCGAGCGCCGCCCGGAACGCGGGGCCCGTCGGCTTCTTGCCGGCAAAGCCGAAGGCCGGCTGCAACTGCCCTTGGTGAGTCGACACATTGGCCCACCCCATGACGCGATCGTTCAGCAGCAGCGGCAAGGCGTAGTAACCAAACTGGCGCTTCGGCGCCGGCGTGTAGCCCTCGAACTTGTATGTCCAGTTCCACAACAGCTCGAAGCGACGCCGGTCCCACACCACGGGGTCGAAGGGCGCGAGCAGACGGAGCGCGTCGTCAGGCGCGTGGCGCCGCGAGGCCGGGTTCTCGTCGGCGGGCCAGTACCAGGTCGTGCCGTCGATGCGGCAACTCGCGAACTTCTCGCGCGCCAGGCGCAGGGCCGTCTGCGTCTGCGCGGAGAGATGTGGCGCGCCGTAGCCCAGCAGGCGAACGAGGTAGGTCAGGCTCGAAGACGGCAGAGGCGCGTATTTGCGCACCACCAGATCGATCAGGGCCGCTGCGCGTTGCGCGCGGGCGGTCGGACTGTCGTCTGCGGGAGGATGCGTCACCGCTTCATAGATCCGCGTGCCGCCTTCGCGCCGTTTCACACGCAGCATGCCGCGGTAGTGCATGCCATCGAGCAGATGCGTGCTTGCGTTGCTCGAGCCGCCCCAGTAGTTCTTCACTCGCCCGTGCGCGAAATGCTGCTCCACCAGCCGCGGATGCACCGGTCCGTGCTCTCGCACGAAGGCCAGCACATCGGCGGCCTTGCGTCGTGTCTCGGCGTCCCAGGCGCTGGCCGCCTCGCGCGGATGCATGAGCGCCAGATGCTCGCGCGGCAGGAAGCCGTAGTTGACGAGGCAGTCCTCTTCGATCGGCAGTTGCGCGTAGCGGCGTTCCAGATCGCCGGCCCGGTAGTCCTTGACGCGGTGGCGCAGTGTCAGGTCCTGTGCACGCGCAGGCGCACGAATCGGATCAGCCTGCACGAAGCCGAGCCGCCGAATGGCTTGCGGCAGGGAGGTGGCGTTGAAGAGGGTGCGCGCTACCGCGTAGCGGCGCAGGTCATCGAGGGTCGGTGCGGCCATGCTGCGAATTGCAGCACAACCGCGCGCGTCAGACAGCCTCCCGGTGTCGCTGGATGCAAGTGTCCAGCGTCTCCTCGCCTGAGCGCTTCCACCAGTCCAGCACCGAGAAAATCTCGACCTCGCTGAAGCCCTGGAAGCCGGCCGCCTCGACCCAGCCGCGGATCTTCTTCAGCTCGACCACGCCGTCGCCCATCATCCCGCGGTCGGAGAGCAGATCGCGCGTGGGCGTGAGCCAGTCGCATACGTGGTAGGCGAGCAGGCGTTCCTTGCCGGCGCGGGCGATCTGCTGCTGCAGCTTCGGATCCCACCACACGTGATAGATGTCGAGCGCGACGCCGAGCATGCCGGAGCGTGCCGGATCGAGTTCGTCGCACAGATCGAGCGCGTGCTCCATCGTGTTGACGCAGGCGCGGTCGGCGGCCTGCATCGGATGCAGGGGCTCGATGGCCAGCGGCATGCCGACTTCGCGGGCGTAGTCGAGCGACGCCGCGATGCCGTCGCGCACTTCGCCGCGTGCTCGGCCGATGTCCTTGTAGAGCGCATTGCCGTCCAGCGCGCCGGGCAAGGCGCCGACGACCAGCACGAGGCAGGGTGCGTCGAGCGTCTTTGCTTCGTCGATGGCCCGGCGGTTGTCGTCGAGCGCGGCCTTCAGTCCCGCCGCATCGGGTGCGGGGAAGAAGCCGCCGCGGCAGTAGCCCGACAGCCCGATGCCTTGTGCCTTGAGCTGCTTCGCGATCCTGTCGAGCCCGACCGCCGCGACCTGGTCACGCCAGGGGCTGATGGCGCGGATGCCACGCGCGGCGCACTGGTCGATGATGCGATCGAGCGGCACCTCCGCGCCGAGCTGCTTGCGGATCGTCGCGGTGTTGATCGACAGCCAGTCGTGGTTCTGCGAGAAGTCGCGCATGGCTGAATCAACCTTCGACGCCGTGCAGCGCCAGCAGAGTCTTCATGCGCCGAACCGCCAACTCCGGCTGCTCGAGCAGATTGGCCGCGTCAGCCAGACGGAACAGTTCCGCGAAATGCTGCAACGACCGCGTGCTCTGCTGGCCGCCCACCATCGTGAACTGGCTCTGGTGACCGTTGAGCCAGGCCATGAAGACCACGCCCGTTTTGTAGAAGCGCGTCGGCGCCGCAAAGATGTGGCGCGACAGCGGCACTGTCGGGCCGAGGATGGCGTGGAACTTCTCGATGTTGCCTTGCGCAAGTTCGCCCAATGCGGCGCTCGCGGCCGGCGCGATCGCGTCGAAGATGCCCAGCAACGCATCGCTCTTGCCGTGGGTCGGCTCGCTGCCGTGGCCATCGCCGGCGATCAACTCGGCGTAGTTGAAGTCGTCGCCGGTGTACATGCGTACGCCGGCCGGGAGACGACGGCGCATCGCGATCTCCTTGTCCTTGTCGAGCAGGGAGATCTTGATGCCGTCGACCTTGTCCGGATGCGCTGCGATGATGCCGAGCGCGGTATCCATGGCGCGGTCGACGTCGGCCGTACCCCAGTAGCCGGCGAGCGCCGGGTCGAACATGTCGCCGAGCCAGTGCAGAACCACAGGCTGCCGGGCTTGCGACAAGATGCGGTCGTACACGCGCTCGTAGTCGGCGGGGCTCTTCGCGACGCGGGCGAGCGCGCGGCTCGCCATGACGATCAGCTTGCCTCCGAGCGCCTCGATCGCCGCCATCTGCTCCTCGTAGCCGCGGATCACGTCGTCGACGTTCTTGACCTCGTCGAGGTTCAGATGATCGGTGCCGCAACCGGAGGCGACCAGCGCACCGGGAACATCCTTGGCGGCGTCGAGCGAGCGGCGGATCAGTTCGAGCGAGGTCGGCCAGTCGAGGCCCATGCCGCGCTGCGCGGTGTCCATGGCTTCGGCGACGCCCAGGCCCAGAGACCAGAGGTGGCGGCGGTAGTCGATGGTCGCGTCCCAGTCGACCGCACATTGCAGCCAGGGATCGACGGCAGCCAGCGGATCGGCAACGACGTGCGCGGCCGAATAGGCGATGCGGTTGAACTTGGCGCCCGCCGGCGGCTTCACCGGCGTGGTGCCGCGCAGCGTGTAGGGCGCGAGCGCGCCGCTCGCGGTGGGGAGGGTGAGTGCGATGGCCATGGCGTGACTCAGATCTTCAGCGTGGGCACGTCGACCCAGCGACGGTCCTTCCAGCTTTCGAGCGCGGTCTCGACCAGTTGAACGCCCTTGGCGCCTTCGGGCAGCGTCCACTTGTAGGGCGCGTTCTCGACCACGTGGCGAATGAAGTGTTCCCACTGGATCTTGAAGCCGTTGTCGTAGACCTGCGAGTCCGGGATCTCCTGCCACTGGTCGAAGAAGTTCGTGGTCTGCTTCTCGTCCGGATTCCACACGGGGCGCGGCGTCGCGACGCGCGATTGCGCGCGGCACGACGACAGGCCCGCCACGGCGGAGCCGTCGGTGCCGTCCACGTGGAAGGTCACCAGATCGTCGCGGCGTACGCGCGTGACCCAGCTCATGTTGATCTGCGCGATCACCGGCTCGCCGTTGTGGCCCTTGAGTTCGCAGGTGGCGTAGGCCGCGTCGTCGGCGGTGGCTTCGTAGGGCTTGCCTTCCTCGTCCCAGCGCTTGGGGATGTGCGTGGCGCCGATGCAGGACACCGACTGCACTTCGCCGAACAGGTTGTCCAGCACATAGCGCCAGTGGCACATCATGTCCAGGATCATGCCGCCGCCGTCTTCCTTGCGGTAGTTCCACGAGGGGCGCTGGATCGGCTGCAGGTCGCCTTCGAACACCCAGTAGCCGAACTCCAGGCGCACCGAGAGCATGCGGCCGAAGAAGCCCGCGCGGCGCAGCATGTCGAGCTTGCGCAGGCCGGGCAGGAAGAGCTTGTCCTGCACCGCGCCGTGCTTCAGGCCCGAGCCTTCGGCGAGACGGGCGATCTCGACCGCTTCGTTGAGGTTGGTCGCGATCGGCTTCTCGCAGTAGACGTGCTTGCCGGCGCGGATGGCCTTGGCCAGCAGCGTCGGGCGCATCTGCGTGGTGCCGGCGTCGAAGAAGATCGTGTCGTCCTTGTTCTCCAGTGCGAGGTCGAGGTCGGTCCCCCAGCGTGTGATGCCGTGGGCCTTGGCCAGCGCCTCGATCTTCTCGGCATTGCGGCCGATGAGGATGGGGTCGGGCATGACCTTGTCGCCATTCGAGAGTGTCACGCCGCCTTGCGCGCGAATCGCGACGATGGAGCGGATCAGGTGTTGGTTCATGCCCATGCGTCCGGTGACGCCGTGCATGATGATTCCGAGTCTTTGCTGTGCCATGGATTTCTCTCCGCTGAGTGTGTGGGTTAGTTGGTTGGCGAGAGGCCGGCGGCCTTCACCAGGGTGGCGTTGCTTGCGATTTCGTCCTTGATGTAGGCGTCGAACTGCTCGGGCTTGAGCGTCCATGCATCCGCGCCGAGCTTCAGGAAGCGCTCCTTGACTTCGGGACTGGCGAGCGCTTTGGCGACTTCATCGTGCAGGCGGTTGACGATGTCGCGCGGCGTCTTGGCGGGCGCCATCATCCCGATCCAGAAGTTGAATTCGGAGCCGGGCACGCCGGCTTCGGCGGTGGTCGGCACATCGGGCAATGCGGCGGCGCGCTGCGGCGAGCCCACGGCCAGTGCAAGCAGGTGGCCTTCCTTGATCTGGCCGATGACCGGCGCAATCGGCGAGAAGTAGTAGTCGACGCGGCCCGAAAGCACCTCGGTCACCGCGTCAGCCGACCCCTTGAACGGGATGTTGGTCGCATCGATCTTCGCGGCCAGCTTGAACTTCTCGGCGTTGAGGTGGGTGGCGCTGCCCTGGCCGGCGGACGCGAAGTTGACGGTGCCGGGCTTGGCCTTGGCGGCGGCGACCAGTTCCTTCAGCGTCTTGATGTTCTTGGCCGGCGAGATCACCAGCGCATTCGGCAACGTGGAGATCGGCGTGACGCCGGCGAAGTCGGTCACCGTGTCGAAGGGCAGCTTCGCGAAGGTGGACGGGCTCACCGTGTGCGACGACGAGTGGATCATGATCGTGTAGCCGTCGGGCGCGGCCGTCGCCACGGCCTGCTGGCCGATGGTGCCGCTTGCGCCGCCGCGGTTGTCGATCACGAGCGTCTGGCCCATGCTCGCGCCCATCTTGTCGGCGATGGCGCGCGCAATGATGTCGGTGGTGCTGCCGGCCGCGAACGGGACGATCACGCGGATCGGCTTGCTGGGGTAGCCGTTCTGCGCGGTCGCGCCGAAAGAGGCGGTGAGGGCGAGGCTGGCAAGGAGGGCGGCGCGTCGGGTGAATCGCATGATGTCTCTTTGGTTGTGGGAGGAAAAAAAGTGGGCGTCTACACCAGGGCAGGCGCTTGCGAGAGGGGTTGCAGGCTGTCGAAGTCAGGGTCGGCGCAGTGCGCGAAGCCGGGTCGCGCGAGTGAGGCGATGGCCAGACGGCCGTCGCGAATGGAAAGACGGGGCCGGCCTGCCGTGGTTTCGTACAGGTCGCTGTGCGCAGAGGCGAAGTCGGCCTCTTCGGTGGACGGAGCGTCGCCGAAGCCGTCGACGTAGTGATGGCCGTTTCGCTCGCAGTGCGAGAGGCCGAGCAGCGACGCGAGCGCCAGGTCCTGCTGGACCGCCAGTCCGGCCTGGCAAGTCAGATCCTCGGCGGACATGAAGCAGCGGCTGTCGCTTCCTCCGCCGGAGAGATTCCAATGGTCACAGCGTGCCCGGTTGATGACGGCCTTGTAGAGACCCTTGCAGGCCTTGCTCGATACGCCGCGCCAGCCGTGTTGGCGGCCGGTGGCGAATGCGTCGAGCGTGCCGTCGGCCTCATCCAGCAGCAGCGGCGCCGGCGCGTCCAGCGCGGCGAGCGATGAATCCATGCTCGCGTCGCGCGGCACGGGTTGTTCCAGGTAGAGGAGCGCATCGGGCCGTGCGGCCAGCCGGGGCAGCGAGCGCAGGCCATCGCACAGTGCGCGCAGCGCATGCGAATCGGTGTACTGCTCGTTGCCGTCGAGCGTGAACTGGTGGCCCGGCGCCACCGTGTCCAGCGTCGTGAGCACTGCATCGAGTCGCGCGATGTCGGCTTCCGGATGGCCGCCGAGCTTGATCTTGAAGAAGCGGTGTCCGTAGCGGCGCACGACGGCGGGCAGGCTGGTCGGCAACCCTGCGGCGTCCGTGCTGTCGCCTTCGAGCGCATCGAGCATGCCTACGGTGTGTCGCGCGTGCAGATAAGGGGATGGAGCCAGCTTGGCGAGCCACCCGTCCCAGTCCCATCCGCGCAAGTCGTCGACCAGAGACGTGTCACCGATGCCGATCAGATTGCGCCGGAATGCCGCGTGGACCGGGATCTGCATGGCGCGGCACAGTGCATCCAGCACCGCGCGGTCCAGCACGGCCTGACCGAAGGCGGCGGAGAGTGCGGTCAAGCCGAGAGATGCACCGTGTGTCATCAATGCCTCGTAGTGACGCGCGAACAGCGCAAAGGCCGGCAGCGGCGCGCCGGTCCGGTACGCGTCCGCCGCGGCTTCCAGTGCCTGCTGGAGGTGCTGCACGTTGTTGGCCTGGCTGAAATCTTCGCGCTTGTCGAACCAGCGGGGCACCATCAGTTCCGCGGCCCAGCCCTCGGCGGCGCCGTGCGTGCCGCAGTCGACGGTGGCGCGCACGAACACCTGGGGACAGCGCGTGAGCGTGACGGCGCCGAACTTGAACGGCAGGCGCAGCGTCATCGGCCGCACGCCGAATTCGACGGCCAGCACTCGAACAGGCGGCGCGAAGGATGAAGTCACAGCAGACACGGCGGAAGCCCTAGTGCGCGTCGAGGTTGCCCTGCGCGAAGAAGTGCGCGCGCAGGGTGCGGGCGTAGGAGGCAAAGCGTTCGGTGCCCATCACATCGATCGGGCGAGTGCGCGGCAGATCGATGTCGTAGATGGCGGCGATCGAACCGGGGCGCTCGCTCATCACGATCACGCGATCCGAGAGGAAGATGGCCTCCGGGATGCTGTGCGTGATGAGCAGCACGGTCTTCTTCGATGCGGACCAGATGCGCTGCAGTTCGAGGTTCATCTTCTCGCGCGTCATCGCATCGAGTGCGCCGAAGGGCTCGTCCATCAGCAGCACGGAAGGATCGTGCAGCAACGCGCGGCAGATCGAGGCGCGTTGCTGCATCCCGCCGGAAAGCTGCCACGGGTACTTGTTCTCGAAGCCCGTGAGCCCCGCCATCTTCATCAACTCGCGTGCGCGTTCGCGCGCGGCCGCCTTGGGCAGATGGCGGATCTCGGCCTGCAACAGGATGTTGTCCTCGACGCTGCGCCAAGCCAGCAGCAACGCGCTCTGGAACACGATCCCCACGTCCTTCTGCGGACCCTTGATCGGCTGGCCGGCGAGGCTCAGCGTGCCGCCGCTGATCGGCAGTAGTCCTGCCACCATCTTCAGGAGCGTGCTCTTGCCGCAGCCCGACGGGCCGACGACGGAGACGAATTCGCCTTCGCGGATCGAGAAGTCGAGCGGCTTCAGTGATTCGACCGGGCCGTCCTTGCTTTGATAGGTCTTCGAGACGCCGCGCGCTTCGATCAGTTTTTCATGGGCCATGGAAAGCGGGGAAGTGAGAGCGCGCGGAGGCAGGATCAGTTGGTCGGCAGGAAGTCGAGCGTCACGTAGTCTTCAGGCTTGCCGCGCGTTGCCGCGTCCATGCCGCCGTACTGCACGAGCAGGTCGAGCGAGTCGTTGACGTCCTTCATCGAGACGCGGTACGGGCGCTGGTTGGTCGTGTCCTTGGTGTGATAAAGCGCCACGCTTTGCTTCATGCCGACGATGAGCGTGTCGCGCACGCCGGCCTTCGGGTTGGCCTTCAGCATTGCGTCGACCGCGGCCGCCGGGTCTTTCTCCGCGGCTTCGGCAGCGCGCGTGGAGGCGCGCATGAAGCGCTTCACGAGATCGGGGTTCTCGGTCAGCAGGTTCTTGTTGGTGATGATCCCGGAGCTGATCTGGTTGACGCCGGAGTCGGCGAAGCGGATCGGCGTGACGGACTTGCCCGTCGCGTCCTGCAGCTTGATCGCCTGGTCCATCACGTAGCCAAGCAGCAGGTCTGCCTGCCCGGTTGTCACCGCATTGAGCTTGGTCTGGGCGTCGCCCGAGACGATCTTCACCTGGTCGGCCTGGATGTTGTTGGCCTTCAGGAAGAGTGGCCACATCTGCGACATCGAGTCGCCCGGCGTGACCGCCACTGTCTTGCCGATGATGTCCTTCGGGGTCTTGATGTTCTTCTCGGAGAAGCCCATCACGGACATTGGGCTGACCTGAAACAGCACGCCCGTCGACTTGAGCGGTGCGCCCTTGGCGGCTGCCTTGATCATCGTCGTGACGTCGATGTAGCCGAAGGTCGCCGACTTGGCGGCCACGGCCTGTGCGGTGACGGCGGAGCCCCGGCCTTCCTGGATGTCGAGATCGATACCTTCTTCCGCGTAGTAGCCGCGTTCCTTGCCGAGAAAGAAGGGTGCATGCTCGCTGTAGAGATACCAGTTGAGCATCAGCGTGACCTTGTCCTGCGGCTTGTTCTGCGCGTGCGCGGGAGTCATGGCGAGCGCCAGGGCCGTGGCGGCGCCTGCCAGCAGCGAAGGAAGCAGTTTCTTCATGGTTGTCTCCTGGTTGGATGTTGTTGCGACGGGACTCACTGGGCGTGGCGCTGCGAGGCGTGCCACGGAATCATCAGCCGCTCGACCAGGTCGACGGCCACGAACAGGATCACGCCGATGCTCGAGAGCACCACCAGCGCGGCGAACATCAGCGGCAGGTCGAAGTTGCCGTTGGCCACCTGCAGCACGTAGCCGATGCCGGAATTGGAACCGACGAACTCGCCGACCACGGCGCCGACGACGGCCAGGGTGACTGACACCTTCAGGCCGCTGAAGATCGCGGGCAGGGCCTGCGGCAGGCTGATCTTGAAGAAAGTCTGCAGGCGGCTGGCGCCCATCGAGCGTGCGAGGTCGAGCATGTCGGGCTCGACCGACTTGAAGCCCATCACCGTGGAAACCACCACCGGGAAGAAGCCCAGCAGGAAGGCCGAGATCACCTTCGGAAAGATGCCGAAGCCGAACCACACCACGAAGAGCGGCGCGATCGCGACCTTGGGAATGCTTTGCGAAAACACGAGCAACGGATAGACGAAGGACTCCACCACACGCGAGTAGGCGATCACCATGGCCATCGGGATGCCGATGACGATGGTGAGGCCGAAGCCGCCGAGCGTCGCCAGCGTGGTCTTCCAGCTTTCGGAGAGGAGGCGCGGCCACTCGGCGACCAGCTGTTGCACGACCTGCAGCGGCGGGGGAATGAGATAGGCCGGAATCCTGAACAGGCGGATCGCGAGGTCCCACAGCACCAGCAGCATCAGGATGAGCAGGAAGGGCCGCAATGCAGGCGAAAGCAGGACGTTGCGAAGCATCGGCAGGACTTTGTTGGACCGTGAAACCGGTGGCTTGGATGGCCGCGCCGTGCTTCCAATTCACCGGAAAGTGAATTAAAGATTCTAGAAAGTCCACCGGGCCCGTCAACCGGCGGGCCCCTAGGAGATACCCGTATCAGCGCAGCACGTAGCCGAGGACGAGTTCGGTCATGTGCGACAGACGCTGCGCCATGGCCTTGGGCGCGCGCAGGTTCCGGCCGAAGACGGCCGACAGCGTGTCGTTGTTCGACAGGTAGAAGTAGCAGAGCGAGGCGATCGAGATGTAGAGCTGCACGGGGTCCACGCCGGCACGAAAGAGGTTGTCGCGCTTGCCGCGCTCCAGCACGTCGTCGAGCAACTGGACCAGCGGCGAGTTCATCTCCTGGATGCGCTCGGAGCGCTTGAGGTGGGCGGCGCGATGCAGGTTCTCGCTATTGAGCAGGGTGATGAATTCCGGGTGCTCGAGGTAGTAGTGCCAGGTGAAGGAGATCAGCCTTCGGATGGCCTCGACCGGTTCGACCTCATCGAGATGCAGGCGTTGCTCGGCCTGGCGGATGTCAGCGTAGGTGCCCTCAAGCACCGCGAGGAAGAGATCGTCTTTGCTGCCGAAATAGTAGTAGATCAGCCGCTTGTTCAGTCCCGCGCGCGCGGCAATGCTGTCCATGCGGGCGCCGGCCAGGCCACGCTGTGCGAATTCATCGCGCGCCGAGGCGAGGATCGCGAGTTGCGAGCGGTCGGCATCGCGCGAACGCGGCTCCGCGGGTGCCGTGGGTTGGGCTTTCATGGGAGCGAATTTAACCAATTGGGGAATTAAGGCAAGCTGATGCAAGGCGCGCAGATAATCCGCGCAACCCTATTGCAGCAGAGAGGCGCAACGCACATGAACTCATCACAACCCGCAGGCCACCTGATCGTCGAATGCCTGGTCGAACAAGGTGTCGAACTGGCCTTCGGGGTCCCGGGGGAGAGTTTTCTCGCGGTGCTCGACGGCTTTCATGCCTACGGCGAGCGCATCCGCTTCATCGTCAATCGCCAGGAGGGCGGCGCCGCGTTCATGGCCGAAGCGCACGGCAAACTGACAGGCCGGCCAGGTGTCTGCTTCGTCACGCGCGGGCCGGGCGCCACCAATGCATCGATCGGCGTGCACAACGCCTTCCAGGATTCGACGCCGATGGTGCTGTTCGTCGGCGATGTCGGCAGCGACTTTCGCGACCGCGAGGCTTTCCAGGAAGTCGACTACGGCAGTTTCTTCGGTCCGAGCACCAAGGGTTTCGCCAAGCGTGTGGAGCGCATCGACGACGCGAACCGTATCCCCGAATACATCGCACGCGCCTTCGCCACGGCGATGAACGGACGCCCCGGCCCGGTCGTGGTCGTGCTGCCCGAGGACATGCTGCGCGCCACGACGACGGCTCGGCCGCTGCGGCGGGTGGAGGCGGTGGAGCCATGGAGCGATCCCGGCGCGTTGCGCACCTTGCGCGAGCTTCTGCTGAAGTCGCAGCGCCCGCTGGTGATCGCGGGTGGCGGTGGATGGACGCCGCAGGCCGCGCAGGCCCTCCAGCGCTTCGCGGAGAACTGGAAGCTACCAGTCGCGAATGCCTTCCGCTTTCAGGACACCTTCGACAACCATCACCCGCTCTACGCAGGCGACGTCGGCATCGCGATCAATCCGAAGCTGGCCGAGCGTGTCAGGCAAAGCGATCTGGTCATCGCGATCGGCCCGCGGCTCGGCGAGATGACGACCAGCGGCTACACGCTGCTCGAAGCGCCGAAGCCGAAGCAGACCCTGGTGCACATCCACGCGAGCGCTGAAGAGCTCAACCGGGTCTACCAGGCGGACCTCGCCATCAACGCCGGCATGAGTTCGGCCGCGCGAAGCCTCGAAGTGCTGAGTGCGCCGACCGAGTTGCCCTGGGAGGCTTGGACCGCCGCAGCGAATGCCGACTACCTCGCGAATCTGGAGCCGCAAGCGCTGGCCGGACTTCCGCCGGAGACGCCACGTGGCGCGGTCGACATGGTCGAGGTCGTTGCGCTGCTGCAGAAGCACCTGCCGCCGGACGCGGCCATCACCAACGGCGCAGGCAACTTCGCCAGCTGGGTGCATCGCTACTTCCGCTACCACGGCCTGGCGAAGGGCCACAAGACGCAGCTCGCGCCCACCAGCGGCGC
This sequence comes from Variovorax sp. J22R115, assembly GCF_030317005.1. NCBI lineage: Bacteria > Pseudomonadati > Pseudomonadota > Betaproteobacteria > Burkholderiales > Comamonadaceae > Variovorax > Variovorax sp. J22R115. The sequence goes on along the minus strand of NZ_JASZYM010000002.1, from coordinate 274,611 downwards.
GATGGGCTACGGCGTGCCCGCAGGCATCGCGGCCAGCATCGCGACCGGCCGCATCGCCTTCACCATTGCCGGCGACGGTGACTTCCTGATGAACGGGCAGGAACTGGCGACGGCTTCGCAACATGGCGGCAAGAGCATCATCGTGCTGCTCAACAACGGCATGTTCGGCACGATCCGCATGCACCAGGAGCGGGAGTACCCGACGAAGGTAAGTGGCACAGCATTGCGCAACCCGGACTTCTGCGCCTTGGCCCAGGCCTACGGTTACGCCGCCGAGCGCGTGACCGAGACCGCGCAGTTCGAGGCGGCGCTGCTGCGCGCACTGGCGGCCGATACGGGCACGCTGATCGAGATTCCGCTGGATCCCGAGGTGATCACCACGCGCGGCACGCTCAGCACGATCACCAAGGCGGCGCAGGCTCGGGGGTGAGGGGGCACCCGCATGGGCGAAAAAAAGCCGGCAGATGCCGGCTTTTTGATTCAGGCGGGTGAGGCGCCCGAGGCTTACTTGACGTGCTTGCCGATCAACGAAGCCAGTTCGAACATCGACACTTGCGGCTTGCCGAAGATCTCCTTCAGCTTGGCGTCGGCGTTGATGTTGCGCTTGTTGGCCTTGTCTTGCAGGTTGTTCTTCTTGATGTAGTCCCACAGCTTGCTCACGACAGCGGTGCGCGGCAGAGGCGTCGAGCCGACCACAGCGGCGAGCGCCGGGCTGGGGGTCAGTGCCTTCATGAACGCAGCGTTGGGAGTGCGCTTTTTTGCGGGAGCAGCCTTCTTCGCAGCAGCCTTCTTGGCCGGAGCCGCCTTCTTGGCGGGTGCTGCCTTCTTTGCAGGAGCCGCCTTCTTTGCCGGTGCTGCCGCCTTCTTGGCCGGAGCGGCCTTCTTCGCGGGAGCTTTCTTGGCCGGAGCCTTCTTTGCAGTTGCCATGGTTGATTTCCTTTTTTGGTTGGACACTTTCACCAATGAAAAGCAGTGTCTCCATCGGCATTGCGGATGCTAAAGGAGAAGAAACGCGTTTCCAAGGGAAAAAGCGGTTTTTTCATTGGGAGCTGTTGTTTTTTCAGAGGGGAGAAGAGGCGCGTTTTCCCTAGGGAGTGCGCTTCGATGGCATCAGACTCTGCGCGCCGGCCACGTCGCGAGCACCACGCCGAGCAACGCGAGTGCGAATGCAAGCACCTGGGGGGTCGACAGACTTTCGCCCAGCACGAGCACGCCGACGACGGCGGCGCTCACCGGCAGCATCACCGTGAAGACGCCCGCCTGCGAAGCGGGCACGCCCTTCAGGCCGGTCATCCAGAGCCACACCGTCCAGATGCTCGCTGCCAGTGCGTAGACGACAAGCAGGCTCCAGACGCCGAAGGGGACGGCACCGAAGTCGAAGTGCAGGGCGAACCAGATGCCGAAGGGCGTCGACAGCGCGAAGCCCCACAGGTTGATGAGCGACGAGATGCGCTTGGGTCCGAGCCGTCCCGTGAGCGACTTGCCGATGACCGCATAGGAGGCCTCGCAAACCACGGCGCAGAAGACCAGCAGATTGCCGAGCCATGGCATCTGTGCATACGTTGCATTGCTCGCATGCCCCGTGGCTTGGCCTGGAGCGAGCGCAAGGAGCCCGATGCCGACTGCGGCGCAGGCGATGGCCAACCCGACACGCGGCGTGATCCGCTCGCGCAGGAACATCCAGCTTCCGATGGCCACGACCGCGGGAATGGACGCCATGATCACGCCGGCCGACACCGCGCTCGTGAGGCTCACGCCGAAGAGCATGCAGATCGAGAACATGAAGTTGCCGAGAAAGGACTCGAGGAAGACCAGCCCGCGCGTGTGTGCGGTCATCACGGGCTCTTCCGGTGGCCGCCGAAGCCAATGCGGCATCGCCAACGCTGCGATGCCGAAGCGCAGCCACGCGAGCAGCAACACGGGAAACGCAGCGACCAGCGGCTTGGAAAGCGCGACGTAGCTGCCGACGAGTGACATGCTCAAGGCGAGGCAACCGTAGGCCACCAGGCGGCCCGGTGCAGGGAATGCGGTGTTCAATAGACTGGGAGCGTTGAGAGGACTGATTCGATGATGCCCCAATCCACCAACATGCCTCGGTATGTGTTTGTCTACGGCACGCTCCGCAGCGGGGGGCGCAACGACATCGCACGCTTCCACCCAAAACCGGAGCGCGTGGCCGACGCGCGCATTGCCGGCACCCTGTACGACCTGGGCGCCTACCCCGGAGCGGTGCTGGGTGGACCTGGCGAGGTGTTCGGTGAGATCTATCGCATCACGCCAGAGCTGGAAGCCCAGCTCGATGCGCTAGAGGAGGTCAAGCCGGACGGCTCGGGCGAGTACATCAAGCGCGAAGTGCCGGTCGAACCCGACGCAGGTGGCGAAGGGCTGTCTTGCCTTGTCTATGAGATCCATCCTGAACGCGTCCGTGGCCGCAGAGTCATCGCCGGCGGCGATTGGTTCGGCGTGCGCTAACGCGTCGACCTGCGGTTTTCACGCACGAAAAGTTGATTGCGCATTGCGGAATGCTCGAGTGCTGCGCCGCAATATTTTTTCTCAATACAAGAAAATTTATTTCGTATTGAGAAAAAGTCGTGTAACTCATTGATTTTGCTTGATCAAAAATATGTCTTCTATAAGACATAAGAGTCACGACCTTGCCGTACAGTTACTCCCACGGCGCGACAACGCCACCTCTCAATCAACCCTCGGAGTGACCATGCCCCAGACCATCACAGAACAACTGAGCCGCGAACAACAGATTGCCGCCCTCGAAAAAGAATGGGCTACCAATCCTCGCTGGAAAGGCATCAAGCGCGGCTACAGCGCGGCCGACATCGTGCGCCTGCGCGGATCCTTCCCGATCGAATACACGGTCGCTCGCCGCGGCGCCGAAAAGCTCTGGGACCTCGTGAACAACGAACCGTACGTCAACTGCCTCGGCGCCCTGACCGGCGGCCAAGCGATGCAGCAGGTCAAGGCGGGCGTCAAGGCGATCTACCTGTCGGGCTGGCAAGTCGCCGCCGACAACAACAGCTACGCCTCGATGTATCCAGACCAGTCGCTGTATCCGGTGGACTCCGTGCCGTCCGTGGTCGAGCGCATCAACAACACCTTCCGCCGCGCGGACGAGATCCAGTGGTCCAAGGGCACGAATCCCGGCGACCAGGGCTACGTCGACTACTTCGCTCCGATCGTGGCCGACGCAGAAGCAGGCTTCGGCGGCGTGCTGAACGGCTTCGAACTGATGAAGGCCATGATCCGCGCCGGCGCCGGCGGCGTGCACTTCGAAGACCAACTCGCCTCGGTCAAGAAGTGCGGCCACATGGGCGGCAAGGTGCTGGTTCCGACCACCGAAGCCGTGCAGAAGCTGATCGCCGCACGGATGGCCGCCGACGTCTGCGGCACGCCGACGCTCGTCATCGCACGGACTGACGCCGAAGCTGCTGACCTGCTGACCAGCGATTACGACGAAAACGACAAGCCCTTCCTGACTGGCGAGCGCACGGCCGAAGGCTTCTACAAGACCAAGAAGGGCATGGACCAAGCCATCTCGCGCGCCATCGCCTACGCCCACTATGCCGACCTGGTGTGGTGCGAGACCGGCACGCCCGACCTGGAGTTCGCCCGCAAGTTCGCCGAAGCCGTGCACAAGGTGCACCCCGGCAAGATGCTGGCGTACAACTGCTCGCCGTCGTTCAACTGGAAGAAGAACCTCGACGACGCGACCATCGCCAAGTTCCAGCGCGAACTGGGTGCGATGGGCTACAAGTACCAGTTCATCACGCTGGCCGGCATCCACTCGATGTGGTTCAACATGTTCGACCTTGCCCAGGACTACGTCGCCCGCGGCATGTCGGCCTATGTCGAGAAGGTGCAAGAGCCTGAATTCGCAGCGCGCGACCGCGGCTACACCTTCGTGTCGCACCAGCAGGAAGTCGGTACGGGCTACTTCGACGAAGTGACCACCGTGATCCAGGGTGGCAAGTCGAGCGTGACGGCCCTGACGGGTTCCACGGAAGAAGAGCAGTTCCACTGATTTTCTCGTGCCGGCTCGCCGGCACGAGTGATCAAGAAGCGCCCGTAAGGGCGCTTTTTCGTTGTTGCCCCAATCAATTGTTGGCCCGCAATTCGCGCACGCTGCGGCCGATGCGCTGGCGAAGCAGCGACCGAAGCGTGACGCCATCGGCATAGCCGACCAGTTCGGCGATTTGCTCGAGGCTCTTTTCGCTGGTCTTGAGCATGTGGACGGCCCGCTCGACCCTCAGATCCTGAAAGTACGAGAGCGGGCTCTTGCCCAGGATCCGGTGCATGCGCCGGGCGAGGGTGCGCTTGCTCGTACCTGCTGCCGAGGCGGCCTCGTCGAGCGAAAAGCCGTCCGCGAGGCGGCCGCAGGCCCATCGCTCGAAGCGCTCGACGGTTGGGTCGGCGTGGCTCAGATGGTCCGTGACCACATACGCGGATTGCGAAGGCCGGGAGTCGACGATGAGGTACTTCGCCACGAGGGCCGAGAGTTCCGGGCTCGCCTGGCGCACCAGGAGCAGTGCCATGTCGATATGGCTTAAAGCGGCTCCGGCGGTGACGAAGGCCCCGGAACTCACGAGCATGCGCGATTCGTCGAGCCGAACCGCCGGATAGCGCTGGCGAAACAGAGAGGCCAGCCACCAGGTGGTTGTCGCTTTCTGCTCGTCGAGCAGGCCGGATTCGGCGAGCACGAAGGTGCCTATGCAGGCGGCTGCGATCTTGCCTCCGTGGCCCGCGTGCTCTCGCAGGACTTGGGCGGCATCTGCCACGTCGCGTCGTTGCAGTGCCGTCTGCAATGCGTCCGGCATCTTGTCGCCGATGGCGGGCACGACGATCCAGTCCGCTGCGCCGCCCTCGCTGATCGGGATGACGGGAACCCGAAGACCCTGGAAGGTATGCACCTTCGTCCGCATGGCGACGACGGAGACGTCGAATCGGGCTACGTCGAGAGCCAGCATGCCGGCCAGTTCGTTGGCCGTGCTGAAGACGTCCTGCACCGTGGCAAGACCGGTATCGAACACGCCATCAAGCGCGAGGATGTTCACTTTCATGGCAAAAACGATAGCAAAGATGTCAAAAATGCCAATAGAGCGTTTTGATGGCGGGGCCTAGAGTCACGTCCGGTGAGCGCGATTTCGCCCACCGTATCCACCGGAGACTCTCATGATCAAGTTCGCATTGTTCGCTCGCCTCGAAGCCAAGCCGGGCAAGGAAGCCGAAGTCCAGCAGTTCCTCGAAGCCGGCCTCGCGATGGCGCGCGACGAAAAGACCACGCCGATGTGGTTCGCCTTGCGCCTGTCGGCCAGCACCTTCGGAATCTTCGATGCGTTCGAAGACGAAGCGGGGCGCCAGGCGCACCTCACCGGCCCGATCGCCCAGGCCCTCATGGCGAAGGCGCCGGACCTGTTCGCCAAGGCACCGACCATCGAGCCGATCGAGGTGCTGGGACTCAAGAACGCAGCCCCTGCATCCTGAGCCGCAGCGGATAGAATCGCCAGTTCCGACTCAGCAGCAACAAGGGCGAGAAAGGCACTTTGGTTATGACACCGCGAACTACGCCGCAAGGATTCAGCGGTCTTTTCCCTGAAGGAAAAGGCCGGTAGGCCGCGCACGCTGGAAATCTCCGGCACATGAACCAAAGCAAAGCGCGGCCCCAGACCGCGCTTTTTGTTTTCTCCTCGAGGTTTTTTCATGATCCAGATCACTCTTCCCGACAACTCGCGCCGCGAGTTTCCCGGCCCGGTTTCGGTAGCCGACGTTGCCAAGTCAATCGGCCCCGGTCTGGCGAAGATGACCGTCGCCGGCAAGGTCGACGGCCGGCTGGTCGATGCGAGTGACTTGATCGACCACGACGCGAAGCTGCAGATCATCACGCCGAAAGATGACGAAGGGCTGGAGATCATCCGCCACTCCACGGCTCACCTGGTGGGGCATGCAGTGAAGCAGCTCTATCCCACGGCGAAGATGGTGATCGGTCCCGTGACCGACGAGGGCTTCTACTACGACATCTCCTACGAGCGCCCCTTCACGCCGGAGGACATGGAGGCCATCGAGGCGCGCATGCGCGAATTGATCGCGCAGGACTACGACGTGGTCAAGAAGATGACGCCACGCGACGAAGTCATCGACGTGTTCAAGTCCCGCGGCGAGGAGTACAAGCTGCGCCTCGTCGAGGACATGCCCGACGAGAAGGCCATGGGCCTGTACTACCACCAGGAGTACGTCGACATGTGCCGCGGCCCGCACGTTCCGAATACGCGTTTTCTCAAGGTTTTCAAGCTCACTAAGCTGGCTGGCGCCTACTGGCGCGGCGACGCCAAGAATGAGCAACTGCAGCGCATCTACGGCACGGCGTGGGCCGACAAGAAGCAGCTCGACGACTACATCCGCCGCATCGAGGAGGCCGAGAAGCGCGATCACCGCCGGCTTGGCAAGGAACTCGACCTCTTCCACATCGACGAAGCCGCGCCGGGCGTGGTGTTCTGGCATCCCAGGGGGTGGGCGATCTGGCAGCAGGTCGAGCAGTACATGCGCCGCGTCTATCGCGACACGGGCTACCAGGAGGTCAAGGGTCCGCAGATCCTCGACAAGAGCCTGTGGGAGAAGACGGGCCACTGGCAGAACTATCGGGAAAACATGTTCACGACGGAGTCGGAGAAGCGCGAGTACGCCCTCAAGCCGATGAACTGCCCCGGCCACGTGCTGATTTTCAAGTCGGATCTGCGCAGCTACCGCGACCTGCCCCTGCGCTACGGCGAGTTCGGGCAGTGCCACCGCAACGAACCGAGCGGTGCACTGCACGGCATCATGCGCGTCCGTGGCTTCACGCAGGATGACGGCCACGTCTTTTGCACTGAGGACCAGATTCTCGAGGAATGCGTCGCCTACACGGCGCAGCTGCAGAAAGTCTATGCCGACTTCGGCTTCGCGGACATCCTCTACAAGGTGGCCACGCGGCCCGACAACCGGGTCGGCTCCGACGAACTGTGGGACAAGGCCGAGTTTGCGGTAATGGAAGCGCTGCGCCGCTCAGGCGTGGACTTCGTCATTTCGCCTGGCGAGGGCGCCTTCTACGGCCCCAAGATCGAGTACACGCTGAAGGACGCCATCGGCCGCCAGTGGCAATGCGGCACGATGCAGGTCGACTTCAACACGGCCGAGCGGCTGGGTGGCGAGTACGTGACGGAAACGAGCGGGCGGTCCTATCCGGTCATGCTCCACCGCGCGATCGTCGGGAGCCTCGAGCGATTCATCGGCATGCTGATCGAGCACCACGCGGGTGCGCTGCCCGCGTGGCTCGCGCCGGTGCAGGTGGTGGTGCTCAATATCAGCGAAGGGCAGGCCGAGTACGCAGCCCAAGTTGCCAAAACGTTGCAGGATCAAGGGCTTAGAGTTTCGCTCGACCTGCACAACGAAAAGATTACGTATAAAATACGGAAGCATTCGTTGCAAAAGCTTCCCTATATCCTGGTTGTAGGTGACAAGGAGAAGGAAGCAGGTGCCGTCGCAGTGCGCGCCCGAGGCAATCTTGACCTCGGTGCCATGTCGGTGGAGGCGTTCTCTCAAAAGGTCGCTCACGACATCCAACACAAGCTTTGAATTTGAACAAGTTCAAAGGCCGATTTGTCGATCAGGCTGCTTGTGGGCGTGGACTCTACGGTGTTAGCTACAGTTTTTGTAGCAAATTGTTTGAAGGATCCTGACCATCGCTACTGCATTTCGCGACCGCCGCCACCGCGAGGAACGCCAACACCGCCTGAACCGGGAAATCATGGCCCCGGAAGTCCGCCTGATCGGGCCCGATAACGAGCCGTTGGGTGTAGTGAGTCTTGCCGAGGCATTGCGCCTGGCTGGTGAACAAGACGTGGATCTGGTGGAAGTTGTCGCGGCGGCCAATCCGCCGGTCTGCCGCCTGATCGAGTACGGCAAGTTCAAGTACCACGAGCAGAAGAAGGCGGCCGAAGCGAAATCGAAGCAGAAGGTCATCGAAGTCAAGGAAATCAAGTTCCGCCCGGGCACCGACGACGGTGACTACAACATCAAGATGCGCAACATCCGGCGTTTCTTGGAAGAGGGCGACAAGTGCAAGATCACGCTCCGCTTCCGCGGTCGCGAGATCACGCACCAGGAACTTGGTCTGGCATTGCTTCAGCGCATTCGCGACGAACTCGGCGACCTGATCGTCGTCGAGCAGTTCCCGAAGCTGGAAGGCCGCCAGATGATCATGATGATCGCTCCAGGCCGAAAGAAGGCGGGCGGAGTTGCAAAGCCGGCGGCTGAGCCCACGGCAGCGCCTGCGGCAGCGTAAGTCGTCGATAGATTTGAAGGGATTTCGCCCTTGCCTGCACTTTAGGGTGCAGGCAAGGGCGGGATAAAGAAGTGTCTCGGGGCCAACAAGTCCGTGGAACATCCGCGGCGCCTCACGAGCACAAACTAAAGGAGCATTCACATGCCCAAAATGAAGACCAAGAGCAGCGCGAAAAAGCGTTTCCGCGTTCGTCCCGGTGGCACCGTCAAGCGCGGTCAAGCCTTCAAGCGTCACATCCTGACCAAGAAGACCACCAAGAACAAGCGTCACCTGCGCGGTGCAACGGCAGTGCACGAGACCAACATGGTTTCGATGGCCGCCATGTTGCCCGGTAGCGGCATCTAACCCAGACGAACAAGGAGTACACACATGCCTCGCGTCAAACGTGGTGTAACGGCTCGCGCCCGCCACAAGAAGGTTCTCGCACTCGCCAAGGGTTTCCGCGGTCGTCGCGGCAATGTTTTCCGCATCGCCAAGCAGGCGGTGATGAAGGCAGGCCAATACGCCTACCGTGACCGCCGTACCAAGAAGCGCGTGTTCCGCCAACTGTGGATTGCGCGTATCAACGCCGCCTCGCGTGAACTGGGCCTGACCTACAGCCAGTTCGCCAACGGCATCCGCAAGGCCGGTATCGAGATCGACCGCAAGGTCCTCGCTGATATCGCCGTGCACGACAAGGCCGCTTTTGCCGGCATCGTGGAGCAGGTCAAGGCCAAGCTGGCTGCTTGATTCTGCACAGCAGGTTGCCGTCTTCCGGATGGCTGGCTGCGCCCACGGCACAAGGGCTGGCGCTTGAAAGGGCTCCAGCCCTTTTTTCATCCTGGCGGCAGCCCGCTTCCTTTTCACCTCGAAGAATTTCCCCATGAACGAGTTGGACTCCCTGGTCGACACCGCACGCGCAGCCTTTGCCGCAGCCTCGGCGCCGGCCGACCTCGAGAACGCCAAGGCTCTGTTTCTCGGCAAGGCCGGCCGCATCACGGAATTGATGAAGGGCATGGCCGCACTGAGCGTCGAAGAGAAGAAGTCTCGCGGCGCTGCCATCAATGTTGCCAAACAGGCGATCGAGGCTGCGCTCACCGAGCGCCGCCAGCGACTCGCGGACGAGGAACTCGCGGTTCAATTGCGAGCCGAGGCGCTCGATGTCACGCTTCCTGGCCGCCAGCGAGTGCCGGGCGGATTGCATCCGGTGAGCCGCACGATGGATCGCATCGAGGCGATCTTCTCAAGCATGGGTTTCGACGTGGCCGACGGCCCCGAGATCGAGACCGATTGGCACAGCTTCACCTCGCTGAACAACCCGCCGAACCATCCGGCGCGGTCGATGCAGGACACCTTCTACGTCGACATGAACGGCGAAGACGGCATTCCCTACAACCTGCGCCCGCACACCAGCCCGATGCAGGTGCGATATGCGCACCAGCAAATCAAAAAGCACGCTGCGCAGTTCGAAGCTGCCTCGGCAGACGCCAGCGGCACGGTCAAGGCTCCAGAGATCCGCGTGATCGCACCCGGCCGCACTTACCGGGTCGACAGCGACGCGACTCATTCGCCGATGTTCCATCAGTGCGAAGGCCTGTGGCTCGGCGAGAACGTGAGTTTCAAGGACCTGAAGGTCGTGTTCACCGATTTCTGCCGGACCTTCTTCGAGAGCGACGACCTGGTGCTGCGCTTCCGCCCCAGCTTCTTTCCGTTCACCGAACCCAGCGCAGAGATCGACATCCAGTTCCAGAGCGGCCCGTTGGCCGGCCGCTGGCTTGAAGTCGCGGGCTCTGGGCAGGTGCACCCGAGCGTGGTGCGCAACATGGGCCTGGACCCGGAGCGCTACATCGGCTTCGCATTCGGCATGGGCCCGGATCGGCTCACGATGCTGCGCTACGGCGTGAACGACCTGCGCCTGTTCTTCGACGGCGACCTGCGTTTCCTGAGTCAATTCCAGTAATTAGAACGAGTACGACGAGATGCAATTTCCCGAGTCCTGGTTGCGCGAATTCTGCGATCCGCAGCTCAGCAGCGCCGAACTGGCCGAAACGCTCACCATGGGCGGCTTCGAGGTCGAAGAGCGCCGGCCGGTCGCGCCGCCCTTCGCCAAGGTGGTGGTCGGCGAGATCAAGGAAGCCGAGCAGCACCCCAATGCCGATCGCCTGCGCGTGTGCCAGGTCGACGCAGGGCAGGGTGCCTTGTTGAACATAGTGTGCGGTGCGCCCAATGCGCGTGTCGGCATCAAGGTCCCGGTCGCGCTGGTCGGCGCCGAACTGCCTCCAGGCGAGGACGGCAAGCCATTCCTCATTCAACTCGGCAAGCTGCGTGGCGTCGAGAGCCAAGGCATGTTGTGCTCGGCGCGGGAACTCAAGCTCAGCGAAGACCATGGCGGGCTGCTCGAACTCGCTGCCGACGCTCCGATCGGTACCGATGTGCGTGAGGTGCTGAAGCTCGACGATTCTTTGCTGACGCTCAAGCTCACACCCAATCTCGCGCATGGACTGAGCGTTCATGGCATCGCGCGCGAACTGGCCGCGCTGACCGGCGCACCGCTCAAGACGCCCGAGATCGCACCCGTCGCGGCGGCCTTGGAGGTCAAGCTGCCCGTCAAGGTTGAGGCTCCCGAGCTGTGCGGCCGTTTTTCGGGGCGCGTCGTGCGCGGCGTCGACACCAAGGTCGCGACGCCCGCATGGATGGTTGACCGGCTCGCCCGTTGCGGTCAGCGCAGCGTGTCACCGCTGGTCGACATCTCGAACTACGTGATGTTCGAGTACGGACAGCCATCTCACATTTTCGACCTCGACAAGATCCATGGCGGACTCAGCGTGCGCTGGGGCAGGCCGGGCGAACAACTGAAGCTGCTCAATGGCAACACGGTCACGGTCGACGAGAAGGTCGGAGTGATCGCTGACGATCGCGAAGTCGAGTCGCTTGCCGGCATCATGGGCGGCGACGCGACGGCCGTGTCCGACGACACGCGCAACATCTACGTCGAGGCTGCCTTCTGGTGGCCCGAGAGCATCCAGGGACGTTCGCGCCGCTTCAATTTCTCGACCGACGCCGGGCACCGTTTCGAGCGTGGCGTCGACCCGAGCCGTACCGTGGCGATCATCGAGCGCATCACGCAATTGGTGGTCGACATTTGCGGCGGAGAGGCCGGCCCCATCGACGACCAGACCCTGCGACTGCCAAAAGCCAAGCCTGTCTCGATGCGCGTGGCACGCGCCGCGCGTGTGATCGGCATGCCGCTCACACAGGCCCAGTGCGCCGACGCGTTGCGACGTCTTGCCCTGCCGGTCGCGGAAGGCGACGGGACGCTGATCGTCACGCCGCCGCCGCATCGCTTCGATCTGCTGATCGAGGAGGACCTCATCGAGGAGGTCGCACGCCTCATTGGCTATAACAACCTGCCGACCACGCCACCGCTGGCGCCGATCACTGCGCGCGTGCGGGCCGAGGCGCAACGTGGCAACGCCGCCGTGCGCCACCGCCTCGCTGCGTTGGGCTACCAGGAAACCATCAACTTCAGCTTCGTCGAAGCCCATTGGGAACAGGATCTCGCCGGTAACGAGAACCCGATCAAGCTGCTGAACCCGATCGCGAGCCAGATGAGCGTGATGCGATCGTCGCTGATCGGCTCGCTGTTGCAGGTGCTCAAGTTCAACCTGGACCGCAAGGCGCCGCGCGCCCGCGTGTTCGAGCTGGGCCGGGTCTTCCTTCGCGACGACTCGGTCGTCACCACCGACAGCACGGTCAAGGGTATCCATCAGCCCATGCGTGTGGCCGGGCTGGCCTGGGGCGATGCGGACGAGGCCCGCTGGGAAGGCAAGGCGCAACGCACCGATTTCTTCGACGTCAAGGGCGACGTCGAGGCCTTGCTTGCACCGCGCGTGGCATCTTTCGAGCCTGTGCAGCACCCTGCATTGCATCCGGGACGCGCCGCGCGCTTGCTGCTCGACGGTCGCGCCATCGGCGTCGTCGGTGAACTGCATCCGCGCTGGCGTCAAAAATGGGACTTCGCCCATGCACCCGTGCTGTTCGAGCTTGAGCTTGACGCCGTGACCGCTCGGCCGGTGCCAGTGGCGCAACCGGTGCCCAAGCACCAGGCGGTTGAACGCGACATCGCGGTGGTGGTCGCTGAAGCGGTCACGCACGACGCACTCATGCAGGCGATCCGCGCCGCTTCGGATGCGAGGCTGTTGCGTGAAATCAGCCTTTTCGACATCTACCGGCCGACGGTTGGTCGCGATGGTGCGGTTGCTTCTGGCGGCCTCGCACAAGGCGAGAAGAGCATGGCCGTGCGCCTCAGTTTCAACTCCGACGCCGCGACGCTGACCGACGAGCAGGTCGAAGCGGCCGTGCGCGCGATCATCGAGCAACTCGGCGCGCGGCTCGGCGCGCGCATGCGGGCATGAACGCCATGGAATTCACGCTCGAGGCCCTCGAAACGCCGGCGCTCACCAAGGCGCATCTGGCCGATCTACTGTTCGAGCAAATCGGCTTGAACAAGCGCGAGTCCAAGGACATGGTCGAGGCATTCTTCGACCTGATCGCCAACAGCCTGATCGAGGGCACGGACGTGAAGATCTCGGGATTCGGCAACTTCCAGATCCGCGTCAAGGCGCCCCGGCCCGGGCGCAATCCGCGGACTGGCGAGGCCATCCCCATCGGCGAGCGTCGCGTCGCCACCTTCCATGCGAGCGCCAAGCTCAAGGAACAAATCCACGGAAGCATCTCCGAAGAAGCGCCGCAAGAGGTCGAATGGAGCCTCGGGTCCGAATAAGTGCTTGGTGCTGCAAGCGAGGGTGGAGTAACCTATGAGGTTTCGCTTGCACTGTATTGATTTCAATGGAGAAAACCCTCCCGCCAATTCCCGTCAAACGCTACTTCACGATCGGTGAGGTGGGGGAGTTGTGCGGCGTCAAGCCGCACGTGCTGCGCTACTGGGAGCAGGAGTTCACGCAACTGCGCCCCATGAAGCGGCGCGGCAACCGGCGCTACTACCAGCACCATGAGGTGCTCATGATTCGCCGCATCCGTGATCTCCTGTACGACCAGGGGTTCACCATCAGCGGAGCGCGCAACAAGCTGCAGGAGCTGGTGCAGTCCGAGCGCGATCGCCGCAAAGCCGGTGATGTGCCGCTGGAAGGCCTTGAGGCGATCGAGATCGATCAGGAAGAGTTCGATGCAGCGGTGCAGGACGAGATGGAAACGCCGCCGCCGCAGGCAGCCCGGACAGTCGATCTGTCGCAATTGCTCCATCTCCGGCGCGAACTGAATGAAATTCGTGAGTTGCTCACCACAAGTCACTGAATTCGCGAGGCTATAATTGAGGGCTTCGGTGTGTGGCGCAGCCTGGTAGCGCACTTGCATGGGGTGCAAGGGGTCGAAGGTTCGAATCCTTTCACACCGACCAGTAATGACAGGGGTTAGCAGCGTAGTAGTTGCTAACCCCTTCGTCATTTTCGTGCCTCGCGTCCTAGCGGCGTCCTAGGTCGCAGGGGAGGTTTGCGCCTTGACAGAGGCAAGTGTCTTGATTCGCCCAGTCGTAGTCCGAGTCGCTTCTGCCGCGTTGCTGGGGGGCCTGCAGCGTGGCGAGCGCTCAATCGGCGACCGCCCCAGCGAATTACGGCTCCCGCGCCGACGTAGCCGTCAGGCGTGTCGGAGGCGGTGGTCTCGGCGATGTCGTCGAGATCCCAATGCACCTCGTCAGGCCGCCGCGCACGGTAGACCATCAGCGCCTTTCTGCGTGCAATCCCGATGAGCCAGGTGGAGAACTGCGAATCGCCGCGAAAGCGCTCGGGGTGGCGCCAGACCTCGTAGAACGAGTCCGCCAGGACTTCCTCGGCCCGCGCGTGGTCGCTCAGCATGTTGAGCACATACGCGTACACCTTGCGGCTGAACGCCTTGTACAGCTGACGAAACGCTGCCTGGTCTTCGCGGCCGATGCGTGCCAGCAGCTTGTTGACCTCGTCGTTGTCCATGCGGGCGGGAGCAGTGCGGTGGCGGTGACGAAATATAACGCGCTAAGTATCTGTCAGGTATGAGAAAAACAGGCCGCCGGCTTCGATGTCAGCCGGCCTGGGTCGCGCGCCTGAGCCAGCTCGGAAATTGCCGGTCGAAGACCTATCTTCTCGAGGCATTCCTGACGGACTTTTTCATTAGGCGGCGAAGCGCCCGCTCCGAGCGGTCAGCGGATCGTGACCCACCGCCACTCGAGCCAGTTGTCCGCCCGGTGTATCGCGTCCACGTTTTCGCGCATCGCCCACGGAATCACCTGGCGATGCAACGGAATGTTGTGCACCTGCTCGTTGTGTTCGCGAAACGCGGCCTTGATCAACACCTCGCGCTTCACCGGATCCTGCTCGACGGCCGATGCGGCCGCGAGTTCGTCGAGCCGGGCGTCCTTGTAGTTGCCCCAGTTGTAGTAGCCGACTCCGTTGTCTCCGCGCGGGCGCAGTACGTTCGACAAGGTGACGTCCGCATCCGTGATCGCACCGCCCCAGCCGAGCAGGTACATCGACACGTCCAGCTTTTCGCCCTTGGCAAAAAAGATGGCCCTGGGCTGGGTGACGACGTCGACCTTTACGCCGATCCGGCTCCACATGGCCGCGAGCGCAACGCAGATGCGCGCGTCGTTGATGTAGCGGTCGTTGGGGCAATCCAGCCGCACCTCGAAGCCCTGCGGGTAGCCCGCCTCCGCTATCAGAGCCCGCGCCCGCGCCAGATCGAAGGGCAGGCGCTGCTCCAGTTGCGCATCGTTGAAGATGCCCAGGGGCGACGGCGCCATGGCGCCGGTCGGCCGCGCCTGGCCGCGCATCACCGAAGTGCGCAGCGTCTCGATGTCCACCGCGTGATAAAGGGCGCGACGCACGCGCACGTCCTTGAAGGGATTGGCGCCCTTGACCGAACTGTAGAGAAGCTCGTCCCGGCCTTGGTCCATGCCGATGAATAGGATGCGGTTCTCGATGCCGTCGACGACCTTCATGCCGTCGGACTCGCGAAGCCGGTCCATGTCCTGCGGCGGAGGGTCCAGCACCAGGTCGAGTTGACCCGCAAGCAGCGCCGCGGTTCGCGTCGAATCGCTCTTGATCGGCGTGTATTCCACTTGCTTCACGTTTCCGTCGAAGCGCCCCCACCAGTTCGGGTTTCGTTTGAAGGTCGTCTTGACATCGGGTTGCCGCGAGACGAGGACGAAAGGTCCCGTGCCGTTTGTATGCAGTGTCGTGTATCGGGTCTCCCCGCTCTTGAAGTTTTGCGGACTGGCGGCATCGTGCTCCTCGCACCAGCCCTTGCTCATGATCTGGACCAGCGTCGCGTGTTCGAGAAAGAGAGGATTGAACTGCGCGAGCGAAAACTCCACCGTCAGCGGATCGACTGCACGCACCTCGCCGAGTCCGGCGGCATAGACGCGGATATTCGACGTCTTGTCCTTCGCGCGTGCCACCGAAAACACGACGTCCTCGGCTGAAAAGGGCTGGCCTTCGTGGAATTTCACGCCGGGGCGAAGCGTCATCCGCCACAGCGTCGGGCTGAGTTGCTGCCATCCGGTGGCAAGAGAGGGGACCAGTCGCAGGGTCCTGTCGCGAGACACGAGCGTCTCGTAGACCTGCCCGTTGATCGAGTTCGTCAGCAGTTCATTTTGCGAGTGCGGGTCGAGCGTTTGCGGGTCGCCCTGGCTGGCCCATCGCAGCGTCTGCGCGGAGGCGAGGCCGGGGGTGGCGCATGCGATGGCGAGGATCCAGCCGAGGGCGGGTAGCGCGTTCGATTGATTCATCACGGTCCTTCTGCGGCTTCGGCGGCTGAGCCGCACACTTTCACGCTAGGGGCGCTCCCAGACGTGTCCGCTTGGCGGCTTCAATCGCATCAGTCCGACACCCGCCACAGGTGAGCGGTCCAGCGGGGGCACGCGCGACGAAACCGGATCCAGAATCGAACTGGGGGGGATTGGCCCTGGATCGCTTCCGGTTTGCGCCCACACATCCGCCAAATAGCGAACGGCTTGTGGCGCCGCAACGCTGGTTCCGTTCATCGAAACCCGCATTCCGCTGCGGGTGCCTGCGCCCAGAGTGCCCGGGCAGCTGAACGCATCGTCGCCCGGCGCGCTCCAATTGACTCCGAATGTCGTGCGCGTCGGAACAAGATTGACCGAAGCCTCCGATGAGTACAGCGTTGGCATCAGGTCCGCGCGATCGGGTCCCCGGCGATAGGCGCCGATGACGTAGGTGAGTCTTCCGGTGGCGATGCCGCTCAGCGTGTTCTGCCGCTGCACATAACTTTCGCCGGCATCGAATTCCACGGGCATGCCGTTCGGAGCGAAGCGCAGATACCGGCAATCGTCGAAGTAGGACTGACGACCCTTGGCGCGCCGGCCGCCAGGCGTGTCGCTGCGCTTGATCCACGCGTCGAAACAGGCCTCTCCCGATCCGAGCTCCACGCGGACGGTCCAGATGCCCGATGGCACCAGCGGCGAGCCGCTTCCCCAGTAGTCTTCTGCGGTCGGTGACAGACTGATCACGATGCTGCTCAGTGCTGCGCCGAAATTTACGTACTCCATCGTGTAGGGAGGAGGCGGCGGCGAAGTGGCCGTGCTTGGGGGCTCCACGGGGACATTCGACGTGACCTTGTCGGTCGAAATGGAGAAATCCGTGCCATCAGGCGAAATGAGCGTCACGCTCACGGGTGCGCACGAGCTTGGGAAATAGATCTCCATGAAGCTTGGAGTCAAGCCGCAGGGTTGGATTCGCCATGCGAGGTCGCACGCGGTTCCAGCCTGAACCTTGAATCTTGCATGGGTGCGCGACTGTCGATAGTTGCCTGCGGCAAGAACGACGCGCATGGGCGTCGAGATGATCCGGGAAAACTCAGTGAGCGCATCGACGAAGCACTCGAATGCCGAACTCCCGTCATGCGGTCCTTCGTGCGGTCCGTAGCTGAGATTCGCCACCACAGGCAGGGTCTCGCCGGGCTGGCGGAGGCTGCGCGCGCGCCACAGGACATAGACGAGGCCCCATGCGGCGTGAACGGTCAGCGTGGAGCCAGCGGGGTCGCCCACTGATATCTCTGGCATCTCGACCGCGATGATCGGCTTTGCGGTCGGCGCTTCGTCGAGGTCGTACCCGCTCGCCATGTCCAGGACGTGTGTTCCGTGGGATTGACGCCGAGCCAGCGGCTTGTAGCCTTCCACCTCCATGTCCAGCACGGATAGATAGGGATCGCGATAGACGCTGTCCTCCGCGTCGCCCGCTGCCTTGGCGTCGTGCACGGCAATGTCGATTCTCGCGGCGGTGAATTCCTTGCCGGGCGTGCCGGGCTCGATCCGCCCGCTGGCATCCTGGACCCACACATACTCGACCCGGGTGAATACCTGGGCGGGGCCGGACGTCGGCCGCCATCTGCGGGCGAATCGCGGATGGGCGAATGCAATGCCTTCGTCCAACACCGCCACGACCACGCGCCGATCCGAAGGATTCATCGACGGATCGGCGCACTGGACTCTCGAACGCTCAGCGCTCCAGGCGGCTTCAGATTCGGAAACCGATCGATCGACAAGCTCCTCCACATCGTCCAGGGTGACGGGCGGTCCCAGTTCGGCGCGGAGGATCGACGCGTTCCAGCGCGCGCTTCTTGTCAACGCGGCCGCGTCTTCCCGCACGAGGATGACGCAGAACTTGAACTCGTCCGGAAGTGCCCCTCCACCAAAGAGACGCGGTACGCGGATTGAGTCATCCTTGTCCACTTCGTCCACAAACGCACGACGAAATAGGCTGACCGTCCAACCCTGCGCGAACTCCACCAGCAAGGGCAGCCACTTCCCCGATCGGAGGAAGGCCCGTTCGCTGCGCAGGGCCCAGTTCAGATACGGCTGGGCAGTTCGCGGGGGCCGCGGCTGGTCAGGACTATCAACTTCATGCGTGATCATGGTCGGTCCGTCGCCGGATACCACTCGGCCTTTGCTGCACTCCACAGCCAGTTGAGGCAAGGCGCGTAGTTGACCTCAACGTTTGGGGCTGTCAGGCGCGCCACGAAGGGCTTCGTGGCAGGCGGCTTGATCACCGGCACTTTGACCGCATCGCCGACCACGTCATAGATCTCCGAGCCGGTGAAGTCCTGCAAGCCATTGAACTGCGTCCCATCGAACTTCCAGGCCTCCACGCTGCCGGTTGCGGGAGTTGTATATCCCGAACCTCCCGCGCTCGGGAGTGGGGCGCTCGCACGCGCGACGAAGTAGCTGCCGATCGTCAAGCCGAGCAACTGCCCCGCCATGCTGTCGACCGGGTAGTGCAATCCCGCCACCGTTCGGTTGATCGCTATGCGGTGCGCCTGCCGCATGAGTTGCTCGCGCAACTGCTGTGTCTGTGCCAGCGTCTTTGTCGGATCGGATACCAGCGCGTGCAGCACGCGGGCCACCGCATGAGCTTCGGTCGAGTGGCCGCTGGGAAGCGAGCCGTGAATGGGCGTCTGCAGGATCGGCTGAATCTGCGGCGAGTACTCGTTCGGCCTTCGCACACACAGTGCGTTCTTGAAGCTCATTTCGGTGTACTTCGCAAGCCGCAGAACGAGACCCAGCAATTCGATGGTGTATCTGTGCCGCGCGGGATAAAGCGGCACGACGGAACCCCAGAACGCGTACTGAGGCGCCATCTGTGCAACTATTTCGCGCGCCCGATCGACCCGCAGGTCGGCATAGCCATTCATCAGGACGAGTTGGCCAGCGAAGATGCTGTCACCAGGACGCAGCATGGAAATCAATGGCTTCCATGTGCCGGCCGGTGGACTCGGTCCCAATGCGGTATTGGGTCTCAAGAGGCTGTAGAGCGTGGCTTCGTACGAGAACGTGGTTCCGGGCGGGACCGGGCTACCGTCCATTGGGGCGTCGATCGAGAAGTAGAGCGAGGAAAGCAGTTCCGACTCAAAGACGAAGCGTCGTATGCGGGTGTCCCAGCGAGAGAGCGGTCCACCGACGGTTTGAGGAATCTCGCCGCTTTGCCAGGCGGTCGGCTGGTAGTCCCAACTGCCCGCAATCCCGTCGCGATGAGCGATGAGGGCGAAGACCGGGGAGCGCCGCGCGCGTTGAGCAGCCCCCTCCGCCCCTTCTGCGCCTTCTGCGCCTTCCGCACCCTCAGCTCCCTCTGCACCTTCCGCACCCTCTGCTCCTTCGAGATAGCTCATGTCGCATCCTCCTCGAGAAATTACCTTGGTATGCCAGCACTCTGCATCGCAGAAGCGACCGTCCTCGCGAGCTTGAACGGCGCAGCCGGGGATCTTTCGAGATACGTGGAAACCTTGAAGGTCGGGTCGATCTTCAAAAGTTCGCGGGCCCACTTCCGTGCCTCTTCCTCGCGGCCAAGTTGCCATAGGGCGGTGATCAGAACGCGCAAGGTCGACGCATGCGTCCGATTGAGGCGCAGCGACGCTTGAGCGAGGTTCACCGCGCGCGGGTATTGGCCCGAGGCCAGCGAAGCCGTCGCGCCCAGAGAGTCGAAGTAGTATTTCAGTGGATCGAGCGGGGAGAGCTTCATCGCCTGCCGGGTGTGGCGCACGGCTTCTTGGCCCTCGTCGCGGAACGCGTGCAGCGTACCCTTCAGCAGCCACCCCAGTGAATCGTTGGGGTTCTCGCGCAGCGCGGCCTCGTAGCGTTCTTCCGCGACGTCGAGGTTCTTCAAAATGTAGGTATTGACTTGGCCTTCGACAACCATCGCCAGCGAGAGCGTCGAATCGCGGTCGAGTGCCCGCCGCGTGTTGTCCAGCGCCTGCTTGCCGTCCGCCATGACGTCATCGGACCATCCCTGCGTGACGCGCAGCACGTGCCACTTTGCCAGCCACGCGTACGGAGCCGCGAGGCGCGGCGCACGATCGATCAACGTCTGCAGCAGCAATCGTGACTGCTGCGAAGCCGTGGGCGAAATGCGATGCATCAATGTGATTCCGGCCAGTAGCAGTGTGCGACTTTCGAGCGTCGGCAATGCCTTGCCGGTTGCGCGCTGCACCTCGTGCGCGCTCATCGCCATGGAGATCTCGCTCACGAGCCGATCCGCCAAGTCATCCTCGCCGGCGATGACGCCGGCAACCGCGCCCTTGAGCGTCTTGGACCAGATGACCTGACTTGAGCGAACTTCGGCGAGTTCGGCATTCAGACGCAACCGGCCACCGCTGATCGCCAAGGAGCCCGAGACGACGTAGTCCGCATGCAGGTGCAGTGCAATCGTGTCGAGGTCCATCTTGCGTCCGCGAAACGCCGTGGTCGACAGGCGAGACACGACGTTGATCTCGGGTGAGCGCGACAGCGCGGCGATCACGTCGTCGACCAGAGCCTGCCCGATCACGTCGTGCTCGGACTGGGCACCGCTGCCGCGGTTGGAAAAAGGCATCACCGCCACCGTCGCCTTCAGGTCCCCGCGCGACGCCGCGGTTTCGAGAGCAGGTCGCTCGCCCGGCGCACCGATCCGAAAGGCGCGCACCGGATCCTCCAGGTGCTTGAGGTAGCACTCGCCGAGGTCTTCGATCTCCGCATCCAGGTCGGCGACGAGTTGGTCGCGCACGTCTGCGGATACGACGATTTCGTCCGGGCCGGCGAGTGACGCGAGTCGTGCGGTGAGATTCACGCCGTGTCCGTAGACGTCGCGCGCGTCCGAGATCAGGGGACTCACGTGCACACCGACGCGCACTCGCATCTTGCGATGGTCCTCGAGTCCTTCGCTCGTCGCGAGACTGAGGCGCTGCAATTCGAAAGCCGCAAGCACTGCGGAGGGCGCCGCAGGAAACTCCATCATGAGTCCGTCGCCCAGACTCTTCACGACGCGCCCACCATACGCGGGCGCGATGCGGTCGGTGGCTTCTGCTGCGTAGACTCGCCAGCGCTGCACCGCATTCGTCTCGTCCTCATGGATCAGACGAACCGATTCGACCACGTCGACGACCACTACGGCGCGCACGACGCGTTCAAAACCGCCATCGAACCGGGGTTGGGCTGGCATTTTTTCCTCGATCGGATTGTCGAGGGCCGGGCCGATGACCGCAAGCAGGGAAATCGCGTTGCCATTCCAGCGCTCTTCGATGGTTTGCGCCTGGCACCAAAACGAGCTTCGATGCAACGGAACGACTCCCCGAGCGCACCATGGGCGCGCACGATGCCCTGCGAACCGATGCTTGAGGAAGTCGACTGACCGGCTCATGAGTGCTGCTTTCACCGCTTGATGGGCGAGGAATCCCGCAGCGATACCGTAGACGTTTCGCAGGCCTCGCGCATCCATCAAACGGATGAGCCTCAGTCGATAGTGCAAGGATGACCCTCACGGATTCCCTCGCCGCCCAGTGCGCCCGCATCGGCCGTGGCCCTCCATGGCGACGCCATCCGACTCGGTGGCTACGAGATGCGCTTCATTGCCACCGATCAAGAGTTCACCCAGGTTGAAGCGTGCGATTGCTGACCATGCACGGGCTGTTGGTCAACCTCGATCACGAAAGGGCGCAAGCGGACGCGCCCACAGCGCCGGACGTGCTCGGAGCCAGCGCGGGCCTTTGTAGCTTCGCCTTGATTGACACGCCCGCAAGGCAGCGCGAAACTGCAGTCATCCATCTCTCAGCCGCGCGGCACGATCCGGTTCGGGATCGTGATTGCATTGGCACGCCGAGTCGTTGCTGAAGCGACCACGAGTCGACGAACGTTTTCCCTGTCACACACTGGAGCTCTACGATGACCTCTCAAAGACAAGTCCTGATCGCCGCATGCACGGCACTGCTGCTCGGGTCGAGTGCTGGAATCGCAGGCGCCGAGACGCCAGCCCACCAGCGGGTGGACCTCGAAGACGCACGAGGCGGCTCGACGGTTGTGTCTGTCGTCGGCGAGGTCACGGCGATCGATCTCGCCAACCGCATCGTGTCGATCAAGGGCCCCAAGGGCAACATCGGCGAGATGAGGGTCGATCCGGCAGTCAAGAATCTGGACCAGGTCAAGGTCGGCGACCGCGTTCGCCTCAGCTATCGAATCGGCGTCGCACTCGCGCTGGTGAAGGGCGGAGACGGCATTCGCGAGAAGGTGGAAACCGACTCGGCCGCGGTTGCCGCGCGTGGCGCGAAGCCGGGGGGCGTGGTCATGAAGAGAACCACCATCGTCGCCAATGTCGAGAGTGTGGATGCCAAGCGAGGCGTTGCCACGCTCAGGGGCCCGAGCGGCGATTTCGTGGACGTGAAGGTGCGCGATCCGAAGGTCTTGCACGAAGTCAAGGCAGGGGATCAGGTCGTCGCGAGCTTCACTGAAAGTGTGGCGCTGCGCGTCCAGCCTGCGCCGGCGAAATGATGGCGCGGCTTGCCGGCATGCGCAGGTGTTCGATCTGGGCATCCGCAGCGCGGCCCGGCGCACGCGGACTGGACAAGCTCCATCAGGCGTTGATGCAATCCCGCAGCACCCCGTAGGCGCGACCGGTCGCTACGATGGGGGACGGTTCCGATCCCGTCCAACCCGAGGGTGCTCATCATGGCTGACGAGAAGTTTGATTCCGATTCGCTTCCAGGCGTCGTTTCGTCGGCCGCTTCGGATCTGTCGAGCCTGCGGCCCAGCCTGGTCGAGAACGCCCTGACTCAGGCGCTGCCTCTGCCTGACATCATGTTTGGCGGCGCGGTTCTCGTCGTGGTGATCATGTTCCATGCCTTCTGGATCCGCGTCATCACGGGCTCCTATCTCAAGAGATCGAACGCGCTGAAGTCGCGCGCTTCGTTGTGGCAGGCCGACTTGCTGTTCACCCTGACCGTGATGATGCTGCTCGCGCTGCATCTGGCCGAGGTGGTGGTCTGGTCGGCAGCCCTGATCTTTGGCGACATCGTCGCGAACTGGTCGACCGCCGCCTACTTTGCGGCCAACTGCTACACCGCGCTGGGCGAGCCGTTCTCGCTGCCTCAGGCATGGCGCATCGTGCCGCCGATCATCGGGATGTCGGGGATCTTCACCTTTGCGTGGACGGCCAGCGTGCTCGTCAATTTCGTCTCACGCTACAACGACCTGCGCGAGTTCATGACCGGGCATCGACGGGCCGCGCACGAATCCTGAAGCGCAGGCTCAGCCGATCCTGCACCTGCATTGCGCCGCCGAGAATGGAGAAGGGCACGATGCCGAAGTCGGACTGCTTGAGTTCGAGCGTTCCCTCGACGCTCATCGCGCCCTCCACAGTCTCCATTTGCGCCGGCACATCAAAGCTGCGGCGGACCCCGTGCAGCGTGATGGTGACGTCGAGCCGCAACCCTGTCGGCGTCTTCTCCCCGCCGCTGATGTGAATGAGCGCGTAAGGAAAGCGTTGCGTCTCGAGCACCTTGTCGAGCATGTTCGAGCGCGTGCCGGCGATGTCGGACTCGGTGGGCTGCGTGTCCAATCTGCCTTCCGCGCGAAGTACCGGCTCGTCGACCGACAACTCGGCCAGGGGGACAAAGAAATCGGCAATTCTTTCGTCCGGGGCGATGTAGCCCTGGACGCCACGGCTCGCAACGACGTGATCATGTCCGAGGTGCGCGAGCGATCCGCCGCGACGCACCAGGACGGAGACGAGTGATTGTTCGGGGTCCACGCGATAAACCGGCTTGCCCTGCGCCGCTGCTTCTTGATAGCGCTTGATAGGAAAGCCCTCCGGGGCGCTTCCCTTCGCAAGCGTCGGGGCTGGCTCCGGCGCTGTCACACGCACGGGCGGCGCGCAAGCCGCGATCAGCATCACGAGTGCGATGGCGTAGCCTAGGCGCAGCATTCACGAGGCCTTGCGCAGCCGCACGCGGAACTTCACCGCGACCTCGGGCCCGATCACATCCGTGGCGGTCCACTCGCCGGTGCCGATGCCGAATGGCGATCGCTTGACGGTGAATTCGCCTTGCATCGTCACGCCGTCGGACGCCTCGCTCCATCTGAAGGGCACCTCCACCGGCTGTTGCACTCCCTTCAGCGTGAGCACGCCGCGGGCGACGTAGCTGCCAGCCTGCGCAGGGGTCTGCCGGATATCGGTCGAGTGGAACTCCGCCTGCTGATGGCGGGCAAAGTCGAACCATTCGGCCCCGGCAATGGCCTTGTTGATGTCCGCGCTGGCCATGTCCGCACTCGCGACCCTGATGGTGACATCCAGGCGGCCGCCGGCAGGCTTCGCCGGGTCGAAGTCGAGCCGCGTGTCGAACTCCTTGAAGGTGCCTGGAGCCGGCGATTTCTCGAAGGTGGCTGCGAACTCGAGCCGGCTGTTCGCAGGGTCCATTTTCCATTCGGCGGCGAGCGCGAAACCTGGCGCAGAGCAAGCCAAAACGGCGAGAAGACTGGCGAGCCCTTTCATTTCACGAGTCTCCTCGAAGGCAGCATTCGCCTCAGCACGTTGTTTCGCTTGACGAAGTGATGCCGCAGCGCGGCGCCGATATGCAGCATCAGCAAAGCGACCAAGGCAATGCCGAGTGCGAAGTGCACGAGCGCCACGACTTCTGCCGTGTGCTTGTCAGGTGCAATCAAGGCCGGCAGCGGCAGCTGCCAAAAGATGCGAAACGGGATGCCCGCCGCGGAGTTGATGACCCAGCCGGTGAGTGGCATCGCGATCATCAGGACATAGAGCAGGGCGTGGCTCCATCGTGCCGCAGCGCGCTCCCACGCGGGGGTGTCTGCCGGAAGCGGCGGCGTCGGCCTTGCCAGACGATTTAACAGCCGTGCGATGACCAAGGCGAGAATCAGCATGCCGATGGACTTGTGCCAGACGAAGAGATTGATCTTTGTCGGCGAAAGCCGCCACCCGACGGCCAGCCAGCCCATTGCGAACTGGATGAATATCAGCACCGCGATCAGCCAATGGAAGAGCCTGATCGACGCGCTCCAAGCGGCGTCGGTCTTCGCTTTCCCGGACGGGGCCGATGAGGGAGGAGTTCGCATCGCGCCCAGTGTCGCAGTTTGGGGCCATCTTGGACAACCCGCCTTCGCCTTGTCGCGCCGATCGAGCCGGCACACTTCAAAGTTGCCCCCTAGCTGCAGGACGCCTCGGCGAGCGGCATGGACGCCTCGATGTCATTCGCAGTCAGTGTGATGGGCGTGCACGGCGACGCGCGGTAGCGCTCCACGGCCTTCGCCTCGATCACGTCGAAATGGGCCTCGCAAGCCTTGAGCAGGCTGATCTCGTCGTTGCTTGCGCCAAAAAGGTTGTGCAGTGCGTCGTCGGCGATGCGGGCCATGATGCGAGGTCCGTCGAAGCCGTCGGGATAGATCGCGAACCGGACAGTCTCCGTGTCGAGACAATGGATCGCTTCGCAGTTCATGGTGAGCTCCTTTTTTCTTGGCTCATGGATTTCACGCTTTCACGGCCGAACGGATGCGCGCCATACTCGCAATGCAGGGACAGAAGCCGCCTACAGAAAGACATCTCCCATGAGCGATCCCTTCGATCTGAAGCGTTTCGTGGATGCCCAGGCCGGCGTGATCGACGGCGTTGTCGATGAACTGCGTGCGGGCAGAAAGCGCAGCCACTGGATGTGGTTCGTCTTCCCTCAACTGCTGGGACTGGGGCGCAGCGATATGGCGCGGCGCTATGCCATCGCTTCACTCGATGAGGCGCGCGCCTACCTGGCGCATCCGGTGCTGGGGCCAAGGTTGCGGGAGTGCAGCGAACGGGTCCTGGCGGTGGATGGCCGCACGGTGCACGAGATCTTCGGCGCGCCGGACGATCAGAAATTCTGGTCGTCCATGACGCTGTTCGCCGTGACAGTCCCTTCGGCGGCGGTCTTTCGTTCGTGCCTGGAGAAGTACTTTGCAGGTCAGTCCGATCAGGCGACCTTGGCCTTGATCGGCTAGTTCAACTGTCCGTTGAGATAGGGCTCGGGGTCGACCGGCACGCCTTGTTTGCGGATCTCGAAATGCAGCTTGACGCGGTCGGCGTCGCTGTTGCCCATCTCGGCAATCTTCTGGCCCTGTCGCACCACGTCCTTCTCTTTCACGAGGATGGTCTGTGCGTGCGCGTAAGCGGTCAGGAAGGTGTCGTTGTGCTTGACGATGACCATGTTGCCATAGCCGCGCAGCTCACCTCCGACATAGACGACGCGGCCGTCCGCCGACGCGACGATCGGGTCTCCGAGGTTCCCGGCGATGTCCAGCCCCTTGTTGCGGCTGCCGTCGAAGGTCGAGAGCGTGCGGCCGCTCGCCGGCCGGATAAAGATTGCTTGCGGTTTCGGCGCGGGCGCCGTCGCCTGCGGCGGGGCGACCTGCCCCGCAGGCGGCAAGGGATAGAAGGGCTGTGTCGGTCCTTGCCTTTGCTGCTGCGGTGCGGTAGTGCAGGCGGCCAGGACGGCTGCGGCAAACACCGCGACACCGGCGCGAAGAAGGTAGTTCTGTTCTTGCATGGGTCTTTTTGAAACGGATTCAGCAAAAAGGGTTCCCGCGGTCTCGCAACCGGGCCGTATTTTTAGCACGGCGCTGAAATTGCTGGCGTCATCATTTTCTGCAGCGATGGCTGGCGCGCGAGCACCGCGCTGCGGGGGCCGGCGTCCACGATCTTTCCGGCCTCCATCAGCACGACGGTGTCGAATCGATCGAGCAGGCTCAGCCGATGAATCGACGCAATCACGCAAGCATCCGGAAATGCTGCACCGATGCGTTCGAGCACGCGGCCCTCGGTGGCCGCATCCAGCGCGCTGGTGGGCTCGTCGAGCAGCAGCAACGAGCTGCCCTGGGCGGCGAGCACGCCGCGCGCCAGACACAGCCGCTGCCGCTGGCCGCCCGAGAGGTTAAAGCCGCGTTCGGAGAGGGGCGTATCGAGTTCACCATGTGTTGCCTTCAACACATCGTCGAAAGTGCTCACGCGCATTGCGGCCCGAAGCTGTTCGTCGTCGAAGGGCTGACCGAAGCCGAGGTTCTCGCGCACGCTCGCTTCGAACACTTCGGTTTCTTGCGGGATCAGTGTGGCGATCGCGCGCAGGCGCGACCAGGGTTGTGGTTGGCCATCGATGGCCACGGTGCCGCCATGCGGCGCATAGAGCCCGGCGAGCACACGCAGCAAGGTGCTCTTGCCTCCGCCGCTGGGGCCGACCAATGCGATGCGCTCGCCGCGGCGCAGCGCTAGCGACACCTCGTGCAACCCGCTGCGTGCGGTCTCGCCGGGCGCCTGAGTGCCGCGTGGGTTGTAGTTCCACACCAGGCCTTCGACCTGCGCAGTGCTCCAGCGGGCATCGCGGTCGACGTGCTCTTCCGCGAGATCGGCCGCGCGCGCTGGCGCCTGCCAGATCGGCGCCGCGCTGGTGTAGTCGGTGTGCATTCGTGCGAAGAACTGGAAGTTGGCCGCCATCGATGAAACCACGCTCGCGGCCTGCTGCGCATACTGGTAGATCATGAAGACCGAGCCCAGCATCACGGCTTGTCCCGGCGCGCGCGATTGCCAGACGTACACGACGACCAGTCCCCATGTCAGTGCCAATCCCATCAGGTCGACGGCACACCATTTGCCTTCGTTCAGCACGACGGTCCGCTTGAGCGGCTCAGAGATCGCTTCCATGCGTCGTCCCAGCAGCCCTCTCGAAGCGGCCGACAGCCGCAGTCCGATCACCGTCGATGCGTTGCCCAGGAAATCGAGGAGTGTCGCGACATAGCGCCGGTCGGCATCGTTCTCGGCGCGTGCGAGGCGCATCAGCGCGCGGTCGAAGCGCACGATGATGACCGCGATCACGATATAGCCGATGATGGCCATTGCACCGCTGGCGCGTGACAGAAGCGTCAACGCGACCAGCGGCCCGATGAAGTTGACGATGTTCGTCAGATAGATGAACTGGTTCTGCGCGAAGTCCGACAACGCCCGGCTGGCCTGATGCACCCGGTGCTGCAGCTCGCCGGAGTGGTGCCCGTCGTGCCAGACGAGCGGCGCGGCTGCGATGCGGGCGTAGAGCGCATCGGCGAGCCTTTCACGAACGCGCAGGCCCACGTTGCGTTCGAGAATTCGCCCCGGACCGTGAATCACCCAAGAGAGGATGTAGACGCCCGCCACCGCCGCGATCCATTTCCCGGAGCTCTCTATGTCTCCGGTCTGCAGCGCATTGATGGCCTGCGCCGCGAGCCACGGCATCGTGAGGCGCAGGATCTGCGACCCGGTCAACAGTGCCGTCGCGGAGAGCATTTGCGGCCGCGCGCCCTCTGCGTACTGCCAGAGCGCCGCATAGAGTTCACGGACGGCGTTGCCGGGTGCGCTGCTGCTCATGCCTTGGCGCCTGCTCTATTTCTGCGGAATCGGCGTCGCACGATCGATGGGAACCGCGGTGACGCTGTTCTTGGGAGATCCGTCAATGAGGAGATCGGAATAGGTCAGGTAGACGAGCGTGTTGCGCTTCGCGTCGACCATGCGCACGACGCGCAACCGCTTGAAAAGGATCGACAGGCGCTCGCTGTAGACCTCCTCGCGCTTCGGCAATGGCTGAGTCACGCTGACGGGCCCGACCTGGCGGCAGGCGATTGAGGCCTCGGCCTTGTCCTCGGCCAGTCCAAGCGCGCCCGAGACCCCGCCCGTCTTCGCGCGTGACACGTAGCAGGTGACGCCGCTCACCTTGGGGTCGTCATAGGCCTCGACCACGATCTTGTGGTCGGGTCCGATGAACTTGAAGGCTGTGTCCACTTCGCCGACAGGTTCGGCGCGCGCCAGCGCCGCCGTCGCCGTCAACAAGAGGAGAACCGGGAGCAATGGAAAGGGCCGAATGCACGTCATGCGATGTCCACCGTGTGCACGCGGTCGAAGCTGCCGCGGCGCCGGTCCTCGAAATAGCGCTGCAGCGCCTCCTTGACCGTGCGGAACGCGATCTCCTCCCAGGGAATCTCTTCCTCGGTGAAGAGCCGGGCCTCGATGGTCTCGTGGCCCGGATCGAACCTGTCGCTCAAGAGTCTCGCGCGGTAGAACAGGTGCACCTGCCCGACGCGCACGACGCTCATGACCGCGAAGAGGCCTTCCATTTCGTACTGGGCACCGGCTTCTTCATCAGTCTCCCGCGCCGCGCCTTGCTCGGTCGTCTCGTTGAGTTCCATGAAGCCGGCTGGCAAGGTCCACTTGCCCCAGCGGGGCTCGATGTTGCGCTTGCACAATAGAACCCGATCGCCCAGCACGGGGATGGTGCCGACCACGTTCAGCGGGTTCTCGTAGTGGATCGTGTTGCAGGCCGGGCAGACCGCGCGTTCCTTGGTGTCGCCGTCGTCCGGAACACGGTAGACGACCGCGGTGCCGCAGTTCTTGCAGTGCTTGATAGGGACGCGCAAAAACATGAGGCGTTCAGATGACCTTGACAGTCAGCGTAGGCAGGCCGGTGATCTCGCCGACGAGCGTGTCGCCGGCCACCACCGCGGCGACGCCTTCAGGGGTGCCAGTGAAGATCAGGTCGCCGGGCTGCAGTTCCCATGCGGCCGAGAGGTGCTCGATGGTCTCGCCGATGTTCCAGATCAGCTTGCTCACATTGCTGCGCTGGCGGTCGGTGCCTCCCACCTGCACGGAGATCTCGGCCTTCTCGACATCACCAGCCTGCGCGACCGGGACGATCGGGCCGATCGGCGCGCTTTGCTCGAAGCTCTTGCCGATGTCCCATGGGCGGCCTTGCTTCTTCATGTCGTTCTGCAGGTCGCGGCGCGTCATGTCCAGGCCGACGGCGTAGCCGAAGATGTGCTTGTGCGCATCGGCAGCCTTGATGTTCTTGCCACCCGTTCCGATGGCCGCCACGAGCTCGATTTCGTGGTGCAGGTTCTTGGTGAGGGTCGGGTAGGCCATGGTGCCGGTCGTGCCGGCATCCACCACCACGACGGCATCGGCCGGCTTCATGAAGAAGAAGGGCGGCTCGCGACCGGTGAAGCCCATTTCCTTGGCGTGTTCCTCGTAGTTCCGGCCCACGCAATAGATGCGGTGCACCGGGAAACGCGTGGTTTGGCCGACCACGGGAATCGACACGACAGGGTGGGGGGTGAAAACGTACTCGGAAGCCATGGAAAAAACGTCCTTTTCAGCGAAAACGGCAGTGTGCCAGAGGGCGGCGCCGGATGCCCCGGGGAATGGCCTCAGGGGCTGCGCGAGGCTATGCTTGCCGGATGATGAAGCTGCACAACTATTTCCGATCTTCCGCCTCCTTCCGCGTGCGCATCGCGCTCAACCTGAAGGGGCTCGACTACGAATACGTCCCCGTGCATATCGCGCGCGGGGACCACAAGACCGGGCCTTTCGCCGCCATTTCGCCGGACAAGCTGGTGCCCCTGCTAGAGGACGACGGCGAGCGCCTCACGCAGTCAATGGCAATCATCGAATACCTCGACGAGATCTACCCCGAGCCGGCACTGCTGCCGCACGACCCGGTGGGCCGCGCGCACGTGCGGGCGCTGTCGGAATCGATCGCCTGCGAGATCCATCCGTTGAACAACCTGCGCGTGCTCAAGTACCTCGTGCGCGAACTCAAGCTCGACGACGACGCCAAGAACGCCTGGTACCGCCACTGGGTGCGCGAAGGCATGGTCTCTTTCGAGCGCCAGCTCGCGCAATACCCCGAGGGCACCTACTGCTACGGCGACACGCCGACCATGGCCGACTGCTGCCTGGTGCCGCAGGTCTTCAATGGCCAGCGCTTCGACTGCGACTTCAGCGGCCTCCCGCGCACCATGGCGGCGTTCGAGGCCTGCATGCAGCTCGACGCTTTCCAGCGGGCACAGCCTTCGCGTTGCCCCGACGCCGAAGCGTGATCCATCCGGACTGGCTCGTCCCCGACTGGCCGACCGCGCCCGGCGTCCACACGCTGTGCACCACGCGGGCGGGGGGTGTCTCAGCCGGCAGCTACCAGGGCCTGAACCTTGGCGACCACGTCGGCGACGAGCCCGATCACGTTCGCGCCAACCGCTCCATGCTGCACCAGGCCATCGGCGCACGGCCGGTGTTTCTCCAGCAGGTGCATGGAACCTGGGTGACGCCGCTGGACTCGTCGAGCGTCGACGGCGCGGCGGCGGACGCCTGTACGACTGTCGAAAGCGGCATCGCCTGCACGATCATGGTGGCCGACTGCCTGCCGGTGCTGTTCACCGATGAAACGGGCAGCCGCGTCGCTGCTGCGCATGCGGGGTGGCGAGGGCTCGTCTCGGGCGTTCTGGAACGGACAGTCGAATCTTTCGACGCCGATGGCGGCGCCCGGAGAATCAAGGCCTGGCTCGGCCCCTGCATCGGGCCGGACGCCTTCGAAGTCGGCGACGAGGTTCGGGCCGCGTTCGAAGCCTCTGCGCCGGAGGCTCGCGACTGCTTCAGGCCCACCGGCTCACCAGGCAAATGGATGGCGGATCTGCCGGCCCTGGCGCGTCAGCGGCTGCGCGCAGCGGGCGTGATGCAGCTTCACGGCAACGACGGCAGCGAATCCTGGTGCACCGTGCACAACCCGTTACGCTTTTTCTCGCATCGGCGCGACCGGGTCAGCGGGCGCTTCGCCGCCTGCATCTGGCGCGACTGAATGCGCGGCGGCGGCTCGAATGGCGGCCTCGCGTTCGGCTGCCTCGCGCTCCTTGATGGCGCGGCGACGGGCTGGCGTCGCCATCAGGTAAACCACCAGTGCCACCGGCGCCAAGCCGTAGAGTAGAAAGGTGAAGACCGCGCCCAGCACGGTGCCGTTGGTGTTGGTGGCCTCTGCGACCGCCATCATCAGGGCAACATAAAGCCAGGCAATCACGACGAGATGCATAGACGATGATTTCAGGAAGGTATCGGGAGCCGCGCTGGTGGGGCTCTCGTGAATGCAGCATACTCAAATCCCGTATTGATGAGGCGAGGCACCAGGAGACATCATGAAACAACAACATGCCACGGCGGCCGACACCTTCGCGCCGTTCCAGCAGGCGCTCACGCAGGGGTGGAGCAAGGCGCTCGAATCATTCCAGTCGCTGGGCATGGGAGGCAACGGGCACGACATGTCCTGGGAAATGCCGAAGTTCTCACTCGCGACCGAGAAGCTGCAGGAGCTGCAGCAGCAGTACATCAACGAAGCCACCGAGCTCTGGCGTCAGGATGTGGCTCACAGGACGATCGGCGACAAGCGCTTCTCCGCAGAGGCCTGGAGCAGCAACCCCGTGTCGTCCTTCGCGGCGGCCGTCTACTTGCTCAACGCACGCACGCTGCTGGGCATGGCGGAGGCCGTCGAAGCCGACGAGAAGACGCGCTCGCGCCTGCGCTTTGCCGTCGAGCAGTGGATGGCGGCGTCGTCGCCCAGCAATTACCTCGCCTTCAATGCCGAAGCGCAGAAGAAGGCGCTCGAGACGCAGGGCGAGAGCATTGCCAAGGGCATCCAGAACCTGCTGCACGACGTGCAACAGGGCCATCTGAGCATGACCGACGAGAGCGCCTTCGAGGTGGGGCGCAACGTCGGCACCACCGAAGGCGCCGTCGTCTTCGAGAACGATCTCTTTCAGCTGCTCGAATACAAGCCGCTCACCGCCAAGGTCTACGAACGTCCGCTGCTGCTGGTGCCGCCGTGCATCAACAAGTTCTACATCCTCGACCTGCAGCCCGAGAACTCGTTGATCCGCTATGCGGTGGAGCAGGGGCATCGTGTCTTCGTGGTGAGCTGGCGCAATCCGGATTCGTCCATGGCCCAGTACACCTGGGACCAATACATCGAGGACGCCGCGATCAAGGCGATCCACGTCACGCAGGAAATCACCGGCCAGGACAAGAAGGGCGGAAAGATCGACACGCTCGGCTTCTGCGTGGGCGGCACCATCCTGAGCACCGCGTTGGCCGTGCTGGCGGCGCGCGGCGAGCAGCCGGCCTCGTCGGTGACCCTGCTGACCACCTTGCTCAATTTCACCGACACCGGTGTGCTCGACATCTTCATCGACGAAGCCTTCGTGCAGTTCCGCGAGATGCAGATGGCCAAGGGAGGCTTGCTGAAAGGCGGCGAACTCGCGTCGACCTTCAGCTTCCTGCGCCCCAATGACCTCGTGTGGAACTACGTGGTCGGCAACTACCTCAAGGGCGAGACGCCGCCGCCCTTCGACTTGCTGTACTGGAACAGCGACGCCACGAACCTGCCCGGCCCCATGTACTGCTGGTACCTGCGCAACACCTATCACGAGAACAAGCTCGCCGAGCCCGGCGCGCTGACCGTCGCCGGTGAGCAGGTGGATCTCGGCAGCATCGAGGCACCGGTGTACATCTACGGTTCGCGGGAGGACCACATCGTGCCTATCGGCGGTGCGTACGCATCGACGCAGGTGCTGACCGGCAAGAAGCGCTTCGTCATGGGCGCTTCCGGCCACATCGCTGGCGTAATCAATCCGCCCGTCAAGAAAAAGCGCAGCCACTGGATTCGCGGGGACGGCAAGCTACCGGCAACGCAGGAACAGTGGCTCGAAGGAGCGACCGAGCACCCCGGAAGCTGGTGGACCGACTGGTCGAACTGGCTAAAGACCCACGCGGGCAAGCAGATCCCTGCCCCCAAGACCTACGGCAAGGGCAGCGCCTACAAGGCGATGGAACCTGCGCCGGGCCGCTACGTCAAGGCGAAAGCCTGACCCTTTTCCTGTCATTTCAATCCACGCATCGGAGAGCACACCATGGAAGACATCGTCATCGTTTCAGCCGCACGCACCGCCGTGGGCAAGTTCGGCGGATCACTGGCCGGCATCCCTGCCACCGAGTTGGGCGCCATCGTGATCAAGGAAGTGCTCGAGCGCGCCAAGGTCGGCAACGACCAGATCGGCGAAGTCATCATGGGCCAGGTGCTGACCGCGGGGAGCGGACAGAACCCGGCGCGGCAAGCCCTGTTGAAGAGCGGCATCGTCAATTCGACGCCCGCGCTCACGATCAACGCTGTCTGCGGTTCGGGCCTCAAGGCCGTCATGCTGGCCGCGCAAGCCGTCGCGACGGGCGACAGCGAGATCGTCGTGGCCGGGGGCCAGGAGAGCATGAGCCTGGCGCCGCACGTGCTGCCGAATTCGCGCAACGGCCAGCGCATGGGCGACTGGAAGCTGATCGACACGATGATCGTCGACGGCCTGTGGGACGTCTACAACCAGTACCACATGGGCATCACCGCCGAGAACGTGGCGAAGAAGTACGACATCAGCCGCGCAGCACAGGACGAATTGGCGCTGGGCAGCCAGACCAAGGCCGCCGCTGCGCAGGACGCCGGCAAGTTCAAGGACGAGATCGTCGCGGTGAACATCCCGCAGAAGAAGGGTGATCCGGTCATCTTCGACAAGGACGAGTTCATCAACCGCAAGTCCAGCGCCGAAGGCCTGGCTGGCCTGCGCCCCGCCTTCGACAAGGCGGGCGGCGTGACGGCCGGCAATGCCTCGGGCTTGAACGACGGGGCCGCGGCCGTACTGGTGATGACCGCCAAGAAGGCGGCCGCGCTGGGCCTCAAGCCGCTCGGCCGTATCGCCAGCTACGCGAGCACCGGCCTCGACCCTGCCTTTATGGGCATGGGCCCGGTGCCTGCTTCGCAGAAAGCGCTGCAGCGCGCCGGATGGAAGCCGCAAGACCTCGATGTGCTCGAAATCAACGAAGCCTTTGCTGCGCAGGCCTGTGCCGTGAACCGCGAGATGGGCTGGGACGTGAACAAGGTCAATGTGAACGGCGGCGCCATCGCCATCGGCCACCCGATCGGCGCGTCCGGCTGCCGGATCCTGGTGACGCTGCTGCATGAAATGCAGCGCCAGAACGCCAAGAAGGGCATTGCGTCGCTTTGCATCGGCGGCGGTATGGGCGTCGCCCTGACGATCGAACGCTGACCCTCAGTCTCGCCCACTTCGTGTGGCTCGGCCGCCCCCTCTCGGGGGGGTAACACCAGCGGACCGGCGGAGCCGGTTCCGCGGTATTCCCGGAACTTGAGGAGACGACTTGAGCGACAACGACGCTGAGCTTTTTCGAGTCATTCGGGACGAATTGTTCGTTGCCGCCGTGGGCGACGTGCTCGACACGATGGGCTACCAGCACCAGTTTCTTCCGGCGGGCATTGCGCCCCTGGAGAAGTCGATGCGCATCGTCGGCCGTGCGATGCCGGTGCTCGAAGCCGACGTGATCAACGACGGCAACCGATCGGCCGGGCCGTTGTCGGGCAAGCCTTTCGGGCTGATGCTCGAGGCGCTGGATGATCTGAAGCAGGACGAGATCTACATCGCTACTGGCGCCTCGCTGCGGTACGCGCTCTGGGGCGGCCTGATGTCGACACGGGCCCGACATCTCAAGGCGGCCGGCGCGATCCTCGACGGCTACGTGCGTGACGCCGACGAGATAGAGCGGCTCGGTTTCAACGTTTTCTGCCGGGGCACCTATGCGCAGGACCAGGGCGTGCGCGGGCAGGTGATCGACTATCGCTGCACCATCGAGATCGAGGGCATCCGCATTGCGCCCGGCGACCTGCTTTTCGGCGACCGCGAAGGCGTGCTGGTTGTTCCGAGAGCGGTCGAGTCCGAGGCGGTGGCGAAGGCGCTCGACAAGGTGCGCACCGAAAACAAGGTGGCCGATGCGATCCGGGGTGGCATGAGTGCCTGCCAAGCGCTGGAGACCTTCGGCGTGATGTAGTTCCTGGGGCTTAGGAAAAACAGAAGGCCTCCTTCTGTAAACGCTGATTGCGCCGCCGCATGCCTGCGGCGACCATGAGGCTTCCCTATAGGTCAAAAAGGAGACATCTTGAAATTGAAATCGACATGGGCGGCTTTCGCTTGGGCGTCCCTGGGTGTCGGGCTGCTCGGCATTCAGACTCACGCTGCCGCGCAAGGCGCGTGGCCCGAGAAACCCGTCACATTGGTGGTGCCCTATTCGGCAGGCGGCCCGACCGACGTAGTGGCCCGCATGCTGGCGATCCCCATGGGCAAGTCACTCGGGCAGACTGTGATCGTCGAGAACACCGTGGGTGCCGGCGGCACGATCGCGCCGGCGCGGGTCGCCAAGGCGGCTCCCACCGGCTACACGATTCTCATCCACCACATGGGCATGGCGACCGCGCCGGCGCTCTACAAGAAGCTGCCATACGACCCGCTCAAGGACTTCGAATACGTCGGACAGGTCCTGGACGTGCCGATGACGCTGTTGTCGCGCAAGGACTTCCCGGCCAACACCTTCCCGGAACTGCTGAAGTACGTGAAGGCGAACAAGGACAAGGTGTCCCTGGCCAATGCCGGCGTGGGTGCCGTGTCGCAGTTGTGCGGGCTGCTGCTCATGAGCCAGATCGGCGTCGATCTCACGACCGTGCCTTACAAGGGCGCCGGTCCCGCGCTCAACGACCTCATGGGCGGACAGGTCGACTTGTTGTGCGACCAGACCACGCAGACGGCGCCGGTCATCAAGGAAGGCAACCGCGTCAAGGTCTTCGGCGTCACCACGCCAAAGCGGCTGTCGAGCATGCCCAATGTTCCGACGCTCGACGAGCAGGGACTCAAGGGCTTCGACGTGCGGGTGTGGCATGGGGTTTACGCACCCAGGGGCACGCCTCCGGCCGTGATCGAGAAAATCAACGTCGCGTTGCGCGCGGCATTGCAGGACGACGTGGTCAAGCAACGGCTGGCTGATCTGAGCTCGGAAATCGTGCCGATGGACAAGGTCACGCCTGAGGCCCTGCACAGCCATCTTGCGTCCGAGATCGCCAAGTGGGGCAAAGTCATCCGGGCCGCCGGCATTCAAGGCGAATGAGGGCTCACCCCAGGCTGCGCGCACTTCGTGTCCGCTTCGCCCACCCCCTGCCGGGGGCAACACCTGCGGCCCGGCGGAGCCGGTTCCGCGGTGTTTCTACAATGAGCTGTGCGGGTTCAGTCGCCGAGTTCGATGAGCACGGGTTGGTGGTCGGAGACGCGTGTTTGCAGGTCGACCTCGACACGGCGCACTCTGGGCGCCATCGCATTGCTCACGAACACGAAGTCGCAGGCGATCGGGTCGGGGCCGTACTGGCGATCGAAGAGGCGGAAGGTGGGGTCGTGCGGGCGATCGGGATGAGCCAGCGGCCACGCATCCTGCAGGCGCTTGTCGGGCGTGCCGCCGACGGGCAATGCGGGGTCGGTGAAGGGCTGCTGTATCTCGTCGTAGGCGGGGTCCGATGCCGCCATGTTGAAGTCGCCGCAGAGGATGGCCTGGGGGGTGTGCAGCTTGGGCTGGAAGGGCGATCCGCGGAGTTCGACGACCGGGGGGGCGGCCGCCTGCTCGCACGCCTCGACGTGCAGGGCGCGCACGGCCCGGGCCTGTGCCAGGCGCTGGGTGGACGAGTAGTACTCGAGGTGCGTGGTCATCACGCGCAGGGAACCTAGCTCCGGGCTGGTCAGCGTGACGACGGTGCACATGCGCGGCATGCTGCTCACGCTCGGGTCGGCGGGCCACGGCAGCAGGTAATGCTGCACGCGGGACACCGGGAGCCGCGTGGCGATCAGGTTGCCGAAGCGCTGGCGGCGGCCGTCGGCGTCGAACTCGTCCACGGCCGCGCCGAAGAAGAGCTGGAAACCCGGCAACAGCCACTGCAACTCGGCGGGCTGGTCGCCGGGGCGTCCCGCCATGCCGTCGAAGCCGGAGGCGATCTCCTGCAGGCACAGCACGTCGAAGTCGCCCATGGCACGGGCGCCCTCGACGATGCGTTCGACGCTCACGACTCCGTCGAGGCCGCAGCACCATTGGGTGTTCCAGGTCACGAGTTTCATTTGATGCCGGCCCTCATGAAGCTCTGCACGAATTGACGCTGAAAGAGAAGGAATGCAATCAGCAGCGGCGCCGAGGTCATCAGGGTCGCCGCGGTGATCACCGACCAGTCGACGCCCTGGTCGACCGACGAGAACACCTGCAGCCCGACCGTCAGCGGCCGCGCGTTGACGCTGTTGGTGATGATCAGCGGCCAGAGGAAATTGTTCCAGTGAAAGCTCACCGACACCAGCGCGAAGGCGGTGTAGACAGGTTTTGCCAGCGGTACGTACACGCGCCACAACGTCTGCATCGCGCTCGCGCCCTCGACGCGGGCTGCCTCGTCCAGTTCCTTGGGAATGCCCATGAAAGTCTGCCGCAGCAGGAAGATCGCGAAGGCGGAGGCAAAGTAGGGCAGCCCGATCGCAACCAGGGTGTCGACCAGGCCGAGCCGGGCCATCGTCTTGTAGTTCTCCACCAGCAAGATGTCCGGCATGATCATCAACTGCACCAGCACGAGGGCGAAGGCGATTCCGCGGCCCTTGAATTCGTAGCGTGCAAAGGCGTAGGCCGCGAGGGTTCCCAGCACGAGCTGCACGACGAGGACCATGCCGACGAGCAGGGTGGTGTTGAGGAAGTAGCGCGCGAACGGTGCGGCTTCCCAGGCGCGACGGAAGTTGTCCAGCGTGAGCGGCGCTGCCAGCGCGAAGCGCGTCGAATACTCGGCCGGATGGAAGGCGGTCCAGACCGCATAGGCGAGCGGCAGGATCCACAGCAGCGCGAGCAGCCATGCGGCCACCGTATCGAGCCAGGTCGGTTCGTTGAAGGCCAGCCGTTGTGCCGGAACGGCAGCGTTCATTTGTAGTGGACCTTCTTGTCGAGCACGAAAAATTGGAAGAGCGCGATGCCGGCCAGGACGACGACCAGCACCACCGTGATCGCCGAGGCGTAAGCCGTATCCCAGAAGCTGAACCCGACCTCGTACAGGTGGTAGAGCAGCAGGATCGACGCGTTGTCCGGCCCGCCGCGGGTGAGCACGAACAGATGGTCGACCATTCGGAAGGCGTTGATGAAGGCATTGACCAGCACGAACAGCGTGGTCGGCATCACCAGCGGCCATTGCACGCGGCGGAAGAAATACCAGCGAGACGCACCCTCGATGGCCGCCGCCTCGCGCAGGCTCGGATTGAGCGTCTGCAACGCGGCCAGGTAGAAGATCATGAAGAAGCCGGCTTCCTTCCAGATCGCGACGAGCGTGACGGCACCCAGCGCGGTCGACGGGCTGCCCAGCCAGTTGTGCGAAGGCAGGCCGAGCGCGCCGGTGATCTGCTCCAGCAGGCCGTACTGCGGCGTGTAAAAGAACAGCCAGATGTTGGCCACCGCGATCATCGGCAGCACGGTCGGCGTGAAGTACGCCATGCGCAGGAAGGCGCGGCCCGCGATGCGTTCGTTGACCCACAGCGCCATGACGAGTGCGAGCGCGATCGACAGCGGAATGGTTGCACCCGCGAACCAGAGGTTGTTGCGCACGGCCTTCCAGAACACCGGGTCGCTGGTCATCACCGCGTAGTTCTCCAGCCCGACCCACACGCCCGGGCGCTTGCCCTTGGGTGTGGAGAAGAAGCTGTCGACCAGCGTCGAGACGGCCGGCCAGTGCGTGAACGCGACCAGCAGCGCCAGCGCGGGCAGCAGCATCAGCCACGCGTGCACCGCGTTGCGCGACGCGGTGCTCCCAGCGGCGATGCCGTGACTGCGCATGGTGGCGGCGTTCCTACTTGAACGAACGCAGGATGCGGTCCGCCTCGCGCTGCGCGTCCTGCATGGCCTGCGCCGGCGTCTTGCTGCCGGTCAGCGCTGCCTGGAGGCCGTCGTTCAGCGCCTTGGTCACGCGCTGGTTGTCGTGCGTGGAGAACTCCGCGACCGACACCGGCAGCTGGTCGCGCGCGACGAGCGCGGCCGGGAAGTCGCGGCCGTACTTTCGCAGTGTGTCGGTTTCATAGGCTGCGGGCGAGACGGCCACGTAGCCGGTGTCCATGCTCCACTGTGCGGCGCGCTCGGGCTGGGTCACCCATTTGGCGAACTTGAAGGCAGCTTCCTGCTGCGCCGGCGTCGACTTCTTGAAGATGTAGAAGTTGCCGCCACCGGTCGGCGAGCCTTTGCGCTTGTTGCCGGGGATCATGCCGACGCCGAAGTCGAACTTCGCATTCGCCTTGATGTTGGTCAGGTTGCCGGTGGTGGTGTAGATGATCGCGGCCTTCTTCTCGAAGAAGTCCTTGGGCGTGGTGCCCCACTCGACCACGCCGGGCGGGTGGATGCCGGCCTTGCCGAGGTCGACCCAGTATTGCAGCGCCTCGACCACCTTCGGATCGTCGAACCGGACGGCGGTGCCGGCTTCGTTCGCGAGGATGGTGTCGTTGGGCGTGGTCAGCGTCTGGAACAGCCAGTACGGGAAACCGCTCGACGGAATCTGCACGCCCCATTGCGCGACCTTGCCGCTCGCGTCCTTCTTCGTCAGCTTGGTGGCGGCGTCCTTGAGTTCGGCCCAGGTCGTCGGCGGCTTGTTGGGGTCGAGGCCGGCTTCCTTGAACAGTTCCTTGTTCCAGTACATGACGACGGTCGAGCGCTGGAACGGAATGCCCCACGTCTTGCCGCCGGTCTGACTGTTCATCATGAAGGCCTTGTAGAAGCCGTTCAGCCAGGCCTTGTCCTCGGCCGTCTTCACGAAGTCGTCGAAGGGGACGATGGCGTCTTCGTCGATCAGCGTGAACATGTCCGTCGACAGCAGCACGGACGTGACCGGCGGCGTGCCCGACTTGTGCGCGGTCAGCGCCTTGACGATGGTTTCCTGGTAGGTGCCCGCGTAGATCGGCGTGACCTTGATGCCTGGGTTTTCCTTCATGAACCCGGCCGCGAATCCGTCGATGGTCTTGGCGATCGGGCCGCCGACGGCCACCGGGTAGTAGAACTGGAGTTCCACCGGTGTCTGTGCGTGCAGCAGGCTCGCGGTGCCGGCGAAAAGGCCGCCGGCAGCCATCAGGTGGACGGCGAGCGTCCGGATGAAAGTCTTGCGTTGCATGGTCGCGTTTTTCCTTGGGAGTGGATTGGAAGTGAGAGATCAATCGATGCGCTGGCCGCTGGCGTCGAAGCCGTGCGCATCTTCGAGCGCCCAGCGCAGGCCGACGCGGTCGCCCGGTTCGGCGTGGTGCTGGCCAGCGGTGCGTACCAGCAGCGCCTGCGATCCGATCCCGCAGCGCAGCACCAGGTCTGCGCCGAGGTATTCCACGCTCTGCACGATGGCAGGGATGCCTTGCGGATCGAGCGCGATGGCCTCGGGCCGCACGCCGAGCATGGCGGCTCGCAGGCCCGTGGCGGCGTCGCTGCCGGCGATGCGACCGTCTTCCAGTGCCACGAGGTTCATCGGCGGCGTGCCGATGAAGCGTCCCGCGAAAGTGGTGGCGGGCCGCGCATAGAGATCGCGCGGCATGCCGGCCTGTTCGACCCGGCCCTGGTTCAGCAGCACGACCTGGTCGGCCATGCTCATCGCCTCGGTCTGGTCGTGCGTGACGTAGACCACGGTGAGCCCGAGTTGGCGCTGGAGATCGCGCAGTTCGCGGCGCATGTCCTGCCGCAACTGCGCGTCCAGGTTGGACAGCGGTTCATCCATGAGACAAACCTTGGCCTGCGCGACTAGGGCGCGGCCGAGCGCGACCCTTTGCTGCTGGCCTCCTGAGAGTTGCGAGGGCTTGCGGTCCAGCAGCGCACCGAGGCCCAGCAGGGCCGCGGCATCGCCCAGCCGCTTTGCAATTTCGCCTGCCGGCGTCTTGCGCACGGACAGCCCGAAGCTGATGTTGTCGGCCACGCTCAGGTGCGGAAAGAGCGCGTAGTTCTGGAACACCATGGCGATGCCGCGCTGGGCCGGCGGCAGGCTCGTCACGTCGCGGCCGTCGATCAGCACCTGCCCGCCGCTGGCGGTCTCCAGACCTGCAACGATGCGCAACGTCGTCGACTTCCCGCAACCGGAAGGCCCGAGCAAAACGCAAAAGGATCCGGGCTCGATATGGAGGTTGACCGCGTGCAAGGCAGTACTTTCGCCCCAGGATTTGGCGATATCGATCAACACAATGGAGGACATCAAACCAGTATATGGACGGCTTGTGACACCCGGTTGCAAAGAAGGGTCAGTGTTTTCCTGATCGGGCGTTGGTGAGAAACTTCGCTACAGTGACCAACGCCTGTTAGGGCTTGCACACACCAAGGAACACATATGAGCAAGAAAGTCGCATACGTCACCGGGGGTATGGGGGGCATCGGAACAGCCATTTGCCAACGCCTCCACAAGGATGGGTTCACCGTCATCGCAGGTTGCGGCCCTACGCGGGACCACGCCAAATGGCTGGCGGAACAGAAGGCGGAAGGCTTCGAGTTCCAGGCCTCGGTCGGCAACGTGGGCGACTGGCAGTCCACCGTCGAGGCCTTCACCAAGGCCAAGGCGGAGCACGGCAGCATCGACGTGCTGGTCAATAACGCGGGCATCACCCGGGACCGCATGTTCCTCAAGATGACGCCAGAGGACTGGAGCTCTGTGATCGAGACCAACCTCAACAGCATGTTCAACGTCACCAAGCAGGTGGTCGGCGACATGGTGGAAAAGGGTTGGGGCCGCATCATCAACATCAGCTCGGTCAACGGCGCCAAGGGCCAGGCCGGGCAGACCAACTACTCGGCGGCCAAGGCCGGCATGCACGGCTTCACGATGGCGTTGGCGCAGGAACTCGCCGCCAAGGGCGTGACGGTGAATACCGTGAGCCCGGGCTACATCGGCACCGACATGGTCAAGGCGATCCGCCAGGAAGTGCTCGACAAGATCGTCGGCACGATTCCCGTCAAGCGCCTGGGCGAACCGAGCGAGATCGCATCGATCATCGCGTGGCTCGCGACCGACGAAGGCGGCTATTCCACCGGGGCCGACTTCTCGGTCAACGGCGGGCTGCACATGCACTGAGGCGCCTTCGCCGCACACTCCAAAAAAAGACCCGCCCTCGCGGGTCTTTTTTTGTTTTCAAGGAGAGGTCGACATGACACCAACAACACCGGCGCAAAAGCCACCGATCTACAAGTCCCTCTACGTCCAGGTGATCGCCGCGGTGATCGTCGGCGTGCTGTTGGGCCACTTCTACCCCTCGCTCGGCGAGTCGATGAAGCCGCTGGGAGACGCCTTCATCAAGCTGATCAAGATGATGATCGCGCCGATCATCTTCTGCACGGTGGTCGTCGGCATCGCCGGCATGGAGGACATGAAGAAAGTCGGCAAGACCGGCGGCCTGGCGCTGCTGTATTTCGAAGTCGTGAGCAGCATCGCGCTCGTGGTCGGGTTGGTGCTCGTCAACCTGTTCCAACCGGGCGCGGGCATGAACGTCGATCCGGCGTCGCTCGACACCCGGGCGCTGGCGGCCTATACCGGCCCGGGCAAGATGGAAGGCACGGTCGACTTCCTGCTGCACGTCATTCCCAACACCGTGGTCGATGCCTTCGCCAAGGGCGAGATCCTGCAGGTGCTGCTGATCGCGGTGCTATTCGGCTTTGCGCTGCATCGCTTCGGCGGTCGCGGCACGCTGGTGTTCGACATGATCGAAAAGGGTTCGCACGTGCTCTTCGTGATCATCGGCTACATCATGAAGCTCGCGCCCATCGGTGCCTTCGGCGCGATGGCCTTCACGATCGGCAAGTACGGCGTCGGCTCGCTGTTCC
Source organism: Variovorax sp. J22R115 (assembly GCF_030317005.1). Classification (NCBI taxonomy): domain Bacteria; kingdom Pseudomonadati; phylum Pseudomonadota; class Betaproteobacteria; order Burkholderiales; family Comamonadaceae; genus Variovorax; species Variovorax sp. J22R115. The sequence goes on along the minus strand of NZ_JASZYM010000002.1, from coordinate 230,976 downwards.
AACTCGGCAAGCTGATGGCCACCTTCTACCTGACCTGCCTGCTGTTCATCTTCGTGGTGCTGGGGCTGATCGCGCGCTTCCATGGCTTCAGCATCTGGAAGTTCATCAAGTACATCAAGGAAGAGCTGCTGATCGTGCTGGGCACATCCTCTTCGGAGTCGGTCCTGCCGCGCATGATGGAGAAGATGGAAAACCTCGGCGCCCGCAAGACGGTCGTCGGCCTGGTGATCCCGACCGGCTACTCCTTCAATCTCGACGGCACCTCGATCTACCTGACGATGGCTGCGGTCTTCATCGCGCAGGCGACCAACACTCCGATGACGCTCATGCAGGAGATCACGCTGCTCGGGGTGCTGCTGCTGACCTCGAAGGGCGCGGCCGGCGTCACGGGCAGCGGGTTCATCGTGCTGGCGGCGACGCTGTCGGCCGTCGGTCACGTGCCGGTGGCCGGGCTGGCGCTGATCCTCGGCATCGACCGCTTCATGTCGGAGGCGAGGGCACTCACCAATCTGATCGGCAACGGCGTCGCCACCATCGTAGTCGCCAAGTGGACGGATGAGCTCGATATGGAAAGACTGCAGGCGGGCCTGAACAACGAGACCTGGATCGAGGCGCAGGAGCCCGAGGAACTGATCAACGCCCGTACGGAAAAGATGGCTTCCTGATTCCGCTGCTGGCTCGTCTTGCAGAATGCAAGCCGATGCCCCATAGCGTTTCACTGATCAACACCGTTGCGGCCGGTCTCGGGCTCGCGCTCGTCCTCGGCTTCCTGGCGGCGCGGCTGCGCTTGCCGGCGCTCGTGGGTTATCTGCTGGCGGGCGTGATCATCGGACCCTTCACGCCCGGCTTCGTCGCGGATGCGAGCATTGCCGCGCAGCTTGCCGAGATCGGCGTGATGCTGCTCATGTTCGGCGTCGGGCTGCACTTCTCGCTCGACGATCTGCTCGCGGTGCGAAAGATCGCGCTGCCCGGGGCGCTGGTGCAGATCGCGGTCGCCACGCTGCTCGGCGGGGCGCTGGCCACGTGGTGGGGCTGGAGTCCGGGCGGGGCCCTGGTGTTCGGGCTGGCGCTGTCGGTGGCGAGCACGGTCGTGTTGCTGCGCGCGCTCGAGAGCCTGGGCATCCTCGAAACGTTCACCGGCCGCATCGCGGTCGGCTGGCTGGTGGTGGAAGACCTCGCGATGGTGCTCGTGCTGGTGCTGCTGCCGCCATTGGCCGCCGCGCTGGGCGGCACCGGGGGCGCCGGTGACGGTACTCCCTTGTGGCAAACGCTGGGGCTCACGCTGCTGCAGGTCGGCGGCTTCGTCGCGTTGATGCTGGTGGTCGGGCGGCGCGTGTTCCCGTGGGTGCTTTGGCAAGTCACTCGCACGGGATCGCGCGAGCTGTTCACGCTGTGCGTGGTGGCGGCCGCGGTGAGCATCGCGTTCGCATCGGCGGCGCTGTTCGGCGTGTCGTTTGCGCTGGGGGCCTTCTTTGCCGGGATGGTGATGCGCGAGTCCGAGTTCAGTCACCGTGCCGCACAGGAATCGCTGCCGCTTCGCGACGCTTTCGCGGTGCTGTTCTTCGTCTCGGTCGGCATGCTGTTCGATCCTTCGGTGCTGATCGAGCGTCCGCTGCAGGTGCTGGCCGTGGTGCTGGTGATCGTCGTCGGCAAGTCCGTGGCGGCCTGCGCGCTGGTGCTGCTGTTTCGCTACCCCCTCGGCACCGCGCTGACTGTGAGCGCGAGCCTCGCGCAGATCGGCGAGTTTTCCTTCATCCTGGCTGCGCTGGGCGCGGGGCTGGGCTTGCTGCCGCCCGAGGGCCAGAGCCTGTTGCTGGCCGGTGCGCTCATTTCCATCTCCACCAATCCGTTGTGGTTCAGCCTGATCGAGCCGCTGCAGAAATGGCTGCACGCGCATTCGTCCTTTGCGCGCGGGCTGGAGGCCCGGGACGATCCGCTGGCTGAGCTGCCGATGAGCACGGAGGCCAAGTACCTGTCACGTCAGGTGGTGCTGGTCGGCTACGGTCGCGTCGGGCGAAGGATCGCCGCGGCGCTCAAGGCGCACGACATCCCTTTCGTGGTGGCGGAGCAGAACCGCGAACTCGTGGAGAAGCTGCGCAGTGAAGGCATGGCAGCGGTCTGGGGCGATGCGGCGGACCCGGCCGTCCTCATCCAGGCCCACGTCGCCCGCGCGCGCGTTCTCGTGGTGGCCACGGCCGACGCCATGAACGTGCGGCAGATGATCGAGACGGCGCGCACGCTCAACCCGTCGATCGAAACGGTCATCCGCAGCCACAACGAGGATGAAGCCCGTCTGCTCACGCAGGAAGCGGCAGCGACGGTGTTTCTCGGCGAGCACGAGCTGGCCCAGGCCATGGCCCGTGCGGTCTTGCTGCGCGCAGCCAGCGCCTGAGCGGATCAGAGGTCTTCGATCACCAGCGTCCGGTATCGCTGCGCGATCGAATAGGGCACCTGGCGGACGTGGACCATCAGGCGTTCGGCCGTGGCCTCGTTCTTGGTCCTGACCATCAGTGCCGTATGGCCCTCCCGGGCGAGTTGGGTATAGGCGCGGACCGTGGCGGCGTCGGTGCCGGCCGAAGGCAGGGGGCTGTCGGAATCGTGGATGGTGGGCGTGATCTGCTCGAGGACGATGTGCGGCGGGATCAGGTAGACCTCGTCACCGCTGAAGCCGTCCTCGATCAGTTGGTGCCCGACACGGCTGGCATCCTGCGCGTCCGGAAACATCACCACGGAATGGCCCGTAGGGTAGAACGCGCCGCCGAGGGTCGCGGTCATGTGCTTGTCTAGCGTGAAATGCTTCATGTCTCCTCCTCATGATGGATTGGACGATACATCTAGCTTAGGCCTGGCTCCAGCCCAGCGCTGTAGGGAAAGCTTGGTGGCGAAACGGAAATTGCCCCAAAGTGCCTCTTGCGGATTTTCAGGATTTGCGTATTTAATTACGACTGGTCACATTTGTGACGATTCGTGAAAATTGTCGCTAGGCATTATCCGGAGGGGTGAATAGGATCGTTTTGTCTTCTCGCTGTCCATTCCTTTCCCCCGCTAATTCCATGTCGCAATTGCGAAATATCGCGCTCACCGTCCAGGAACTCGAAGAAGGCGAGTTTTATTGGGTATTGATGGAAGCCGCCGACTACGGCGTGGAGGATGCGCTTTCCTACCTGCCGATCGAAGCGGCGGGCGATCCCCACCTCACCTACGCCAATGCCTTGGTCGCAGGTGTCGCAGCGATCCGGAAGATGTTTGGCAAGGACGGTCCCCGCACGACGGATGTGCGCGGACCTTGATTCTGGGGACACCATGCGAAAACTAGGAGCGGCCATCGCCGCAGGCACCGCGGCGTTGATCGTCGCAGGCTGGTTCTATCGGCCTTCCACATCGGCCGAGTGGGCCGCGTGGGTCCAGACGCTGGGCGTGCTGGTGGCCATCCTGTGGGCGGTCCGGCTGCAGATCGCGGCCTCGAAGCAAGGCGAGCGACAGGCCGCGCAGGTTGCCGCCATGTTCGCGAACAACATGCACTGGGTCTTCCGCGAACTGAACGACGCCTGCGGCAAGTGCAGCTGGGACGACTACACGGTGCACCGGCGCATCCTCCACGAGGTTCTTGCGCAAGGTCGCGAGGTGACGTTGCAACTGCTTGATGGGCGCTCGCTGGCCATGGTGAGCAGCCTTCGCACCATTGCCGTCGAAGCGCTCGAAATGACCGAAGGCCATGGCCGGGACGGCAACTGGGTTCGCCTGCACAACTACTTCGATCGCCGGCTGCCGAGCATTTCCGCCTGGATGTCGGCGACGGGCAATCCGCCGGAGAGCAGCGGACCGACGGACTACGCAGGGTTGAGAACGTCCTTCGGCTAGAGGCTCATCCCCAGGTGTCGGTCTGGCGCAAGGCCGCATACAGCGTCTTGAAACGCGCGTGGCGCGCAGCGTACGCGGCTGCGGGCGCCGAGTTCAGTTCGAAGCGCTGTCGCACTTCCGGCCGGCGGCAGACTTCCGCCTCCGCTCCTCCATCCGCCAGCCACGCGAGTCGTGCCGCGCCCATCGCCCCGCCAGCCTCGCCGCCTTCGCATGCGGCGAGCGGCGTTTCGAGAATGTCCGCCAGCAACTGCGCCCACCATGAACTGCGCGCGCCGCCGCCGACGAGAACTAGATCGCCGCTCGGCCTGGCGAGCGTGTCCAACCCGTCGCGCAGGCCGAAGCTCACGCCTTCAACCACGGCATACGCGACCTCGGCCGGTCCGTGAGCGTGCGTCAGTCCGAAGAGCACGCCTTGTGCATTCGCATCGTTGTGCGGCGAGCGCTCGCCTGAAAGATAGGGAAGAAACAGCGGGGCGTGGCGGCGCGCTTCGGCGTTCAAGGTCGCCGCGGCCGCCAACAAGGAGGCTTCATTGCCGAGGCCGAAGCTGCGCGCGGCCCAACTCACCGCACTCGAAGCCGACAGCATCACCGACATCTGGTGCCAACGTCCCGGCAGCGCATGGCAGAAGGCGTGCACCGCGCGGTCGGGATCTGGCGCGAAACGATCGCCGCAGACAAAGATGACCCCTGAGGTGCCGAGCGAGACGAAGCCTTGGCCGGCCGTGACCAAGCCCATCCCGACGGCGCTCGCCGCGTTGTCGCCGCCACCGCCCGCGATCGGTATGTTGGCTGTCAGGCCCCAGCGCGCCGCCAGTTCCGGCTTCAGTCTGCCTGCCACGGCGTTGCCTTCGACGAGGCCGGGCATCTGCTGGCGACTGAGCCCGCAGGCCGCGAGCAGTTCGTCCGACCAGTCGCGCGCGCCCACGTCGAGCCACAAGGTGCCCGAGGCGTCCGACATGTCGCTCGCGAGCGTGCCGCTCAGCCTGTGGCGCAGCCAATCCTTCGGGAGCAGAACGCAGGCCGTCCGCGCGAACAAATCCGGCTCGTTTTCCTGCATCCACAGCAGCTTGGGGGCCGTAAAGCCCGGCATGGCGAGGTTGCCGGCCATCGCGGTCAGGCGCGGCACGCGCGCCATGAGCTCTTCGCATTGCGCGGCGCTGCGGCCGTCGTTCCAGAGGATGGCGGGGCGCAGCACCTCGCCAGCCGCGTCGATGGCCACGGCCCCATGCATCTGCCCCGAGAGCCCGATGGCACGCACGGCCGACAACGCGTGCGCACAGCTTCGATGGAGCGCGGCCATGACGGACTCGAGCGCTTCCCACCATTGCGCGGGCGCCTGCTCCGACCACAGCGGCGCGGGCCGGCTCACGGAAAGCGCCGCGCGGGCCAACGCGACGATGCGATGGTCCTTGTCCAGCAGCAGCGCCTTCAGCTCTGAAGTGCCGAGATCGAGGCCGAGGTACACGGCGGACCTTCAGGCGGGGCTGCCGAAGCGGCTGTCGCTCTGGCGCCGGAACTCGGTCGGCGTCATGCCCTTGATCTCGAGAAAGCGCCGGTTGAAATTCGCGACGTTGTTGAAGCCGACCTGGTAGCAGATGTCGGTCACGTAGTGGTCGGTCTGCATCAGCAGGTGGCAGGCGCTGTTGATCCGCACGCGGTTCACGAAGTCGGTGAAGCTGTTGCCGGTCGAGCGCTTGAAGAAGCGGCTGAAGCGGCTCTCGCTCATGCCCAGTTCGGTGGCGATGTCCGCCATCACGATCGGCTCGGCGAGGTTGGCGGTGATGCGGTTGACGATGACGTTGATCTGGTCGACCTCGGCGTCGCCTTCCACGCCCTGCATCTGCACGTTGGAGAGCAGGCGGTAGTCGGTGCATTGGGCCAGGTCGGCGAGGTATTCGAGGAAGCGCGCAAGGCGCTGCAAACCGTGCGCTGCCTTCACGGCATTCCAGTGCGCCATGGCGCGATCCGCCAGCCCGAAGAACTCGATGCCGTGGCGCGAGCGTTCGAGCAGTTGGAGCGCTTCGCGCAGTTCGGAAATCTCGGCCGCGGCGCGCTCGATGGGTTCGTGTCGGAACTGGATCACACGGTCGCGGCCGGCAGCGCCGCCCTCGGGCGCGTCGAGCGAGATCCAGTTGTGCGGCAGGCGCGGTCCGCACAGCACGAGATGGCCAGGCTGGAAGGGACCGATCCAGTCGCCCACGAAAGCCTTGCCGGAGGTCTCGGTGATGAGGTGCAGCTCGTACTCCTCGTGGAAGTGCCAGCGCACGAGCGGGCTCGGAAAGCCATGGGCCAGGCAGCGCACGAGGCCTGTTTCTTCAGGCGCCTCGTAGCCAAGGGAAGGTGAGCGCGCGATGTCGCGTTCGAGTTCGGGCTCGCGATGCCGGGGCAGGTGTCGTTGGCGTTGCGATGTCATGAAAGGGTCCTTCTCATGCACCTTCAACTCATGACGTTACCACCGTCGACATTGAGCGTTTGCGCCGTGATGTATCGCGCTTCATCGCTGGCCAGGAACACGACGGCGCCGGTGATGTCGTCGGGCTTGCCCATGCGGCCGAGGGGGACTTCGAGGCCGACCCGGCGCTTCTTCTCGCCGGGGGCGAGATTTTCGTACCTGGCAAAAAGAGAGTCGACCTGATCCCACATCGGCGTGTCGACCACGCCCGGCGAGATGGCGTTCACGCGGATGCCGCGCGGCGCCATGGCGAGCGCGGCGCTCTGGGTGTAGCTGATGACCGCCGCCTTGGTCGCGCAATAGTGCGACACCAGCGCTTCGCCGCGCCGCCCGGCCTGCGAGGCCATGTTGATGACCGAGCCGCCCTGAACGCCGGCATCGACCATGTGCTGCAGCACGCGCTGCATCACGAAGAACATGCCCTTCACGTTGACGGCGAAGAGGCGGTCGTACGCGGCCTCGCTGCTTTCCAGCAGCGGCGCCATGTCGAAGAGGGCAGCGTTGTTGACCAGCGTGTGGATGGCACCGTGCGACGCCTGCGCCGCGAACAGCATGCCGCCGATCGAGGGTAAGTCGGTGACGTCCGTTGCGACATAGGCCAATGCGTTCGGGTGCTTGCGCCGCAGGGCCTGCACGCCATCGGATGGGTCTTCCGCCAGATCGGCCAGCGTGCAGCGAGCGCCCTCGGCCAAACAGGCTTCGGCGATCGCGAGCCCGATGCCGCCACCTGCGCCGGTGATCAGGACGTGGCGCTCCGCAAGACGACCGGTCATTTGCCGCCTCGCTGGATGAAGGCCTGAACGCGCGCATCGGCCTTGCGCATGGCTTCGACGAGTCGCCTATCGGCGGCCGTGTCGCCCCACAAGGTCCCGTCGGCGCTCATCGAGGCGACGGGATCCGACGCGTCGCAGATGGCGTGCGCCGCAGCCTCGTCCATGCCCTGGTCCTGGTAGACATAGGGGAGCGCTCCCTTGTGCCAGCGTTGCAGGAAGGCAAGAAAAAGGGCCGGCAGCATCGCCACGCTCTCGATGCTCTCGCCGCGCGCCAGCCGCTCGTGGACGGTGGGCGCGATGAAGCCGGGAATCTTCGAGAAGCCATCCATTGCCACCCGCTGGTTGGTGTCGCGGATTGCGGGATTGCCGAAGCGCTCGAGCACGACGTCGCGGTAGACCGGCAGGTCGACCGGGCTCGGTCGCCCAGGCGAGTGCAGGCAGGGAATGACGTCATCCGTCACATAGTCGAAGGCCATGCGCCGGATCGCTGGCATGTGCGTTCCTTCGTGGATGTAGTGCAGGCCGACCAGCGTGCCGGCCCAGGCGATGCAACTGTGGCTTGCGTTGAGGATGCGGATCTTGGCCTCTTCGTAGGGCGACACCGAATCCACCAGCTGCACGCCGACGCGCCACCAGTCGGGTCGGCCGTTGACGAAGTCGTCCTCGATCACCCACTGGATGAAGCTCTCACCCGTCACCGGCGCGGCGTCGTCCCACCCCGTGGCCTGGAACACGCGCTGGCGCAGTTCGGGCGGCGGCCTTGGTGTGATGCGGTCGACCATGGCATTGGGGCTGCTGGTTTGCTTGCGTACCCAGTCGAGCAGTTCGGGTTGCCCGGCACGCTCGATGAACTCCAGCAGTCCCTTGCGAAAGCGGTCGCCGTTGTGGCGAAGGTTGTCGCAATTCAGCAATGTCACCGGCCCGGCATTCGCCGCGCGGCGCGCGCCCAGGATCGCGCAGACCGCGCCGTAGATCGTCGTACCGGGCTGGCCGTTGCGCGCCCGCTCGAGGTCGTTCGCGAGATCGGCGGCGCCGAAGTCGAGGCGGTCCTTCGAATCGAGGTAGTAGCCAGCCTCCGTCACCGTGAACGAGATCACTCGCGTGCGCGGATCGGTGCCTCGGGCGATGACTTCCTTCAGGTTCGCGTCGTAGGGAAGAACCTTGCGGATCGATTCGATACGCTGGTATCGGTACTCGCCGGCGGGTGAAACCGTCTCGAGCGTGTAGTGCCCGCCCTGTGCACGCAGGGCGCCTTCGACGTCGGCCATGTCCGGCCGCAGGTTGGCGCCGACCAGCGACCAGCGCGTGTCGCCGGCGTCGATCAGCGCTTGCAGGTACACGGCCTGATGCGCGCGATGGAACGAGCCGAGTCCGAGGTGCAGGACCACGAAGTCGGAAGGAGTGGAATCGGCCATGGCAGTGTCAGGCGGCGACGGTGCGGCCTTCGCGGTTGAAGAAGTGGAGCACCGATGGATCGAGTTCGACCCTCACCGCGTCGCCAGCCTGCAGGTCGGTGCGATCGTTCTGGCGTGCGACCAGCGGTACGCCGCCGACGTCGATGTGGATCAGTGTGTCGGCGCCCAGGGCTTCGATCAGTTCGACCCGGGCGGGCGCGCCCGACCCCTGCCCCTGGTGGACGCGCAGCCCTTCCGGCCGCACGCCGAGGAAACCGTCGCTCGGCAGCCGGCCGCCCGTCAACGCCGAGAAGCTCGGTATGGCCTTCGCCTCGACCATGTTCATCGACGGCATGCCGATGAACTGCGCGACGAACTGGTTGGCCGGGCGGTCGTACAGGTCCATCGGCGTGCCGACCTGCTCGATCAGGCCGTCGCGCAGCACGACGACGCGGTCGGCCAGCGTCATGGCCTCGACCTGGTCATGGGTCACGTAGATGCTGGTCGCGCCGAGTGCGCGGTGGAGCTTGTGGATCTCGACGCGCGTGTTGCCGCGCAACGCTGCATCGAGGTTGGAGAGCGGCTCGTCGAAGAGAAACACCTTGGGCGCCCGCACGATCGCGCGCCCGATCGCCACGCGCTGCCGCTGGCCGCCGGAGAGTTCCTTCGGTGTGCGGCTCAGGTACTGCGTGAGGTTCAGCGTCTTGGCGGCGTGGTCGACTTTGGTCTTGATGACGTCCTTCGAAACTTTGGCCAACTTGAGCGCGAAGGACATGTTGTCGTAGACGCTCATGTGCGGGTAGAGCGCATAGCTCTGGAACACCATCGCGAGATCGCGCTTGCCGGAAGGCGTGTGCGTGATGTCCTTGCCGTCGAGCGAGAGCTTGCCGCTGGTGATCGGTTCGAGGCCGGCGATCAGCCGCAGGAGCGTCGACTTGCCGCAGCCCGACGGGCCGACGAACACGATGAACTCGCCTTTGTCGATTTCGAGGTTCACGCCCTTGATGACATGGGTGTCGCCGAAGCTCTTCTGGATGTTGTCGAGTTGGAGGTAGGCCATGGGATGTCCTCTGTCTTGCGTGTTCGTTTACTTGACGGCGCCGAAGGTCAGGCCTTGGACGAGTTGCTTCTGGCTGAACCACCCGAACACCACGATGGGCGCGATGGCCATCAGCGAGGCGGCGGAGAGCTTGGCCCAGAACAGACCCTCGGGGCTGGAGTACGAGGCGATCAGCGTCGCGAGCGTGCCGGCCTTGGCGGAGCTGAGGTTCAATGCCCAGAAAGCCTCGTTCCAGCTCAGAACCAGGCACAGCAGGCCGGTGGAGGCCAGCCCGCCGATCGACAGCGGCAGCACCACGTGGCGGAACTCGGTCCAGAGGCTGGCGCCGTCCATACGGGCTGCCTCGAGGATCTCGGGCGGGATGTCCTTGTAGCTCGTGTAGAGCATCCACACCATGATCGGCAGGTTGGACAGCGTGAAGACGACAGTGAGCGCCGTGCGCGTATCGAGCAGGCCTGCGGTTTGCGCGATGACGTAGATCGGCACCAGCGCGCCGACGGCCGGCATCATCTTGGTCGAGAGCATCCACATCAGGATGTCGCGCGTGCGCTTCGTGCGGAAGAACGCCATCGAGTACGCGGCCGGCGCGGCGATGAGCAGGCCGATGACCGTCGATCCCACGCTCGTGATCAGGGAGTTCTTCGCGAAGAGCAGGTAGTCGCTGCGCCGCTGCACTTCCGCGAAGTTCTCCAGCGTCGGCTCGAAGATGAAGAGCGGCGGCACGTGGATCGCCTGCAACTCCGTCTTGAACGAGGTCAGCACCAGCCAGCCCAGCGGAAAGAAGAGCAGCAGCGACGCGACCCACGCGCCCACGGTGCGCAGGCCCAGGGAGAGGATGTTTTCGGTTTGCATGCCGGTGCCCTCAGTCGAGGTTCTTTCCGATGATCCGGATCAGGAAGGCGGCCACGATGTTGGCCAGCACCACCGCGAAGAGCGCGCCCGCCGAAGCCACGCCGACGTCGAAGTTCATCAGCGACTGCTTGAAGATCAGGTAGGTGAGGTTGGTGCTCTCGTTGCCCGGGCCGCCATTCGTCGTGACCGCGATCTCCGCGAACACGGAGAGCAGAAAGATCATCTCGATCATGATCACGACCGCCATCGGCCGGCCCAGGTGAGGCAGGGTGAGGTAGCCGAAGCGCTGGAAGGCGGTGGCACCGTCCATGCGCGCGGCCTCCATCTGCTCGCGGTCGAGCGATTGCAGCGAGGTGATGAAGATCAGGCAGGCAAAGGGCAGCCACTGCCAGGCGACCATGATGATCACGGAGAACAGCGGCACGTCCGTCAGCCAGTCGACCGGCTCTGCGCCGAAGCTGCGCCAGAGGTCCGCGAGGATGCCGTAGATCGGATTCATCATCATGTGCTTCCACAGCAGCGCATTCACCGTCGGCATGACGAAGAAGGGCGAGATGAGGAGCACGCGCACGATGCCGCGGCCGGGGAAGGGCTCGTTGACCAGCAGTGCGAGCCCCACCCCGAGCGCCACCGTGATGATGATGACGCTGCCGATCAGCACCAGCGTGTTCCACACCGCCGGCCAGAAGTCCGGGTCGGTGACGAAATAGTGGAAGTTCTCCAGCCCGTTGAACGTTCGTTCGCCCGGCTGCATGAGGTTGTAGTTGACGAACGAGAAGTAGATCGTCATCGCCAGCGGCACGAGCATCCAGAGGAGCAGCGTGACCACGGCCGGCGCCATCAGCGCGCGAGGCAACAAGCGGTTCATAAGAAGACCCCCAAGTCTTTCGTCGTGAGCTGCCGCGGACCCGGCTTCGCCGGTCCGCTGGCAGCGTCCCCCGCGGGGGGAAGGAGAAGCGACACGCAGTGCGCGCAGCCTGGGGGGCTACTTGTAATACCCACCTTTTTTCATCTCGCGTTCGGCGGCGGTCTGCGAGGTCTTCAAGGCCTGGTCGACCGTGACCTTCCCTGACAGCGCCGCGCTCATCTGCTGTCCGACCGCCACGCCGATCGCCTGGAACTCGGGGATGGCGGCGTACTGCACGCCGACGTACGGCGACTTCGGCAGCGTGCTGTCGTTCGCGTTCGCGGTGTCGATGGCCTTCTTCTCGGCTTCGGCGAAACGCGCCGCCTTCATGAACTCCGGCGATGCATAGGTGGACTTGCGCGTGCCGGTCGGCACCGTACCCCAACCGTGCTCCTTGGCGACAAGCTTGACGTAGTCCTTCGAAGTCGCCCATTTGACGAAGGTCTGTGCCGCGTCGACCTTCTGCGAGCTGGCCGGAATCGCAAGTGCCCAGGCCCACAGCCAGTTTGCGCCCTTGGGCGTGACGGCCACCGGCGCCTGCGCGAAGGCCACCTTGTCGGCCACCTTGGATTGCTTGGGATCGCTCACGAAAGAAGCCGCGATGGTCGCGTCGACCCACATGCCGCACTTGCCTTCGTTGAAGAGCGCGAGGTTTTCGTTGAAGCTGTTGGCCGAGGCGCCGGGCGGGCCGTAGGCCTTCATGAGGTCGACGTAGAAGTTGATCGCGTCATGCCAGGGCTTGGTGTCGATCTGCGGCTTCCAGCTCATGTCGAACCACTGGCCGCCGTTGGTGTTGACCATCGTCGTCAGCAGCGCCATGTTGTCGCCCCAGCCGGGCTTGCCGCGCAGGCACATGCCGTAGACGCCGGCCTTCGGGTCGTGGATCTTGCCGGCGAGTTCCTTCACCTGCACCCATGTCGGTTGGTCGGGCATCTTGAAGCCGACCTTGTCGGCCAGGTCCTTGCGGTACATCAGCATCGAGCTCTCGCCGTAGAAGGGCGACGCGTAAAGCTTGCCGTCGGCCGACAGGCCATTGCGCATGGCGGGCAGCAGGTCGTCGACGTCGAAGTTGGCGTCCGTGGCGATCGGCAGCAGCCATCCCTTCTTGGCCCAGATCGGCGTCTCGTACATGCCGATGGTCATCACGTCGAACTGACCGCCCTTGGTCGCGATGTCGGTCGTGACGCGCTGGCGCAGAGTGCCTTCCTCGAGCGTCACCCACTTGAGCTTGATATCCGGATTCGCCTGCTCGAAGAACTTGGTGAGCTTCTGCATTTCGATCATGTGGCCGTTGTTCACGGTGGCGATGACCAGTTCGGTCGCGGCATGCGCCAGGCCTGTGCCCGCGATCGCGAGCGCCAGGCCCGCCTTCAGAAAGCGCTTCATGAGTTGTCTCCTTGTGGTCGACGACAGGCGGTCGCCGTGGCCGGATTCTGGAGACTCTGGCTTGCAGGTTTGGTACTGGCTCAGCCGATTTCGATACTTGGATGCACCACTTGATCGGTGACTTCCCTAGTTTCGGAAAGCAGGGATGTGAAAGGTATCGACGCTCCCTCAGGGTTTACGCAGATAGGCAGCAGCCTCAAGAAATCTACAATATGGACACTCATCCACAATATGGACGGATTGAAAATGCCCCTCGATGACTCGGACCCCAACCCGAAGACCCCTTACCAGTACCCGAACCCACCGGATGCGCTGCCCGAGATCGTGGTGCCGCACGCCATCCCGACGGACGAACGTCTGTGGGTGCCGCAGGCGGAGAACGTCTGGTTTCGCCCGCTGTGCCTGAATGCCAGTCAGGGCTACTGGATGAATCTGCTGCGCGTGCGCAAGTCGGGCGTGCTGAGTCGCCATCGTCACCCGCAGGCGGTGCACGGCTTCGTGCTGAAGGGCCGCTGGCGCTATCTCGAGCACGACTGGGAAGCCACCGAAGGCAGCTACGTGTTCGAGCCGCCGGGCGAAACCCATACGCTGTACGTGCCGGAGGACGTGGAGGAAATGATCACTTACTTCCAGGTGAACGGTGTCATGTACTACACCGACCCCTGGGGCAAGGGCATGGGCTACGAGGACGTGTTCACCAAGATCGACATGTGCCGCAAGCATTTCGAGGCGGTGGGCCTGGGCGCCGACTTCACCAAGCAGTTCATTCGATGAGCGAGAACTACGGCCGCGCGAGCTACGACTTCGCCAACGCCGTGGCGGTCGTCACGGGCGGAGCGAGCGGCATCGGCGCTGAGGTGGTCGCGCACCTGCGGCGCTGCGGCGCGCGCGTGGCCGTGTGGGACATGGCCGCGTTGGCGGATGACGATGCGTGGAAGGTCGACGTGACGGATCTCGACAGCGTCGAACGCGCCGCGCAGGAAGTCGTGAAGCGCTTCGGCCGCATCGACTTCGCGGTCAACAGCGCGGGCTTCGCAGGGCCGACGATGCCACTCGATGCCTACGACCCGCTCATGTGGCGGCGCATCGTCGACGTCAATCTCGTCGGCACCTTCAACGTCTGCCGCGCTGTGGTGCCGCATCTGCGCGCAGCGGGAGCAGGGCGCATCGTCAACATCGCGTCGCTGGCCGGCAAGGAAGGCACGCCCAACGCCTCGGCCTACAGCGCGGCCAAGGCGGGTGTGCTGGCGCTGACCAAGTCGCTCGGCAAGGAACTGGCGACGACCGGCATCCTCGTCAACGCCATCGCGCCGGCCGCGGTGCACACGCCGATCCTGGCGCAGATGTCGCCCGCGCACGTGCAGACCATGATCGACAAGAGCCCGATGCAGCGTCTCGGCGAAAGCATCGAAGTGGCCGAGATGGTGGCGTGGCTCTGTTCGGGCTCATGCACCTTCAACACCGCATCCGTGTTCGATCTTTCGGGCGGACGCGCGACCTACTGAATCTTCGCGGCGAGGCGCTCCCCGTGCGCAACGCCATCACTTTTTTCCAACACCACCAGAGACATTCATGATTCGATTCGCACAAAATCTGCGCCGCGTCGCGGTCCTGTCCATGCTGCCCGCCGCGGCTGTGCTCGCTGCCGGCCAGGCCTCGGCCCAGGCGCGGGACTTTCCCAGCAAGCCGATCGAGTTGGTCGTGCCCTTCCAGCCCGGTGGCGGCACCGATGCGCTGGCGCGTGCTTTCGCCGACGCGACCCGCAAGCACATGCCGCAGAGCATGATCATCGTGAACAAGCCCGGCGCGAGCGGCGCCATCGGCTGGCAGGACGTGATCAACGCCAAGCCGGATGGCTACCGCCTCGCGGTCGTCACGGTCGAAGTGACCACGCTGCCGCACATGGGCCTCGCGAAGTTCACCTACGAGGACATGACGCCCATCGCGCGTCTCAATGCCGACCAGGCCGCGATCACCGTGCGTGCCGATGCGCCATGGAACACCGTCGAGGAGTTCCTTGCCGCAGCCAGGAAGGACAGCGGCAAGCTCAGCATGGGCAATGCCGGCAACGGATCGATCTGGCACCTGGCGGCCGCCGCGCTCGAGGACAAGACCAGCGTGAAGTTCAACCACACGCCGTTCCAGGGCGCCGGCCCCGCCGTGCTCGCATTGCTGGGTGGTCATATCGACGCCGTGGCCGTGAGCCCGGCCGAGGTCACGACCTACGTGCAGGCCGGCAAGCTGAAGACGCTGGCCGTGATGGCCGACCAGCGCGTGAAGGGCTTCGACAAGGTGCCAACGCTGAAGGAGCGTGGCATCGACCTGACCATCGGTACCTGGCGTGGCATCGCGGCGCCGAAGAACACGCCGCCGGAAGTCGTCGCCTACCTGAAGGACCTGAGCAAGAAGGCGTCGGACGAACCCGCCTTCCGCGAAGTGCTGGAGAAGCAGAACCTGGGCTTCGCCTACGCCGACGACGTCGCCTTCAAGGCCGTCATGGCCAAGGACAGCGCCTACTTCAAGACGCTGATGGGCAAGCTGGACCTCAAGAACTGATCGCGCGCGACATGACTTATCAGGCAGAACTTTTCAAGGGCAAGCGAGCACTGGTGGCGGGTGCCACGCAGGGCATCGGTGCCGTCATCGCCAACCACCTTGCCGCACTCGGCGCTGAGGTGACAGCGCTCGGCCTGGGTGCCGGCGACGGGACGCTGGACGCGGCGGTCGAGGTCAGGCAGGCCGACGTGACGTCGAATGAAAGCCTCGAGGCGGCACTGTCCAGCATCGACCGGCTCGACATCGTCTTCAACTGCGCGGGCATCATCCAGCGCGGCGCAGAGCACGACCTGGAGGTTTTCCAGAAAGTGTTGAACGTGAACCTCACGGGCACGATGCGCGTGTGCACCATGACGCGCGAGCGGCTGAAGGCGAGCCGGGGCTGCATCGTCAACACGGCCTCCATGCTCAGCTTCTTCGGGGGCGGGTTGGTCCCCGGCTACGCGGCCAGCAAGGGCGGTGTGGCGCAGCTCACCAAGTCGCTGGCCATCAGCTACGCGGCGGACGGCATCCGGGTCAATGCAATCGCTCCTGGCTGGATCGCCACGCCTCTGACGAAGCCGCTGCAGGACGACCCTTCGCGTGCCGGCCCGATCCTCGCGCGCACGCCGCTGGGGCGCTGGGGCACGCCGGACGACGTGGCGCGCGCGGCGATGTTCCTGTGCACGCCGGCGGCATCGTTCATGACGGGAGTGATCCTGCCGGTGGACGGTGGCTACATGGTGGCGTGAGGGCGATGGCGCAAGGCGAGCGGTATGAAAGGCACGAGGATAATGACCCGGCCTCTTCGGCCCTTCCTTCACTCGCTGGTCTCACTGTCCGTTCCATGCCCGCTCCCCGGTCTACTCCCGCCACCCCTTCGCTCGCCGAGGAGTCCGTCCAGGCGAAGGTCGCCGGCACCGCGGCGTTCTCCAAGTTCATGCGCGTGCTGCAGTTGGTGGCGGATGCCGAGGAGCCGGTCAATGTCGCTGCGCTGATGCGCGCGAGCGGCTATCCGCGGCCGACCGTGCATCGCATCGTTGCCGCGCTGATCGCCGAACGCCTGCTGGTGGAAAACCAGAACAGCGCGAACCTGGCGCTCGGCCCGCGACTGATCCAGCTCGCGAGCCGGAGCTGGGGCCGGTCGGAACTGCGGCTGGCCGCCGTCGATGAACTCAAGCGCCTGCGTGACCTGACCGGCGAGACGGTGCACCTGGCCGTGCCCAACGGCACGAGCATGGTCTACATCGAGAAGCTCGAAAGCCCGAGCGCGGTGCGCATGGCCTCGCGCATCGGCACGAGCGTCTCGCTGCACTCGACGGCGGTGGGCAAGGCGTATCTGGCCGCCCTCGACGACAAGACCTTCAGGGGCTTGGTCAAGGGCCTTCCCATGTCTCGCTACACAGACAAGACCACGGTTGAGCCGGCCGCCCTGCGCGCCCAGATCGAACAGACGCGCGAGCGGGGCTGGTCGGTGGACAACGAGGAAAACGAAGCGGGCATCTTCTGCTTCGGCGCCGCGATCCGCGGAGCGGGCGGCGTGCCCGTGGCGGCCATCAGCGTCAGCACGCTGATGTTTCGCCAGAAGGAAGACCCGGAGCAAGCCTACGTGGCGCCGCTGCTCGAAGCGTGCCGGGTGATCTCGGAGCGCATCGCGCAGACGCCATCGCTTTCATCCGGCGACGTCCTCTAGCCTTCGTCGGCTTGCGTCGGGAGGCCGAAGCGACCTCAGGCAGCTTGCAGCGTTGTCGTGCGTTCGCCGAGACGGCTGCTCCATGCCGCCAGTGCCAATGCGCCCAGCGTGATGGCGGCACCCGCCCACGGCAGATCGGCGAGTGGGGCACCGGCAGCCAGCATCCCGCTGCCGATCCACGCGCCGGTCGCGTTGCCGAGGTTGAACGCACCCTGGTTGAGCGTCGATGCCAGGTTGGGCGCGGCATCCGCATGCTGCACGATGAGCGTCTGCAGCAGGGGCACGAGCGCGAACGAGAGGGTGGTCCACAGCAGCATCAGCACGACGGTCGCAGCCTTCATCGGCAGCACGAAATGCATGAGCGCCAGCACCAGCGCGTTGAGTCCGAGCACCAGCAGCATCGACGGCACCAGCCGCCGGTCCCCGAGCCGGCCGCCGACCGTGCTGCCGATGGTCAGGCCCACGCCCAGCAAAAGCAGGATCGGCGCAACCGCCGCGTTCGAGAATCCGCTCACCTGCGTGAGCAGCGGCGCGATGTAGGTGAACACGCAGAACAGGCTTGCCGACGTCAGCGCGCTGGTTGCCAGGGCCAGGAGCACGCGGCGATCCGCCAGCACGGTGAACTCGCGCAGGATGTTGCCCTTCTGCATCTCGATGTGCCGCGGCAGCAGCACCACCAGCGAAGCGACCGCGGCAAGTGCGATCACCACGATGGATGCAAAGGTCATGCGCCAACCGTAGTGCTCGCCGATGATGCGGCCGAGCGGCACGCCGAGCACATTCGCCAGCGTGAGGCCGGTGAACATGAGCGCAATCGCCTGCGAGCGCTTGCTGGGCGCCACCAACCCTGCTGCGACGACCGAGCCGATACCGAAGAAGGTGCCGTGCGCGAGCGCGGTGATCACGCGGGCCGCCATCAGCAATCCGTAGTTGGGGGCCAGTGCGCAGAGCAGGTTGCCGAGCACGAAAAGAGAAGCCAGCGCGATCAGCGTGGCCTTGCGCGGCAGCCGCGCCGTTGCCACGGCGAACACCGGTGCGCCGACCACGACGCCCATGGCGTAGCCGGTGACCAGCAAGCCTGCCTGGGAGAGGGTGACGCCGAGGTCGAGCGCCATGTCGGGCAACAGCCCCATCACGACGAATTCGCTGGTGCCGATCGCGAACGCGGCGGCAGCGAGGGCCAGCAGGGCGACGGGCGTGCGCGACGGAGTTGCGAGCGCCGGATCGGTCGGAGTGGTCATTGAATGGGAAATTGGGGTTAACCCCTATTATCCCGGACGACCCGTCTCAAGTCGCAGGCAAAAGGGAATTCCGTCGGAACTCCGTCGCATAAAGCAACAGTGCGACCACCGCAAAGGCGCCGCCGAGGAGGCACAGGCCGCCCCATCCGTGAAATGCATAGATGGCCGCGGCCAAGCCGGATGCAACGGCGGCGCACATGAAGATGAAGGTCAGGAACAGGCCGTTCAGCCGTCCGCGCAGCTCAGGCGCCAGGATGTAGAGGTTGCGCAGGCTGAGCACGTTGCACAACTGGACAGCACCATCGAGCAGGATGCCAGCCGCGACCAGACCCGTCAGCGAGCGGTAGTGGACTGCCACGGCGCCGAGCCCGAAGGACAGTAGTGCGGCGACGATGGCCAGGCCCGTCGCCGGCCGCGTGAGTCCGCGGTCCGCCAGGCGCCCGGCCCACGGTGCCGCCAGCGCTCCGGCAGCGCCTGCCAACGCAAACAGCGCGATACCGCCCTGGCCCAGTCCGAACTCGTGGGCGAGCGCGAGCGGCACGGCGGTCCAGAACGCCTGGAAGCCCGCGAACATCATCCCCTGGTAGAAGGCGCGCCGGCGCAGCAGCGGCGTGCGCCAGACGATGCCGGGCAGCGAGGCCATGGTGCGGGCATAGCCGGTCGAGGCGTGCGGCTGGCGCTGGGGCAGTGCGCGCCACAGCACGACGGCCAGCGTCGCCATCAATACCGCGGAAATGGCGAATACGGCGCGCCATCCGAAGGCTGCGGCGATCAGGCTCGAAAAGGGGCGCGCGAGCATGATCCCTGCCAGCAGCCCCGCCATGATGTTGCCCACGACCTTGCCGCGCGTCGCCTCCGGCACGAGGTGCGAAGCCAGGGGCACCAGCACCTGGGCCGCCACGGCGCAAGTCCCGACGAGAAACGAAGCCGCGAGGAAAGTCGCTGCCGAATTCGACAGCGCGATGCCGACGAGCCCGATGACGGCGCCCACCATCAAGACGGTGATCAGCCGCCGGTTCTCCACCACGTCGGCCAGCGGCACCAGCATCAGCAGGCCGGCACCGTAGCCGAGCTGGGTCAGCGTCATGATCAGGCCGGCCAAGCCCGCATGCAGCTGGAGCGTGACGGCGATCGGCCCGATCAGCGGCTGCGCGAAGTAGATATTGGCGACGCAAAGCCCGCACGCGATGGCGAACAGGATGGTCAGTCCGGTGGACAGCCCGGCAGGCGCGACGGCGGATGTCCCGCGGGGAACGGAGTCTTGGGGATGGGGCACGGAGAGGTCTCGCAACGGACTCCAGGGCTCGCCCTGGGTGGAGGGCCGGCACCTTAGCATGTCTCCCGAGAACGTGCCGACGGACTTCGAAGGCAGCCCGCGCCCGCCGCCCTCTCCTTGGCCCGGCCGGCCGGCCGTTGCGTTGATGGAAAATGCCCTGCTCCCCCGAAAGATCAAGCACTTATCCAATGCTGACAACGAATTACGGCAAGCAGGTGCTTTCTGTTGCACCGATGATGGATTGGACAGATCACCACTGCCGGTACTTCCATCGCCTCCTCACGCGGCGCACGCTGCTCTACACCGAGATGGTGACGACCGGCGCGCTCATCCACGGCGACGTCCCGCGCCACTTGCGTTTCAACAGCGAGGAGCATCCTGTCGCGCTCCAGCTCGGCGGCAGCGAGCCGGCAGATCTGGCGCATTGCGCAAAGCTGGGCGAGGAGTGGGGCTACGACGAGATCAACATCAACTGCGGCTGCCCGAGCGAGCGCGTGCAGCGCGGCGCCTTCGGTGCGTGCCTCATGAACGAGCCGCAGCTGGTGGCCGACTGCGTGAAGGCGATGGTCGATGTGGTGGATCTGCCCGTCACCGTCAAGCACCGCATTGGCATCGACAAGATCGAAAGCTATGAATTCGTGCGCGACTTCGTGGGCAAGGTGAGCGAAGCGGGCTGCGAAACCTTCATCGTCCATGCACGCAACGCCTGGCTCAAGGGCCTGTCCCCCAAGCAGAACCGCGAAGTGCCGCCGCTGCGCTATGAGCTGGTGCATCGGCTCAAACACGACTTTCCGGCGCTGCATTTCTCGATCAACGGCGGCTTCAACGACAACGCGCAGATGCATGCGCACCTGCGCCTGCTCGACGGCGTGATGATCGGCCGCGAGGCCTATCACAACCCCTGGTGGCTGGTCGAATGGGATGCAGTCTTCTACGGCGAGGCACCTTCGACGCTGACACGGGAAGAGGTCGAGCGCCAGATGTGCGACTACATGGCCCGAGAGGCCGCCGAGCACGGCACGCCATGGTCGAACATCGCCCGCCATATGCTCGGCCTGCGCAATGGCCTCCCAGGCGCCCGCCGCTGGCGCCAGGTCTGGAGCGACCACCGACTCAAGTCCCGCCCCCCCCACGAGGTGATGGCGATCGCCCACGACCCGGCCGAGCAGGCTGCCTAAGCGAAAGCGAAGGCAGCCAGATCGAGGAATACCGCGGACCCGGCTCCGCCGGTCCGCCGGTATTGCCCCCGGCAGGGGGTAGGCGAAGCGACACGAAGTGCGCGCAGCCTGGGGGCGAGCCTAGTTCGCTGCTTCCAGGCCGTTGCTGAAGTGCCGCTGCATCCGCGCCATGGCCTCGGCGGCATCGCGCGCCTTGATCGCCGCCATGATGGCCCGATGCTCCTTCAGCGACTCGCCGATGCGGCCGGACTTCAACAGCGAGTTGTGGCGGTTGAGCTTCATCACCTTGCGCAGGTCGGCGACCATCTGGTCGCGCCAGCGGTTGTCGGCGATCGCGAGCAGCCGCATGTGGAAGCGCTCGTTGATCGCGAAGAAGTTCTGGCGATCGATGTGGCCCGGCGCCGCGGCGGCTTCGAGCTCGGCATGCAGGGCATCGAGCTCAGCCAGCTCGGCTTCCGTCGCGTGCTCGGCGACCACGCCCGCGGCATCGCTCTCCAGCAGGCTGAGCAGGTGGTAGACGTCCGCCAGATCCTTCTCCGAGACCTCGGTCACGTAGGCGCCTCGCCGCACCTTCATCGTGACCAGGCCCTCGGCCGCCAGCACCTTCAGCGCCTCGCGCAGGGGCGTGCGACTAATGCCGTATTCGTCGGCCAGCTTGAGCTCGTCGATCCAGCCTCCGGGTTCGAGCTCCCGGCTGAAGATGCGCTGGCGCAGAAGTTCGGCCACTTCTTCATAGAGGGCGCGCGGTGTGAGGGTGACAGCAGACATGGCTGGAATGTACCCCAGGTTCGATCTTTGAATTAATAATTACGGATCGGTTAGACTACCGATCGAATTTGAACTGTGCCGCTCCTGCGCGGACACTCCCGACACACTCGCACGACCTGCAAAGCGGCGCTCATGAGCAAATCCGACATCACTTTTTCCACCGCCACACTCGAAGCCTGGACCAAGGCCGCCGCCAAATCGGCCCCCGGCGGGGATCTCAAGGCACTGAACTGGATCACCCCTGACGGCATTACCGTCAAGCCGCTCTACACCGCGGCCGACTTGCAGGGACTGAAGTACACCGACACGCTGCCGGGCTTCGAGCCCTACCTGCGCGGCCCGCAAGCCACCATGTACTCGGTGCGTCCGTGGACCATCCGCCAGTACGCGGGTTTCTCGACAGCGGAAGAATCGAACGCCTTCTATCGCAAGGCGCTTGCCGCGGGCGGGCAGGGCGTCAGCGTGGCCTTCGACCTCGCGACCCATCGCGGCTACGACAGCGACCATCCGCGCGTGACCGGCGACGTCGGCAAGGCCGGCGTGGCGATCGATTCGGTCGAGGACATGAAGATCCTGTTCGACCAGATCCCGCTGGACACTGTGAGCGTCTCGATGACGATGAACGGCGCGGTGCTGCCGGTGCTGGCAGGCTACGTGGTCGCGGCCGAGGAACAGGGCGTCGCGCAGGACCAGCTGAGCGGAACCATCCAGAATGACATCCTCAAGGAGTTCATGGTCCGCAACACCTACATCTTCCCACCCGCGCCGAGCATGCGGATCATTGGCGACATCATCGAGTACACGGCGCAGAAGATGCCGAAGTTCAACTCGATCTCGATCAGCGGCTATCACATGCAGGAAGCTGGCGCCAACCAGGCGCTCGAACTCGCCTTCACGCTGGCCGACGGCAAGGAATACGTGAAGACCGCGCTCGCCAAGGGGCTCGATGTCGACGGCTTTGCCGGACGGCTGAGCTTCTTCTGGGCCATTGGCATGAACTTCTACCTCGAAGTCGCCAAGATGCGAGCCGCGCGCCTGCTGTGGTGCCGGATCATGAAGGAGTTCAACCCGAAGAACCCCAAGAGCCTGATGCTGCGCACGCACTGCCAGACCTCGGGCTGGTCCCTGACCGAGCAGGACCCGTACAACAATGTCGTGCGCACCACCATCGAAGCCATGGCCGCGGTGTTCGGCGGCACGCAGAGCCTGCACACCAACGCGCTCGACGAAGCCATCGCGCTGCCCACCGAGTTCAGCGCGCGCATCGCGCGCAACACGCAGTTGATCATCCAGGAAGAGACGCACATCACCAATGTGGTCGACCCGTGGGCTGGCAGCTACATGATGGAAAAGCTCACGCAGGACATGGCTGATGCGGCCTGGGCCATCATCGAGGAGGTCGAGGCCATGGGCGGCATGACCAAGGCGGTCGACAGCGGCTGGGCCAAGCTCAAGATCGAGGCGGCAGCCGCCGACAAGCAGGCCCGGATCGATTCGGGCAGGGACGTGATCGTGGGCGTCAACAAGTACAAGCTCAAGGAAGAGGACACGCACGACATCCTGCAGATCGACAACGTCAAGGTGCGCGACGGGCAGATTGCCAAGCTCAAGGCGATCCGCGAGAAGCGTGACAGCGCCGCCGTGCAGGCCGCGCTCGATGCACTCACCGCTGCCGCGGAAAGCGGCGAAGGCAATCTGCTCGACCTGAGCATCCAGGCCGTGCGCCTGCGCGCCACGGTCGGCGAGATCAGCGATGCGCTGGAAAAGGTCTACGGTCGCCACCGCGCCGACACGCAGAAGGTGACGGGCGTCTACGCCGCCGCCTACGACTCCGCGGAAGGCTGGGAAGCGCTCCAGCACGAGATCGCTGCCTTCGCCGAGGAGCAGGGCCGGCGCCCGCGCGTGATGATCTCCAAGTTGGGGCAGGACGGCCACGATCGTGGCGCGAAGGTCGTCGCGACCGCATTCGCCGACCTGGGCTTCGACGTCGACATGGGACCACTGTTCCAGACGCCCGAGGAATGTGCGCGCCAGGCAATCGAGAACGACGTGCACGCGGTGGGCGTCAGCACGCTGGCTGCCGGCCACAAGACGCTCGTGCCGGCCATCATCGAAGAGCTCAAGAAGCAGGGTGCCGACGACATCATCGTGTTCGTGGGCGGCGTGATTCCGCGCCAGGACTACGACTTTCTCTACGAAGCCGGCGTGAAGGGCATCTACGGCCCGGGCACCCCGATCCCCGCCAGCGCCAAGGACGTGCTGGAACAGATTCGTGCAGCAGTAGCGGCCTGAACATGCCGGTTCGAACACCGGTCACGGCTGAATCGCTGGCGACCTCGGATGGTGCTGTGCAGCGCCGCGCGATCGCCAAGGCGATCACGCTGCTCGAATCGACCCGCGACGACCATCGCGCGCAGGCGGACGAATTGCTCACCGCCTTGCTGCCTCACACGGGGAATTCGTTCCGGCTCGGGATTTCGGGCGTACCCGGCGTCGGCAAGTCGACCTTCATCGAGGCATTGGGGCTGTTCCTGATCGAGCGCGGCCATCGCGTGGCGGTGCTCACCGTCGACCCGTCATCCACCGTCTCGGGCGGCTCGATCCTCGGCGACAAGACACGCATGGAAAAGCTCTCGGTGCACGAGCGCGCTTACATCCGCCCGAGCCCGTCGTCGGGCACGCTCGGCGGCGTCGCAGAGAAGACGCGCGAGGCGATGCTGGTATGCGAAGCCGCCGGCTACGACATCGTGATCGTCGAAACGGTCGGCGTAGGCCAGAGCGAGACTGCGGTCTCTGGCATGACCGACATGTTCGTGCTGCTCCAACTGCCGAACGCCGGTGATGACCTTCAGGCCATCAAGAAGGGCGTGATGGAACTGGCCGACCTGGTCGTCATCAACAAGGCCGACATCGACAAGGATGCGGCGACCCGCGCGCAGGCGCAGATTGCGTCGGCGCTGCGTCTTTTCGGTCATCACGGCAACCCGGCTCACGCACAGGTGATGCACGCGGCGCATGCCGTGCCGGGTTCCCCCGAAGCGGAAGTGCGCTTCTGGCTGCCCAAGGTGATCCAGCTCAGCGCATTGGCCGGCATGGGCATCGACGCGTTCTGGGATGCGGTCCTGCAGTTCAAGACGCTGCAGACCGTCAACGGCAAGTTGGCCTTGCGCCGCGAAAAACAGTCGCTCTCATGGATGTGGGAGCGCATCGACGCCGGGCTCAAGCAGGCATTCCGCCATCACCCGCAGGTACGCGAACTGTTGCCCCAAGCCATCGCCCAGGTGGCGGCAGGCACGCTGCCTGCATCGACCGCTGCGCGCAATCTGCTCGCCGCGCAGGCCGGACGAGCGTAGCCTGTCGCCTGCCACCTCCACAAGATCAACTCTCCCGACGAAACGCCATGAAAGAAATCCTCGAACAACTTGAAAAACGCCGTGAACAGGCGCGGCTCGGCGGTGGCAAGAAGCGCATCGACGCGCAGCATGCCAAGGGCAAGCTGACCGCGCGCGAGCGCATCGAGCTGCTGCTCGACGACAACACCTTCGAAGAGTGGGACATGTTCGTCGAACATCGATCGAGCGACTTCGGCATGGCCGACAACAAGATCCCGGGCGATGGTGTGGTCACCGGCTACGGAATGATCAACGGCCGCCTGGTCTTCATCTTCAGCCAGGACTTCACCGTCTTCGGCGGCGCGCTCAGCGAGGCCCATGCCGAGAAGATCTGCAAGGTGATGGACCAGGCCATGAAGGTCGGCGCGCCGGTCATCGGCCTCAACGATTCGGGCGGTGCCCGCATCCAGGAAGGCGTGGCTTCGCTCGGCGGCTATGCCGACGTGTTCCAGCGCAACGTGATGGCCTCGGGCGTGGTGCCGCAGATCAGCATGATCATGGGCCCTTGCGCGGGCGGCGCGGTGTATTCGCCGGCGATGACCGATTTCATCTTCATGGTGCGGGACAGCTCGTACATGTTCGTCACCGGTCCCGAAGTGGTGAAGACGGTGACGCACGAGGACGTGACTGCCGAGGAACTGGGCGGGGCTTTGACGCACACCACCAAGAGCGGCGTGGCCGACATGGCCTTCGAGAACGACGTCGAGGCGCTGATGATGCTGCGCCGGCTCTACAACTACCTGCCGCTCAACAACCGCGAGAAGCCACCCGTGCGTCCCAGCGGCGACCCGGCGGACCGCGCTGATCTTTCGCTCGACACGCTGGTGCCCGACAACCCGAACAAGCCCTACGACATGAAGGAGCTGATCGTGAAGGTGGTCGACGACGGCGACTTCTTCGAACTGCAGCCCGACTACGCGAAGAACATCGTGATCGGCTTCGCGCGCATGGAAGGACAGAGCGTCGGCATCGTGGCGAACCAGCCGCTGGTGCTAGCCGGCTGCCTCGACATCAAGTCGTCGATCAAGGCGGCGCGCTTCGTGCGTTTCTGCGATGCGTTCAACATCCCGGTGCTGACCTTCGTCGACGTGCCCGGCTTCATGCCCGGCACCAGCCAGGAGTACGGCGGCATCATCAAGCACGGCGCCAAGCTGCTCTATGCGTATGCCGAATGCACGGTGCCGAAGATCACCGTCATCACGCGCAAGGCCTACGGTGGTGCGTACGACGTGATGGCGTCGAAGCACCTTCGCGGCGACGTCAACCTCGCCTGGCCGCGTGCCGAGATCGCGGTGATGGGCGCCAAGGGCGCAGTGGAGATCATCTTCCGCGAAGACAAGAACGACCCCGAAAAGCTTGCTGCGCGCGAGGCCGAGTACAAGGCGCGCTTTGCCAACCCGTATGTGGCGGGCACGCGCGGCTACATCGACGACGTGATCTTGCCAAGCGAGACGCGCAAGCGGATCTGCCGCTCGCTGGTCATGCTGCGCGAGAAAAAACTTGAAAACCCGTGGCGTAAACACGGAAACATTCCGCTGTAAGCCGGAAAGAAGAACATGTTCAAGAAAATCCTGATCGCCAACCGCGGCGAAATCGCCTGCCGCGTCATCAAGACCGCCAAGAAGATGGGCATCCTCACGGTGGCTGTCTATTCCGATGCCGACAAGGACGCGCGCCATGTCGAACTCGCCGATGAGGCAGTGCATATCGGCGCCTCGCCGAGTCGTGAGAGCTATCTGCAGGCGGACCGCATCATCGCGGCCTGCAAGCAGACCGGCGCCGAAGCGGTGCACCCGGGCTACGGCTTCCTGTCCGAGAACGAAGCCTTCGCGAGGAAGGTCGAGGAAGAGGGCATTGCCTTCATCGGCCCCAAGCACTACTCGATTGCCGCGATGGGCGACAAGATCGCCTCGAAGAAGCTCGCGAACGAGGCCAAGGTCAACACCATTCCGGGCTGGAACGACGCCATCGAAACGGCCGAGCGCGCGGTCGAGATCGCCAAGGACGTCGGCTATCCCGTGATGATCAAGGCATCGGCCGGCGGCGGTGGCAAGGGTCTGCGCGTGGCCTACAACGACAAGGATGCCTTCGACGGCTTCACCTCTTGCCGCAACGAAGCGCGCAACAGCTTCGGCGATGACCGGGTCTTCATCGAGAAGTTCGTCGAGGAGCCACGCCACATCGAGATCCAGGTGCTGGGCGACTCGCACGGCAACGTGATCTACCTGAACGAGCGCGAGTGCTCCATCCAGCGCCGGCACCAGAAGGTGATCGAGGAAGCGCCATCGCCCTTCATCAGCGAAGCGACGCGCAAGGCCATGGGCGAGCAGGCGGTGGCGCTGGCCAAGGCGGTGAACTACCAGAGCGCGGGCACGGTGGAGTTCGTGGTCGGCAAAGACCAGAGCTTCTACTTCCTCGAGATGAATACGCGGCTTCAGGTGGAGCATCCCGTGACCGAGGCGATCACCGGGCTCGACCTGGTCGAATTGATGATCCGCGTCGCGGCGGGCGAGAAGCTGCCGCTGGCGCAACAGGATGTGAAGCGCGACGGATGGGCCATCGAGTGCCGTATCAACGCCGAAGACCCATTTCGCAACTTCCTGCCTTCGACCGGCCGACTGGTGCGATTCCAGCCGCCGAAGGAGACCATGTTCTCGGCGGATACCCGGCATCTCTACGGCATTCGGGTGGATACGGGCGTCTACGACGGCGGCGAGATCCCGATGTTCTACGACTCGATGATCGCCAAGTTGATTGTCCATGGCCGCGATCGCGCGCATGCCATTGCCCTGATGCGCGAGGCGCTCAATGGCTTCGTGATTCGCGGCATCAGCAGCAACATCCCGTTCCAGGCGGCGCTGCTTGCGCATCCGAAATTCGTGAGCGGCGAGTTCAACACCGGCTTCATTGCCGAGCACTATGGCAAGGGCTTCCATGCGGAAGACGTGCCGCACGACGATCCGGATTTCCTCGTCGCGTTGGCGGCCTTCATGCACCGCCGGTATCGTGCGCGCGCATCGGGTATCAGCGGCCAACTTGAAGGACACGGAGTCAAGGTGGGCGAGCAGTTCGTGGTGGTCGTTCTGGATGACGAGGGCGAGCACGTGCACAAGCGTGTCTCGGTCACCGATTTCCATGGACAGACGGGCTCCAGCGCCGTGGCGGTGGGCGATCGCAACTACAAGATCGACAGCAAGGCGTCGCTCGGCAGCATCCGGGTGGAAGGCAACGTCAACGGGCGCGCATTCATCGCGCAGGTGGAACGTGGCGCGGGCAAGAACCCGCTGTCGCTGCGCGTGTCGCACAACGGCACGCAGATCGAGGGGCTGGTGCTCTCGCCACTCGGCGCGCGGCTGCTGAAGCTGATGCCATTCAAGGCGCCGCCTGACCTGAGCAAGTTCCTGATGTCGCCGATGCCGGGCCTGCTCGTCGAGGTGTCCGTGAAGCCCGGCCAGCAGGTGCAGGCCGGCGAGAAACTGGCGGTGATCGAGGCGATGAAGATGGAGAACGTATTGTTTGCGACGCAGGATGGCGTGGTCGCCAGCATCGTTGCAGCGAAGGGTGAGTCGCTTTCCGTTGACCAGGTGATCATGGAGTTTGCATGAGCCGTCCATTCAAGGTGCTGGGTATCCAGCAGATCGCGATCGGCGGGCCAGACAAGGGCCGGCTGCAGAAACTCTGGGTCGAGATGCTGGGGCTCGAAGTCACCGGCACCTTCAAGAGCGAGCGTGAAAACGTCGACGAGGACATCTGCGTGATCGGCAGTGGGCCGTTCAAGGTCGAGGTCGATCTGATGCAGCCGCTGGACGCCGAGAAAAAGCCCGCGGTTCACACCACACCTTTGAACCACGTGGGGCTTTGGATCGACGACCTCCCGAAGGCGGTCGAATGGCTCACCGGGCAGGGTGTGCGATTCGCGCCAGGTGGGATTCGTCAGGGGGCGGCCGGCTTCGACATCTGCTTTTTGCATCCCAAGGCCAACGATGAATTTCCGATCGCAGGCGAGGGGGTGTTGATCGAACTGGTCCAGGCGCCGCCGGAAGTGGTCAAGGCCTTTGCGGCTCTCGCGACAGGTTAAGCCTGCGGGAGCCTCTGTCCGGCGCCCTGGCGGCGCCGGCTATTTGATGCCTGTCTTGGCTGCGCTCGCGGCTCGTGCACGAGCCAGCGCAGCCTCGACGATGGCGCGCTTGCGATCCGCCGGGGCTGTCGTATCCGGCGAGCCTTCCGGTGCCTTGACGACGGAAGATTCGGGCATCCTGCGCCGCCGGCCATGCGCTTCATAGCGGCTTCGTGCGTGGTTCGCCTGCGCTTGTGACCACGCCTGCCACCCGCTTCGGCCGGGCGTTGCCACTTCGAGCGAAATGCAGTCGACCGGGCAGACCGGGATGCAGAGCTCGCAGCCTGTGCAATGCGCCTCGATCACGGTGTGCATGCGCTTGTGGATTCCGAGGATCGCGTCGGTCGGGCACGCATCGAGACACAAGGTGCAGCCGATGCACCAGGATTCGTCGATGACCGCCATCGCCCGAGGGCCCTCGACGCCGAACTTCGGGTCGATCGGCCGGACCGGTTTGCCGGTGAGCTCCGACAAGCGAGTCACCCCTTCAGCACCGCCCGGCGGACATTGATCGATGCCTGCCTCCCCTGCCGCGATCGCGTCTGCGTAGCCCGCGCAATCAGGATAGCCGCAGCGTGTGCACTGCGTTTGCGGCAGCGCCTCCAGGAGGCGCGCGGCCAGGGTGTTCACGATCTCATGGGGACGTGCGTACAGCCGAACGCGACCGCCGCGCAGGCGCCGTCTTCCGGGCCGAGGCGGCACGCTTCTTCGGCGCTGCCGTCGGCTTGATCGTGTCTTCTGCCGTCAGGACCGTTGCTTTGTCGGCGCGCTTTTGCGGCTTGTCGTGCGCTTCGATGAAGGCCTTCACTTTCGGATAGACCTGTTCGCGCCAACGGCGACCGCTGAAGATGCCGTAGTGGCCGGCACCCTTGACTTCGTAGTGGTGCTGTTCGTCCGCCGAGACGCCGGTGCACAGTTCGTGCGCGGCGCGGGTCTGTCCGGAGCCGGAGATGTCGTCGAGTTCGCCTTCGACCGTCAGCAGCCCGGTGGAGTGAATGTCCTGCGGACGCACGGGCTCACGCTCGCCTTCGGGGTTCTTCACTTCCCATGTGCCGTTGACAAGGTCGAAATCCTGGAACACGGTGCGGATGGTGTCGAGGTAGTAGTCCGCATCCATGTCGAGCACGGCGTTGTACTCGTCGTAGAAGGTGCGGTGCGCCTCGGCGCTCGCGTCGTCACCCTTGATCAGGTTCTTGAAGTAGTCGTAGTGGCTGCTCGCGTGACGATCCGGGTTCATCGCGACGAAGCCCGTGTGCTGCAGGAAGCCGGGGTAAACGCGGCGGCCGGCGCCCGGGAAGCCGTCCGGCACGCGGTAGATCACGTTGTTCTCGAACCACTCGAAGCTCTTGTTCATCGCCAGGTTGTTGACCGCGGTCGGCGACTTGCGCGCGTCGATCGGGCCGCCCATCATGGTCATCGACAGCGGTGTCTTCTCGCCCCGACTGGCCATCAGGGACACCGCCGCCAGCACAGGCACCGTGGGCTGGCAGACGCTGACGACATGGCAGTTGCCGTACTCAGCCTGCAAGTAACGAATGAAGTCCTCGACATAGTTGATGTAGTCGTCGAGGTGGAATTCGCCCTCGGACAGTGGCACGAGGCGGGCATTGACCCAATCGGTGATGTAGACCTTGTGACCCTGCAGCATGGTGCGCACGGTGTCGCGCAGCAGCGTCGCGTAATGGCCCGACAGCGGGGCCACGATCAGGACCACGGGCTGACTTTTCAGCGTGTGGAGGATGTGCGGCTCGTCCGTGAAGCGCTTGAAGCGGCGCAACTGGCAGAAGGGCTTCTCGATCTCGACGCTTTCGTGGATCACAACGTCGTGCCCGTCCACCTTGACGGTCTTGATGTCGAATTCGGGCTTCTCGTAATCCTTGCCCAGACGATAAAGCAGGTCGTAGCCGGCGGCCATGCGCTGTGCGATCGGCGTCTGTCCGAAGACGGCGCCTTGGCCGTAGAGCTTGGAGGCGGCCTGCGCGAAGTCTGCAAACGGCTCCATGAGGGAGCGCTGTGCTTCGTAAAGTTGGTAGAGCATCGGAGGGGCCAGATAGTTATTGCAATGCAATATATCAGTAGCCCTGTGCTCAAAGTAGGGGGAGCCCCCCACGAAACTGACACAGCCGCGACATTCGTGAGTTCTCCACGAAACGGCCTGAAAGCAGCGCGCGGTTCCACGCGCCGCCGTCATGGTTTAAATCACCTTGGCGATGCTCTGACAAACGTAGTCGATGTTCTTGCTGTTGAGCGCCGCCACGCACATGCGGCCGGTGTCGGTCCCGTAGACGCCGAATTCCTCGCGCAAGCGCACCATCTGGTCCTTGGTCAGGCCCGAGTAGCTGAACATGCCGATCTGGGTCGTGATGAAGCTCATGTCCTGCTTCACGCCGGCGGCCTTCAGGCCGTCGACCAGCTTCTGACGCATGGCCTTGATGCGCACCCTCATCTCGGCAAGCTCCTTTTCCCACACGGCACGGCGCGCCGGATCGTTGAGCACAGCAGCCACCACCGCGCCACCGTGGATCGGCGGGTTGCTGTAGTTGGTGCGGATGGCGATCTTGAGCTGCGACAGCACGCGGGCGGCTTCTTCCTTGCTCTCGCAGAGCACCGACAGGGCGCCCACGCGCTCGCCGTACAGGCTGAAGCTCTTGGAAAAGGAGGTCGACACGAAAAAGGTCAGGCCGGCTTCGACAAACTTGCCGATTACCGCGCCATCTTCGGCGATGCCGTGGCCGAACCCCTGGTAGGCCATGTCGAGGAAGGGGGTCAGGTTGCCGGCCTTGACGGCGGCGATCACCTGGTCCCACTGGGCCGCGGTGATGTCATAGCCCGTCGGGTTGTGGCAGCAAGCATGCAGCACGACGATGGTGCCAGCCGGTGCGGCCTTGAGGGCGCCGAGCATGCCTTCGAAGTCGATGCCGCGCTTGGCTGCGTCGTAGTACGGGTAGCTCTCGACCTCAAAACCGGCGTTGGTGAACAGCGCGCGATGGTTTTCCCAACTCGGATCACTGATCAGCACCTTGGCGGACGGGCTGAGCTTCTTCAGGAAGTCGGCGCCGACCTTCAAGCCGCCCGTGCCGCCGATGGCCTGGATGGTGGCGACGCGACCGGACTTCACCGGCTCGCTGTCGGCGCCGAAGACGAGGCCCTTCACCGCGTTGTCGTAGGCGGCGATGCCGTCGATGGGCAGGTAGCCGCGCGCGCTGGGCGCCTTCATCATGTCTGATTCCGCGGCTTGCACGCAAGAAAGCAGCGGCAGCTTGCCGTTGTCGTCGTAGTACACGCCCACGCCGAGGTTGACCTTTTTCGGATTGCTGTCGGCGGCGTATTGCTCGTTGAGTCCCAGGATCGGGTCGCGTGGCGCCATCTCGACGGCGGTGAACATTGACATTGGAAAAGTCCTTTGGGGGGTGATCGGTTCACGTGAACGCCGGACCTGCGTTACGCTGCCCGGTTCGCTTGAATTTTACCGGCCACGCCACCACCTCCCAGAGTCACGCCATGCCAGAAACCTCCGAAGTCATTCCAGAGCGGCAACACGCCGACCCCGTGGGCCCTGCCCCGCAGGGCGAATTCATCACGTTTCCCGGGTCGCCATTCGAACTGTTCCAGCCTTATCCGCCCGCCGGCGACCAGCCGGCCGCGATCGCCGGATTGGTCGAGGGTTTGCAGGATGGTGAGGTGTTCCAGACGCTGCTGGGCGTAACCGGCTCGGGCAAGACTTTCACCATGGCCAATGTGATTGCGCGGATGGGCCGTCCCGCGATCGTTTTCGCACCCAACAAGACCTTGGCCGCCCAGCTCTACAGCGAGTTCCGCGAGTTCTTCCCCAAGAACGCGGTCGAGTATTTCGTCAGTTATTACGACTATTACCAGCCAGAGGCCTATGTGCCTCAGCGCGACCTGTTCATCGAGAAGGACAGCTCGATCAACGAACACATCGAGCAGATGCGCCTGTCGGCCACCAAGAGCGTGCTGGAGCGGCGCGACACGGTGATCGTGGCGACCGTAAGCGCCATCTACGGCATCGGCACGCCCGAGGATTACACGCAGATGCGCTTCATCATGCGGGTGGGCGACAAGATCGGCCAGCGCGACGTGATCGGGCGCTTGATCCGCATGCAGTACACGCGCAACGAGCAGGATTTCTCGCGCGGCACCTTCCGCGTGCGCGGCGACACGATCGACGTGTTTCCGGCCGAGCACAGCGAGTTGGCGATCCGCATAGAGCTGTTCGACGACGAGATCGAGACGCTGCAGTTGTTCGATCCGCTCACGGGACGCATTCGCCAGAAGATCCCCCGCTTCACGGTCTATCCGTCCAGCCACTACGTCACGCCGCGCGACAAGGTGCTGAGCGCGGTCGAGACCATCAAGCTCGAACTCGACGACCGGCTCAAGTTCTTCGTCGCCGAGGGCAAGCTGGTCGAGGCGCAGCGCATCGAGCAGCGCACCCGCTTCGACCTCGAGATGCTCGCCGAGATCGGCCACTGCAAGGGTATCGAGAACTACACGCGCCACCTTTCGGGCGCAGCGCCTGGCGAACCGCCAGCCACGCTGACCGACTACCTGCCGAAGGACGCGCTGATGTTTCTCGACGAGAGCCATCAGATGATCGGCCAACTCGGCGGCATGTACAACGGCGACCGTGCGCGCAAGACCACGCTGGTCGAATACGGCTTCCGCCTGCCTTCGGCGCTCGACAACCGGCCCCTGAAGTTCGAGGAATTCGAAACGCGCATGCGGCAGTGCATCTTCGTCTCCGCCACACCGGCGCAGTACGAGAAAGACAACGCCGGAAACGTGGTGGAACAACTCGTCCGACCGACGGGACTGATCGATCCGGAGGTCGAGGTTCGGCCCGCCACCCATCAGGTCGATGACGTCCTGCAGGAGATTCGTCTCCGGGTCGACAAGCACGAGCGCGTGCTGATCACCACGCTCACCAAGCGCATGGCCGAACAACTGACGGACTACCTGGGCGACAACGGCGTCAAGGTGCGCTATCTGCACAGCGACGTCGATACCGTGGAGCGGGTCGAGATTCTGCGCGATCTGCGTCTTGGCACCTTCGATGTCCTGGTCGGCATCAACCTGCTGCGCGAAGGGTTGGACATTCCCGAGGTATCGCTGGTGGCCATCCTCGATGCCGACAAGGAAGGCTTCCTGCGTGCCGAGCGTTCGCTGATCCAGACCATCGGCCGGGCGGCGCGCAACCTGAACGGCAAAGCCATCCTCTACGCCGATCGCATGACGGACTCGATGAAGAAGGCCATCGACGAGACCGAGCGCCGGCGCGCCAGGCAGATCGCTCACAACGAGGCCCACGGCATCACGCCGCGCAGTATCGTGAAACAGGTTCGCGACCTGATCGACGGCGTCTACAGCGAAAAATCGGGCAAGGAAGCCGCCAAGCGTGACCTGGAGCGCGCCAAGGTGGAGGACATGTCCGAAAAGGACATCGCCCGCGAGATCAAGCGGCTCGAGAAGACCATGCTCGAGCATGCGCGCAACCTCGAATTCGAGAAAGCGGCCCGCGTGCGCGACCAGTTGGCGTTGCTGCGCGAACAGGCTTTCGGCGGGCCAGGGCACGACAACGTCGCCGTCCCGCCCGCCTGACGCGACCGCCCGGCCGGGTCCCGGACTGCAATCGGGTTTACCCCAGCAGGCCGGAGGGCCTTCTGCTATACTTGAGCGAAATACTCAACAACAAAGAAACTTCGCGATGAAGGGCCGACTCCTAATAACTGGTTCACCAGGTAAGCTGGGGTCGGGCAGGGCGGAGACGACGTCACCAAGGCCTGGTGCCAAGGTGTCATTTCAACGGTAAGCACTCAAGGAGCTTGCGATGCGTCTCACTACCAAAGGCCGCTTTGCGGTTACAGCCATGATCGACCTGGCACTGCGCCAGAACACCGGTCCGGTCACGCTGGCCGCAATCAGCCAGCGGCAGCAGATTTCGTTGTCCTACCTCGAGCAATTGTTCGGCAAGCTGCGTCGTCACGAATTGGTCGAGTCGACCCGTGGCCCCGGCGGCGGCTATTCGCTCGGCCGCAAGGCCGCGGATATCACCGTGGCAGACATCATTGTTTCCGTCGATGAGCCCATCGACGCTACCCAGTGCGGCGGCAAGGAAAACTGCCTCGGCGAAGCGGGTCGTTGCATGACCCATGAGCTCTGGGCCTCGCTGAACCAGCGCATGGTGGAATTCCTCGATTCCGTCACGCTGCAGAAACTGGTCGACGACCAGATCGCGAAGGGCGTGCAGATCGAGAACAAGCCGGCAGTCAAGCGTGCGATTTCCAGCCAGCCAGTGGTCAAACCGATTCGCGTCAACGCCCCGAATTCCGTGTTTGCACTGGGCAACGCCTTCGCCAAATCGTGAGCCGACGGCGCCTCCGGGCGCCGATCGAATCGTTTCGATAAAGATTAAACCCCACCGCCAGCCTGAGCCAGCCATGGACGTCACTCCTCATTTCCCGATCTATCTTGACTACGGCGCGACCACGCCGGTCGATCCGCGCGTCGTCGACGCAATGATTCCCTGGTTGCGCGAGCATTTCGGCAATCCGGCGTCGCGCAGTCATGCGTGGGGATGGGAGGCGGAAGAAGCCGTGGAAAAGGCCCGCGCCGACGTGGCCGACCTGATCGGCGCCGATCCGCGAGAGATCGTCTGGACGTCCGGCGCCACCGAATCGAACAACCTCGCTCTCAAGGGCGCGGCCCATTTCTACAAGGGCAAGGGCAAGCACCTGATCACTGTGAAGACCGAGCACAAGGCCGTGCTCGACACCATGCGTGAACTCGAGCGCCAAGGTTTCGAAGTCACCTACCTGGACGTCCAGGAAGACGGCCTGCTCGATCTGGAGGCATTCAAGGCCGCCATTCGTCCGGACACCATCCTCGCGAGCGTCATGTTCGTGAACAACGAAATCGGCGTGATCCAGGACGTCGTGGCGTTGGGCAATATCTGCCGCGAAAAGGGCGTGATCTTTCACGTCGACGCCGCGCAGGCCACTGGCAAGGTCGAGATCGACGTCAAGAACCTGCCGATCGACCTGATGAGCCTGGCTTCGCACAAGACCTACGGCCCCAAGGGCATTGGCGCGCTGTACGTGCGCCGCAAGCCGCGTGTGCGGCTCGAAGCCCAGATGCACGGCGGTGGTCACGAGCGCGGCATGCGCTCGGGCACCTTGCCCACGCACCAGATCGTGGGCATGGGCGAGGCTTTCCGGCTCGCCAAGCTCGACATGAAGGAAGACATCGCCAAGGCCCGCGCCCTGCAGCAGCGCCTTCTCAATGGCTTGAAGGACGTGGAGCAGGTCTTCATCAACGGAGATCTCGAGCACCGCGTGCCGCACAACCTCAACATGAGCTTCAACTATGTCGAGGGCGAGTCGCTGATCATGGGCATCAAGGGCCTGGCCGTTTCCAGCGGATCCGCCTGCACCTCCGCCAGCCTCGAGCCCAGCTATGTGTTGCGCGCCCTGGGTCGCAGCGACGAGCTCGCGCACAGCAGTCTGCGAATGACGATCGGCCGTTTCACGACCGAGGAAGAAATCGACTATGCGATCTCGACCATCAAGCACAACGTCGCCAAGCTCCGCGAACTGAGCCCGTTGTGGGAGATGTTTCAGGACGGCATCGACATCAGCACGATCCAGTGGTCGGCTCATTAAAGTTCAAAGAGGTACCCCATGGCTTACTCATCCAAGGTCATTGACCACTACGAAAATCCCCGCAATGTCGGCTCCTTCGAAAAGGGTGACGATTCGGTGGGCACCGGCATGGTCGGCGCGCCGGCCTGCGGCGACGTCATGAAGCTTCAGATCAAGGTCAACCCGGAAACCGGGGTGATCGAAGATGCGCGCTTCAAGACCTACGGCTGCGGCTCGGCGATCGCCTCGTCCTCGCTCGTGACCGAATGGGTCAAGGGCAAGACGCTTGACGAGGCCGCTGCGCTCAAGAACGCGCAGATCGCCGAAGAACTGGCCCTGCCACCCGTCAAGATCCATTGCTCGATCCTGGCGGAAGACGCGATCAAGGCCGCTGTCAGCGACTACAAGGCCAAGCACGGCGTCGCCGCCGCGACGACGGAAGCCGTTCACTGACATGGCTGTGACTCTGACCGAATCGGCCGCGCGCCACGTCACACGCTACCTCGGCAAACGAGGCAAGGGCGTGGGCGTGCGGCTGGGCGTCAAGACCACGGGCTGCTCGGGCCTGGCCTACAAGCTCGAGTACGTGGACGAGTTCGCGCCCGAAGACGTGGTGTTCGAAGACCATGGCATCAAAGTCCTGGTCGACCCCAAGAGCCTGGCCTATATCGACGGCACGCAGTTGGACTTCGTTCGCGAGGGCCTCAATGAAGGCTTCAAGTTCAACAACCCGAACGAACGCGACCGTTGCGGCTGCGGCGAAAGCTTTCGCATCTGATCCCGACCGGCCTCGCGACCGAGCCGCCACCATGTCATGTGCTGGCGGCTTTTTAACGCCATGAATCTGAACGACACCGACTTCGAACTTTTCGCCGTGCCGGC
The DNA here is from genome assembly GCF_030317005.1 of Variovorax sp. J22R115. Classification (NCBI taxonomy): domain Bacteria; kingdom Pseudomonadati; phylum Pseudomonadota; class Betaproteobacteria; order Burkholderiales; family Comamonadaceae; genus Variovorax; species Variovorax sp. J22R115. Next base: position 193,551 of record NZ_JASZYM010000002.1, on the reverse strand, counting down.
GACTTTCGCGCAGGACCGCGCCGCGCTGGACGCCCGCTGGAAGGAACTGCAGCGCGAGGCTCATCCTGATCGTTTCGCTGCGCAAGGTGCCGCGGCGCAGCGAGTGGCCATGCAGTGGTCGGTGCGCATCAACGAGGCCTATCAACGGCTCAAGAACCCGATCAAGCGCGCCACCTACCTGTGCGAGCTGAACGGCGCTCCCATCAACGCAGAGAACAACACGGCGATGCCGTCGGATTTCCTGATGCAGCAGATCGCATGGCGGGAAGAACTGGACGAGGCGAGCGATGCCGACGCGCTCGACAAGCTGCGGGCCGAAGTGGAAGCCGGACGAGCGCGCGCGCTGGCGTCGCTGGATAGGCTCATCGACGAAAAAGGCGACTATCCCGCCGCCGCGCGTCAGGTGAGAGCCCTCATGTTCATAGAGCGCTTTGCCGAAGACATCGAAACCAAGTCCGATCAGTGGGGACAATAGCGCCATGGCATTGCTTCAGATTTCAGAACCCGGGCAGGCGCCCGATCCGCACCAGCGCCGCATCGCCGTCGGTATCGACCTCGGCACGACCCACTCGCTGGTGGCTGCTGTGCGCAACGGTGTCGCGGAATGCCTTCCCGATGCGGAAGGCCGTGTGGTGATGCCTTCAGCCGTGCGTTATCTCGACAAGGATCGGCGTCAGATCGGCTTCGACGCGCTGGCGGCGCGTTCCGCCGATCCGGCCAACGTGATCACATCCGTCAAGCGACTGATGGGCCGCGGCATCCAGGACATCGCCAACCGGGACGCGATGGCCTATCACCTGACGGGCGACGACGGCATGGTCCAGGTGCAGACCGTGGCCGGCGAGAAGTCACCGATCGAAGTCAGTGCCGAGATCCTTGCGACCTTGCGCTACCGCGCCGAGGACACCTTCGACGATGAGCTCTATGGTGCCGTGATCACAGTGCCGGCCTACTTCGACGAAGGCCAGCGCCAAGCGACGAAGGATGCCGCTCAACTGGCCGGGCTCAACGTGCTGCGGCTGATCAGCGAGCCGACGGCGGCCGCGATTGCCTACGGGCTGGACAACGCAAGCGAAGGTGTTTACGCCGTCTACGACCTTGGCGGTGGCACCTTCGACATCTCGATTCTGCGGCTGACCCAGGGCGTCTTCGAAGTCATCGCCACAGGTGGCGACTCCGCGCTGGGCGGCGACGACTACGACCACGCACTGGCCGAGTTCGTTCTCTCGCAGACCGGCTACAAGGCGCAAGGCGACGCCGACAGGGCTGCGCTGCTCGTGGCGGCGAGGGCCGCCAAGGAGGCGCTGTCTTCGGCCGAGTCGACAGCATTCGTTGCCGGGCTGGTGGCGGGGGAGATCCGTTTCGAGGTCCGCCGCGAGCAGTTCGACGCGGCCACGGCAAGCCTTACGGCGCGCACGATCGTGGCGGTCCGCAAGGCACTGCGCGATGCACGCCTGCAATCCGCAGAGTTGCAGGGCATCGTGCTGGTCGGCGGCGCCACGCGCATGCCGCAGGTCCGCCGTGCGGTCGGCGATTTCTTCGGGCGTGATCCGCTGATCAACCTCAACCCCGATGAAGTCGTCGCGCTCGGCGCCGCGATCCAGGCCCATCAGTTGGCCGGCAACGGCGGTGCCGATGACCTGCTGTTGCTCGACGTGATTCCGCTCTCGCTCGGCATCGAGACGATGGGGGGCTTGGTCGAGCGCATCGTTCCGCGCAACCAGACCATCCCGACGGCCATGGCCCAGGACTTCACGACCTACAAGGACGGCCAGACCGCCTTGGCATTGCACGTGGTGCAGGGGGAGCGTGATCTCGTTGCGGATTGCCGCAGCCTCGCGCGATTCGAGCTGCGCGGCATTCCGCCGATGACCGCCGGTGCTGCGCGGATCCGAGTCACCTTTACCGTCGATGCAGACGGCCTCCTCAGCGTGAGTGCCAAGGAGCAGGGCAGCGGCGTGGAGGCGAATGTCACGGTCAAGCCGTCCTACGGTCTTTCCGACGACCAGATCGCGACCATGCTGCAGGAGAGCTTCTCGACCGCTCAGCAGGACATGCAGGCTCGCGCGCTGGTCGAGGCGCGCGTGGACGCCGATCGCATGTTGCTGGCCACGCATAGCGCGCTCGATGCCGATGGCGCGCTGTTGTCGACTGAAGAGCGCGGCGCGATCGAGGTGTTGATGGAGGGGTTGCGCAGTGCACGGTCCGCCAGCGACGCCGCTGTGGTCGAGGCGGCTACCAAGGCGCTGGCCGACGGCACGGAGGCCTTCGCCGCCCAGCGCATGAATGCCGGCATTGCGCGTGCGCTCGCCGGCCGCCAGATCGAATCCCTGTAGAACTCTCCATGCCCACGATCAAGATCCTTCCCCATCCAGAGTACTGTCCGCAAGGCGCAGAGATCAGTGCGCCTGCCGGCACCTCAATCTGCGAGGCCATGCTCGAGAACCACATCAACATCGAGCATGCGTGCGAGATGAGCTGCGCCTGCACCACCTGCCACGTCATCGTGCGACAGGGTCTCAATTCGCTCAACGAAGCGGAAGAGGGCGAGGAGGATCTGCTGGACCGCGCATGGGGCCTCGAGCCGCAGTCGCGCCTGAGCTGCCAGGCGATCCTGGCGCAGACGGACTTGACCGTCGAGATCCCCAAATACTCGATCAACCACGCGAAAGAAAAGCACTGATGACCCGGCAGATCGTTCTCGACACCGAAACCACGGGCCTCTCGGCGGAGAACGGCGACCGCATCATCGAACTGGGATGTGTGGAGCTGTACAACCGCAAGCTCACAGGTAACGACCTGCACATCTATTTCAACCCCGAGCGCGAAAGCCATGAGGACGCGCTCAAGGTGCACGGTTTGACGACCGATTTCCTGCGCGACAAGCCCAAGTTCGCGACGCTCGGCAACGACATCGTCGAGTATCTGCGCGACGCCGAGCTGATCATTCACAACGCGGCCTTCGACGTCGGCTTCCTCAACAAGGAGCTGGAGCTTGCCGGCCTGCCGCCATTGCGGAGTTTTGTCGGCGAAGTCACCGACACGCTTGCGATGGCGAAGACGGTGTACCCCGGCAAGCGCAACTCGCTCGACGCGCTGTGCGACCGCTTCGGCGTCGATCGCTCGAACCGCACCTTTCACGGCGCGAAGCTCGACGCTCAACTGCTGGCCGACGTCTACATCAATCTCACGCGCGGACAGGACGCACTGCTGATCGACGTGGCGGCGAACGAGCCGGCGCAAGGCATCGTCATCGTCGTGGATCTGAGCACGTTCGAGTTGCCGGTGCTCGTGGCAACCGAGCACGAACTCACGGCGCACGAAGAAGTGCTGCTGCAACTCGACAAGTCGAGCAACGGCCGGACGCTTTTTCGTCAGATGGCCGAAAAAGCTGTGGCATAATCGGAGGCTTCGCACCACACGGCGCGAATAAATCCAAATGGCGCATGTCACCTGCATGTGCGCCGCGGGCGGTTAGCTCAGGGGTAGAGCACAGCATTCACACTGCTGGGGTCGGAGGTTCGAAGCCTCCACCGCCCACCAAATTTCCCCCTCCTGTTTCATCTCTTGTGTCGAGTTGCCTCGACATGAGGCGCCGCGCGTTCCCTTCGTGGGTCTTGCGTAGAGGCGCGCTGCCGCGTGAACCGGCGGATGGGTGATCTGGCTGTTCAGCCTCAAGTCGAATCGGTTTCGGTTGCATGCGTTGGCGGCCACGGCGAGAAGTTTCCGCTGCAAACTTCAGTCCTTTCCGGAGCCGCAGACAGACACGCCTCGCATTCAAGATCAGGGCTGGTCGCGAGAATTCCCGCTTCTCGATCCACGGCGACGTGTTCCGCTAATACATCGGCTCGATGCACCCGCGATCGTGACTGTTGCCGACGGGCCGCCGATGAGCGACGGCTGCGTCGGGGCAGGTCGAAGCGAGTCGCCGTCAAACTGGCGTTGCCGGCCGCACCCCACTCGAACACCCATTCATTGAAGGAAAAGAACTGATGACGAATGCCATCGAAGGAATCGTCGCCGACAGGGAGCACCAGGTGCTGCGGCGCAATCGCGCCATCGACCAGTCGGTGGACCTGAGTATCGAAGGCAAGGTCGTCGCGCGCCGCCAATTGGTCTCTGTCGACGATCACTTTGCAATGCATCACCGAATTGCCGGTCGCGCCTGATCGATGTTTGTATTTGACACGCGACGGATCCCGGCTGGCGTTACTGCACTGTGCCTCGCGGGCCTGATGGCGATAGGGAGCCTCGCCGTTCCATCGATTGCCACAGCGCAAACTGCGGAGGCCGCGCCCACGCCCGTCGGCACGCCCAGTATTCCGGCCGGCTTTCCGGTCCAGCATGAGGCGCTGGGTCGCATCATGTTGCCCGAAGGAAACGCTTGGCGGGTCGGGTTCGCTCTGACGGGTGTGTTCCTTGCGATCGCAGCGATTCTCTCGACCCGGCAAACGAGGCGCGGGAGACCTTGGTGGAGACAGGTTGCATGCAGCCTGGACAAAAGGGCCAGTGCCAGGATCGTGCGCCTGTCCGGCGTTCGACTCTCGCCGCGCCACAGCCTGCATGTTGTTTGTTGGGAAGGCCGTCGCCTGCTGGTCGGATGCAGTGATCACGCCATTCAGTTATTGGCTGAATCGCCTGCCGGACCCGATGCCGAAGCCACTCCGATGCCCGTCGTGGGGCCCGAGCTGAAGGGTGTGCCGTGGGCACCATGAGCGGTGACACCGCGCAGGCGCTGCGCGTTGTCCTCGGGGCTCTCCGTGCTGGCGATCCTGCCGGCGCTGCTCGTGTGCCTGACAAGCTTCCTGCGCATCATCGTCGCATGGCGAGCAAGCTGTCCGTCGGGGCGGGCAAGGGCATGGCGCCATTGCGCAAGTTCAAGCGCGAAGGCGCCGCACATCCGTTGCCGCTCCAGATTTTCCCGAGTTGATCTAACGCGTTGTGGTTCGACGGCCAATTCAACGGCTGTCCCATTCGACCGATGCGGGAGACTCCCGCCCCAACCGCTGACGGTGATTCTCGATCGCTCGGGCATGCAAGAAGTGCGGCATGCCGCGTCATGCCTGGGGGGAGTACGCTGCAGATGCTGGCCCGCATGGATTGGCGCACGCGGTCGTCAATTTCATGGATTCGGGTCCCTCTGGAGTGCCGTGCCTCGGGCGATTCTTCAGTTCCGCGTTCACGGAACTGGCGCCGGACCGACGAGGCCCATGCGAATGCGATCGCCAGCATTGCTTTGTGCGAACAGATCGTCGGCGACCATCGTGGGCGCATCTATGCCGCGCCATCGCCGCTGGGCAGCCTTGGGCTGACCCTACGACTACCGCTGTGCTAACTATTGACAAGCCACAGCTAGAACCGATTGGAAAGTTCTCCGCCTGCCGGGCCGAGATCAACTCCGTCCAAACCCATTCCGGGTTCATGTCGGCCCGCACCGACGCAAAATTCGCCTGTGCGCCGTCCTCGCAGTTCCGCTGAAGTCGTAGAAGCGGCGCAAGAAGGAGTACGCCATGGCCACCAGTCCTGATCTCCCGACGCCCATCACGTCCGATCCCCCGGATGTGCCGGAGTTGCCCGTAGAGCCCGACGAGGGCCCTGTTACGCCGCCGGGCAGTCCAGTCGATCCAGAGAGTCCGTTCACGGTCCAGCCGGAGTGAGCGGATCAGGCGGCTAAGCTCGAGGGATGGATGAATTCGATTGCGCCGTCATCGGCGCCGGAGTGGTGGGGCTCGCCGTCGCGAGCGCGCTCGCGTTGCAAGGGCGTGACGTCATCGTGCTGGAGGCCGAAGGCGCCATCGGGACAGGGACGAGTTCCCGCAACAGCGAGGTGATCCACGCTGGCATCTATTACCCGCAGGGCTCGCTGAAGGCGCGGCTGTGCGTAGAGGGCAAGCAGTTGCTCTATGACTATGCCGGACAGCGAGGCCTGCCTCATCGTCGTTGCGGCAAGCTCATCGTGGCCACTGCCGAGCCGCAGGTCGCGCAACTCGACGGCATCATGGCCAAGGCGCGCGCCAACGGCGTGGACGACCTGGTGCTCCTCACGCGCGAGCAGGCCCAGGCGATGGAGCCGCAACTGGAATGCCTTGCCGCCTTGCACTCGCCGAGCACTGGCATCGTCGACAGCCACGCGTTGATGTTGAGCCTGCAGGGCGATCTTGAAAACGCCGGCGGGGTCGTGGCATTGAAGTCGAAAGTCGAGCGCGCCGAATGCGCGGACGGATCGGTCATCGTGATGACGCAGGACGGCACGGCCCTGCGTTGCAACACCGTGGTGAACTCCGCAGGGCTGGCGGCGCCTCTGTTGGCCCGCCAGTTTCAGGGGCTTCCCGCGAATGCGGTGCCGTCGGCCTACTACGCCAAGGGCAACTACTTCACCCTGGCGTGCCGGGCACCGTTCAGTCGCCTGATCTATCCGGTGCCGGAGGCCGCGGGCCTGGGCGTGCATCTGACGCTCGACCTGGGCGGTCAGGCCAAGTTCGGCCCAGACGTCCAGTGGGTGGCTTCGCCCGACGACCTGACCGTGGATCCGGCGCGCGGCGACAGTTTTTATGCCGAGGTGCGCAGGTACTGGCCCGCCTTGCCCGATGGCGTGCTCGTCGCGGGCTACGCAGGCATTCGTCCCAAGATATCCGGGCCGGGCGAAGCAGCGGCCGATTTCAGGATCGAAGGGCCGTCCACCCACGGTGTGCCGGGGCTGGTCAACCTGTTCGGGATCGAGTCACCGGGGCTGACCAGCAGCCTTGCCATTGGCCGCCATGTGGCCGAACTGCTGTCGTAGATGCGCGAGGGCATGTACCATGGAACGGCACGCCGCTGTCGGCGTGGAGCCGCCGGCGCGGTGCCGGCGCGACCGAGGAGGACCTTTTTCAATGACTGCATCCACCAATCTCGAAGCCGCGGCCAACGCCGTGGCTGAAGATATCGCGAGCGACGTCCGTGGCGTGCTCGCAAGCAAAGATCTCGACTCCGTGCCTCACATCAAGGCGCTGCGTCAGCGCATCGACAGCAAATTGGCGATCGCGCGTGAACTCGCGGCAGAGAAGAGCCGTGTTGCCGCTCAGAAGGCCCGCGAAGCAGCCAATACGGCCAATGCCTACGCTCATGACGAGCCCTGGCAGATCGCCGGCGCCGCGCTGGCGGTGGGCGTGCTGGTGGGCCTGCTGCTTGGCCGCCGCTGAGCGCAACGCACCCGGCGCCCGCGGGGGCCGCCGATGAGGGTGTCGAGTCTCTTCGGGCTCAAGGGTTACCTGCGCCGATTGCGCATCCTGGCAGGTGAAGGCGCACTGGCTGCCGAAGACCGGGCGCAGCTTCTGCGATTCGCGTGGCAGGACGAGAGAAAGCGCCTCAAGAGTATCCTGGGACTGGTGATTGCGGTCATCGGACTCACGACCGTTGCCATCGCGTTGCTGTCCGTGGCGATCGTCGTGCATTTCTGGGAGACGCCGCACCGCATCACAGCAGCCTGGTTGGTGGCCGCGATGTGGGTTGGGCTCTGGTTGGCGGCGGTAGTCGTTTTGATGTCCATGCTGAGCAAATCTTCGGAAGCGTTCGATCCGGCGCGCGAGGCGTTCGAGCGCGACTTGGCATGGATCCAGGAGAGCCTCGGTCGTCAGCGCAGTGAAGACGCGGCGCGCCAAGAACGACCCGCAACTCGCGAGGAACTGCTCGCACGCATCGAGCGCCAGCGCGAGCGCATCGCGACGCTCCAGGCTGCTGCCACGGGAGCGGGGGAGGCACCGTCGCCCCGAGCGGACGAATCCGCGAGTGCCACGGCCATGCGCCTGGCGCGCGAGCATCCCATCGCAACCGGTGTGGCGGCTGCAACCGTCGTGGCAGTCGTGGGGCCGCGTCGCCTCGTGCGCTGGGCATCCGTGATCGTTCCGGTGATCTGGCGGATGCGTTGATTGCCGGCGCTCAGGCCCGGCGCTTGCGCAGTGCCTGGGCCGCCTGGTGGATCAGCGCCGGCCCCCGATAGATCAGTCCGGTGTAGATCTGCACGAGATCGGCGCCGGCGTCGATCTTGGCCTGTGCATCCGCGGCGTTCAGGACGCCCCCCACACCGATGATCGGATATCTGGGTCCCAACTCCGCTCGCAATTGGCCGATCACGCGGTTGCTCGCTTCCTTGACCGGCGCACCCGAGAGGCCGCCGGTTTCATTGGCATGGGGCAGTCCTGCCACTGCGTCGCGCGCGAGGGTGGTGTTGGTGGCGATCACACCGTCCATCCCGTGGCGCTGAAGCGTGGCCGCGATCACCTTGACCTGGGCCGCGTCGAGGTCCGGCGCGATCTTCACGAAGAGAGGAACGCGTCTGCCTTGTCGTGCGGCCAGTGCCTCGCGCTTGTCCGCCACCGCGCCGAGCAGCGCGTCAAGCGCCTCGTCGCTTTGGAGTGACCGCAGGTTGGCCGTGTTGGGGCTCGAGATGTTGATGGTCACGTAGTCCGAGTGGGGATACACGCCGTCCAGGCAGATCAGGTAGTCGTCCACCGCGCGCTCGATCGGCGTGGCCGCGTTCTTCCCGATGTTGAGGCCGAGCAGCATCGGTGCCCGGGACGTATTGCGGCGAAAGCGCGCACGCTGGACGTTGGCGATGAAGGCTTCGAGCCCGTCGTTGTTGAAGCCGAGTCGGTTGATCAGCGCATCGCGCTGCGGCAGGCGGAACATGCGCGGCTTCGGGTTGCCCGGCTGTGGCTTCGGCGTGACGGTCCCGACCTCCACGAAGCCGAAGCCCATCGCGGCAAAGGCGTCGATGCAGCGCGCGTTCTTGTCGAGGCCGGCCGCGAGTCCGATGCGGTTCGGAAACTGCAGCCCGGCGACGGTGATCCTGTCGTCCACGCGCGGCGCCGCGTAAGCGCAGGCCAGCGGTGTGTTCTGCGTGCGCGCCAGCGCGTCGAGCGTCAGCTCATGGGCGTGCTCGGGGTCGAATCCAAAGAGGAAGGGTCGGGCAAGCCCGTAAAGTGAAGAGGGCAACAGCAGGGGCATCGGATAATTCTCGACTTCAATCAGCCAAGGATTCTCTCCGATGACCTCACCCGCCCCAGCTCCCGCCTTGACTCAGGACGAACTCAAGGCACAGGTCGGTCGCGCCGCGCTGGACTACGTGGTGAAGGGCCAGATCGTCGGCGTCGGCACAGGTTCGACCGTGAACAAGTTCATCGACGCTCTCGCGACGATCAAAGGAGACATCCGGGGCGCGGTGTCGAGTTCGGTGGCATCGACAGAGCGCCTGCGTGCCTTGGGCATCCCGGTGTTCGACAGCAACGAGGTCGAGGAACTGGCGGTCTACATCGACGGCGCGGACGAGATCGACGGCCGCGGCTACATGATCAAGGGAGGTGGCGCCGCGCTCACGCGCGAGAAGATCGTTGCCGCCCAGTCCAAGCGCTTCGTGTGCATCGCCGATGCATCCAAGCTCGTGAACACGCTGGGCGCCTTCCCGCTGCCGGTCGAAGTGATTCCGATGGCGGTGCAGCGCGTGATTCGGCAGTTCACGCGCCTGGGCGGCCTGGCGCAGGTCCGCGAGAAGGACGGCGTGCCACTCATTACCGACAACGGCCAGCACATCGTCGACGTGACCGGCCTGAGGATCCCCGACCCGCTCGGCTTCGAGAGCGAGGTGAATCAGTGGCCGGGCGTGGTGACGGTGGGCGTCTTCGCGCACCAGCGCGCCAGCGTGTGCCTCCTGGGCACGTCGACGGGCGTGAGAACCATGCGCTTCAACTGAGCAGCGCAGGCGGGCACCAGCGTTGCGTCAGAACTTGATGCCGGCGGGGTTGCTCGGGGTCGGTCCGCTCGCCGCAGCAGGTGCCGGTGCGGGCGGTGCCGCCGATGCGGGCGCTGCGGGCGCGGGCTGCGCCGCAGGTTGCAAGGCGACCAGGGGTTGCGCCGGCGGATTGCGGTAGCCCGGCGGCAACTGGGCGCTCTTGGGATAGCCCGCCGCATCGAGGTATTGCGACCACTCGGCATCCGAGAAGCCCTTGAGTTGCTGCGCGCCGATCGTGACCAAGGGAAGGGAGCTCTGGCTGCTCAGACGCTGCAGGGCGCCGATGTCCTCGTTGGTCTTGACGGTGCGTTCCTCGAAAGGCACGCCGCGCGCGATCAACAGCGAGCGGCCGGCACCGCAAGGGCCGCATTCGTCCCCGGTGTAAAGCGTGACCGGATAGCGTTGAGCCACTTGCCGCAATTCGTAAGGAAGGGCCGAATTCGTGCTGATCGAGCTGCCGGAGCGAGGCGCCGCGGGCTGGGCATTGGCAGCCGGCGGTTGGTCGGAGAAGGTGACCTTGCCGTTCTTGTCGACATTGCGGTAGACCGGCTGCGCGAGCGCGGCGCAAGCGACCGCCAGTAAGGTGAGGCCCGAGAGGGCGGCGTTGAGCTTCATCGATGACTACTCCCGAAATCGGATGTAACGAAGTATCTCAGGGTCTGCCGGCAACGCCGTCGTTTCTCAAGCGGTCTGGGCCTCTGCCATCCCCTGATGTCGCAACAGCGCATCGAGTTGAGGTTCGCGGCCGCGGAAAGCCTTGAAGGATTCCATCGCGGTGCGGCTGCCGCCTGCCTCCAGGATGGCTTGGCGGTACTTCCGTCCGGTCTCGATGCTGGGTTCGCCATTGACGCCGGCGGTCTCCTCGAAGGCCGCGTAGGCGTCGGCGCTGAGGACCTCGGCCCACTTGTAGCTGTAGTAGCCGGCCGCGTAGCCGCCCGAGAAGATGTGGCTGAAGGTGTTGGGCGTGCGGCTGAAGGGGGGCGCCGGCATGACCGCGACTTCGCTGCGCACCTTGCCGAGCAACGCCAGCACATCGCCTGGCTTGGCCGTGGCAGCGTCATATTCAGTGTGCAAAAGCATGTCGAATAGCGAGAACTCGATCTGGCGCAGGGTCTGCAGGCCGCTCTGGAAGTTCTTGGCCGCCGTCATCTTGTCGAAGAGGGCGCGCGGCAAAGGCTCGCCGGTGTCGACGTGCGAGGTCATGTGGGCGAGAACGTCCCACTCCCAGCAGAAGTTCTCCATGAACTGGCTCGGCAGTTCGACCGCGTCCCACTCGACACCGCTGATACCCGACACGTCGCGCTCGTTGATCTGCGTGAGCATGTGGTGCAGGCCATGGCCGAACTCGTGGAAGAGCGTGGTCACGTCGTCGTGCGTGAGCAGCGGCGGCTTGCCGTCGACGCCCTCGGCGAAGTTGCACACCAGCTGCGCGACGGGCGTCTGCAGGGTGCCGGTATCCGGGCGCAGCCAGCGAGCGCGCACGTCGTCCATCCACGCGCCACCGCGCTTGGCGGCACGGGCGGACGGGTCGAGGTAGAACTGGCCGACCTTTTCCCCGGCGCGCTCGATTCGGTAGAACTCGACGCTCGGGTGCCACACGGGTGCGCTGTCCCGGCGGATCGACACTTCGAACAGCGTCTCGACGATCTTGAACAGTCCCGCCATGACTTTCGGCGCGGTGAAGTACTGCTTGACCTCCTGCTCGCTGAAGGCATAGCGCGCTTCCTTGAGCTTTTCGCCGATGTAGCTCCAGTCCCAGGGCTGCGGATCGAGGATACCGAGTTGCTCGGCCGCGAATGCGCGCAGGTCGGCCAGATCGCGCTCGCCGTAGGGCTTGGCCTTGGTGGCCAGATCGCGCAGGAACTTGACGACCTGGTCGCCCGATTCAGCCATCTTCGGCACGATGGAAAGCTCGCCGAAGTTGGGATAGCCGAGCAGCCTGGCTTCCTCCTGCCGCAACGCGAGGATCTCGCGGATCAGCTCGGTGTTGTCGAAGGCCGGATCGCCGAACTCGCTGGCACGCGTCACGTAGGCACGGTAGAGCCTTTCGCGCAGTGCGCTGCTCTTGGCAAACTGCATGACCGGCAGGTAGGAGGGCATCTTCAGCGTGAGCTTGAAGCCGTCCTTGCCTTCCGCTTCGGCGGCCGCGCGCGCTCCGCTGACGACGTCCTCGGGCAGGCCTTCGAGTTCGTCGGCCTGTGCGTACCAGGCGAAGGCGTCGGTCGCATCGAGTGCGTTTTCGCTGAACTTCTGGCTCAGTTCGGCCTGGCGTTCCTGGATTTCCGCGAAGCGCGTCTTGGCGACGCCCTGCAGTTCGGCTCCACCGAGTACGAAGTTGCGGATCGCATTGCGATGGGCCTGGCGTTGTTCGGTGTTGAGCGTGGCTGGATCAATGGCCTTGTACTTGGCGTAGAGCCGCTCGTCGGATCCGAGCCGTGTCCAGAAGGCCGTGACCCGCGGCATGGCCTCGTTGTACGCGGCGCGCAATTCGGGCGTGTCGGCGACGGCGTTGAGATGCCCCACGGCACCCCATGCGCGGCTGAAGCGCTCCGAAGCTACGTCGAGCACCCTGGAGATCGTCATCCAGTCGGCCGGGAACTCCGGTGCCGTCACGGTTTGCAGCGCCGCCTCGGCATCAGCCAGGAGCGTATCGACGGCAGGCGCCACCTGCTCGGGCGTGATCCGATCGAACAGCGGGAGATCAGTGAAGTCGAGAAGCGGGTTGGTCATAGGTAAGTTTCCAGGGCGAGCGGAGCAAGGCCCCTTCGGGAACCACCGCGGATCCGGCTTCGCCGGGCCGCCGGTGGTGCCCCTCGAGGGGGAGGCGGCTACACGAAGTGAGCAAGCAACGGGGTGATTCCTAGTTTGCGGCGCGTTCTGCCGCTTCAAGGGTGTTGGCGAGCAGCATGGCGCGGGTCATCGGGCCCACGCCGCCGGGGACGGGAGTGATCCAGCCCGCGACTTCCTTGACGCCGTCGAAGTCCACGTCGCCCGCGAGCTTGCCGTCGTCCTTGCGGTTCATGCCGACGTCGACGACCACCGCGCCGGGCTTCACCATATCTGCGGTCAGGATGTTGCGCTTGCCGACCGCGGCGACGACCACGTCGGCCTGACGGGTGAGGGCGGCGAGATCTTTCGTCGCGCTGTGGCAGATGGTCACCGTGGCGTTCTTCGCCAACAGCATCATGGCCATGGGCTTGCCGACGATGTTGCTGCGGCCGATCACGACCGCGTGCTTGCCGCGCAGGTCGTAGCCGATCCACTCGAGCATCTTCATGCACCCGTGCGGCGTGCAGGGCCAGAAGCCCGGCTGGCCCACCATCAGCGCGCCTGCGCTGGCGACGTGGAATCCGTCCACGTCCTTCGCTGGCGAAATGGCCTCGATGACCCGATGGCTGTCCATGTGCGGCGGCAGCGGGAGTTGCACCAGGATGCCGTGCACCTTGGGGTCTTCGTTCAAGGCGTGGATGCGCGCGAGCAGGTCGGTTTCGGTCAAGGAGGCGGGATAGCGCTCGAGATTCGCGGTCAGCCCGGTTTCGCTGCTGTCGTTGACCTTGTGCTTGACGTAGACCTGGCTGGCAGGATCGTCGCCGACCAGGACGATCGCAAGCGTCGGTTCGATCCCCCGTGCCTTGAGTGCTCCAATGCGGCCAGCCACTTCGGCGCGGATTTTTCGGGACAGCGCGTTGCCGTCGATCAGTTGGGCGGTCATCGGTTTTGTGGATTTCCAAGTAGAAACGCCCGCTTGCGCAGGCGTGGAAGGCTGGTGGTGTCCGTTGCTCGAACGGCGGCTAGGCCTTGGCCGGGGCGGCCTGCCCGAGCGCAATCTTGAGCAGGTCGGCCACCGTGTTCGCGTTGAGCTTTTCCATGATGTTGGCGCGGTGCGCCTCCACCGTCTTGATGCTGATGCCGAGGTCGTCGGCGATCTGCTTGTTCAGCCGGCCGGCCACGATGCGTTCGAGCACCTGGGCCTCGCGGCCGGTGAGCTTCGACAGCAGCGCATCGCGGCTGGCAGATTGCTGGTGTTGCGCAAAAGCGCCGCGCGCGTGCTCGAGCATGCGTTCGACCAGCGCCACGAGGGCCTCGTCGTTGAAGGGCTTCTGGATGAAATCCATTGCACCCTTCTTCATGCTGTCGACCGCCATCGGCACGTCGCCGTGACCGGTGATCACGACAATCGGCAGGGGCGATCGCCGCTCGATCAGGCGGTCCTGCAACTCGATGCCCGACATGCCGCCCATGCGGATGTCGACGATCAGGCAGGCGACTTCGCGCGGGTCATAGCGGGAGAGAAACGATTCGGCAGAGTCGAAGCAGCGGACCCGGTAGTCCTTGCCTTCGAGCAGCCATTGCAGCGAATCGCGAACCGCTTCGTCGTCGTCGACGACATAGACGGTGCCCTTCTTGGGAATCAAACTCATGCAGGTACTTTCGCCTCGTTGCTTGCTACGGATTCGATAGCGTCTAACACCGGTATCCAGAAGGAGAAACGGCATCCGACCACATCGGGCCCATTGTAGATGTTCTCCGCCTGCATCCGGCCGCGATGCGACTCGACGATGGTCCGGCAGAGATTGAGCCCGATGCCCATACCTTCGGGCTTGGTGGAGAAGAAGGCTTCGTACAGCCGGTCCATCACTTCAGGTGCCAGGCCCATGCCGGTGTCCTGCACCGAGAATTCGACGGCGTTGTGCCCGTCGATGATCTTCGGTAGCACACGCAGTTCGACGCTGCGGCGCGCCAGCGGCCGGTTTGCCAGGTCGATGGATTCAGCGGCGTTCTTCAGCAGGTTGACCATCACCTGCTCGATCAGGATGGGGTCGACGCGCAGGATCGGCAGGCGCGCCGCGACGTAGTGGTTGAGACGCACGTTGCGGCGCCGCAACTCGATGCCGGCCAGTTCGACCGCTTCGCTCACCATGGTCGAGACTTCGGCCGGCGTCCGGTTCGGCTCGCTGCGCTTCACGAAGGAGCGGATGCGCTGGATGATCTGGCCCGCGCGCTGCGCCTGCTTCGACGTCTTGTCGAGCGCCGCGAGCAGGGCGTCCGAGTCGATCTGCTGGCCCTTGATGCGCGACATCATTCCGTTGCAGTAATTGGTGATGGCGGTCAGTGGCTGGTTGAGTTCGTGCGCCACGCTGGACGCCATTTCGCCCATGGTGATCAGCCGGCTGGCAGCCTGTGCCCGATCGGCCTGCGCTGCTGACAGGTCTTCCGCGTCGCGCCGCGGTGTGATGTCGGTCGCGATGACCAATTGCGCGAGCCGGCCGTCGACCCAGGTCAGATAGCGCGAACGCACTTCGAGCCACTTGCCGAGTTCGGGCACGAAGATCTCGTTGTTGGCCGGTTGCGCGGCAGTCAACTGGTCGACCGGCAGGCCGGCAAACGCGTCGACGTCGTCGAGGGCCTCGTCGTGCGCATGCGCGGCCGGCACGCCAGCCTGCGCCACCATGCCCAGGTGCCCCACGGTGTTGGAGCCGAACCAGAGGCGATAGAGCTTATTGGCAAACAGCAACTCTTCGCTGCCCAGCGGCGCGACCGACACCGAGGCATCCAACGCTTCGAGCACTGTGGTGAAGCGTTCGTATGAGGCCGACAGCTGTTCGCGAATGCGCGTTGGCTCCGTGATGTCGGTCATCGAGGTCATCCAGCCGGTCTGGTGCCCGCGTGCGTCGATCAGCGGCGAGACGTAGAGCCGTGCGTTGAACACGCTGCCGTTCTTGCGCTTCACGCGCACCTGGAAGCCACCCGGCAAGGCGCGGCCGTGCAGCTCTTCCTCGAGCCGCTCGTTCATGACCTCGCGGTCGGATTCGAGCCAGTAGGGGAAGGGCGGCGTCTGGCCGACGAGCTCGTTTTCGCTCCACCCCGTCATCGCGCAGAAGGCAGCGTTCACGTAGGTGATGCGGCCTTCCAGGTCGAGCACCCGCATGCCGGTGAGCATCGAGTTTTCCATCGCGCGACGGAAGTTGGTTTCGGCTACCAGCGCCTGTTGTGCCTGCAGTCGGCGCCGCGTGTGGCGCCAGGTGCCGATCAGCATCCAGCTGGTCAGCACGCTGAGCGCGCCAACCAGCCAGAAAAGCCCGTTGCCCACGACGCCTTGCGAGGTGCGATACGCCTGCGCCCGCAGCACCAGGGCATTCCCGACCGGCGAGACCGGCACCTCGTACTCATTGGTCCGCACCGTCCAGGGCAGGAGCCGCGTGCCGGCACCGCGCGGACTCGCGACCGTGTTGCCGGCGAGGAGGCCCCCCTTCGCGTCAAGCAGTGAAACGGCGTAGCGCGCCGAGACTTCCGCGGGCATTCCATAACGCAGCAGGCCGTCGATGGAGAACTCGCCAAGCAGCATTCCGGCAAACAGGCCCTGGTCGAACAGGGGAATATGGAGCTGCAGCATCGGCTGTGGCTCACCGCCGGCCAGGGGTTGCGAGAACACAGGTTGCCGCAGTTCGCGCGCGAGGGCGTAGTTGCTCTCCGTGTCGCCAGGCCGCAGCACGTCACCGATCGCATGCTGCTGCGCCGGGTGGACGCTGGGCGCGGCATAGCCGGCCTTGAAGCGGCGGCGATCGTCGATCCAGCTCACCGCCTGCAGTTCCGGGAACTGGCTCACGAGCGATTCGGCGCGGCTCGTGAATTCGGTCGCGTCGATCTCGCGGTTGGACGCATCGCGCGCCAGTCGCATGAGCTGCTCTTGGCGCTCCAGCAGACGAAGCCGCACGCGCTGCTGCGCGTATTCCACGTCGCGCCTCACCGACTCCTGAACGCGTTCCATTTCCTCCGCACGGAGATACCAGAAGGCCGAGACGATGGCCGCAAGGAAAAGCAGCACTGCCGCCAACGGGGCCAGCATCGCGACCGCGTCCTGCAGCATAGGCGTCTGGCGGCGCCACCAGCGGCGCCACCATGAAAGGGGCGACGCGTGCACCGCGTTGCGGGCGACGGCGATCGGGGAAGAAAGGGGCATCGGGCAAGTTTAGGTGAACGCTCTTGCGCGAGCACGGACGCGCAAGCGCCATCCTGCTCTGCTTTCCCGAGGTAATTTCATAATAAGAAATTGATACGCACTATTTGAAATCTGAAGATTTCTGTGAGAAACTGCCGCGCGTTGCCGGTTACGGCACTAAATTACAGCCACCCCCCTCAAAAGGAGACAAGCATGTCGGCAAATCCCGAGAGCCAGTTCGGCTCGGCCGCGAACGACCCGGACGCACAGGAGACACGTGAGTGGATGGACGCCCTTTCGGCGGTCATCCAAAGCGAGGGGCCAGAGCGAGCGCACTTCCTGCTCGAGCAATTGCTCGAGCACGCCCGCCAGAACAGCATCGACAAACCGTTCTCGGCCAACACCGCCTACGTGAACACCATCGAGACCGACCAGGAAGAACGGTCTCCCGGCAATACCGAGATCGAGGAACGCCTGCGCTCCTACATGCGCTGGAACGCGATGGCGATGGTCGTCAAGGCCAACCGCCACCACCCGCCCGAAGGCGGTGACCTGGGCGGCCACATCGGTTCCTTCGCCTCGCTGGCCAGCATGTTCGGCGCCGGCTTCAACCACTTCTGGCACGCCGAAAGCGAAAACCACGGCGGCGACTGCCTCTATATCCAAGGCCACGTTTCGCCCGGCATCTATGCCCGCGCCTACCTCGAAGGCCGCCTGACCGAAGAGCAACTGCTCAACTTCCGCCAGGAAGTCGACGGCAAGGGGCTGTCGAGCTACCCGCACCCGAAGCTGATGCCCGAGTTCTGGCAATTCCCGACCGTCTCGATGGGCCTCGGTCCGCTGATGGCGATCTACCAGGCCCGCTTCCTCAAGTACCTGCACGCGCGCGGCATTGCCAACACCGAGAACCGCAAGGTCTGGGTCTTCTGCGGCGACGGCGAAATGGACGAGGTCGAGTCGCTGGGCGCCATCGGCCTGGCGGCGCGCGAGAAGCTCGACAACCTGGTCTTCGTCATCAACTGCAACCTGCAGCGCCTGGACGGCCCGGTGCGGGGCAACGGCAAGATCATCCAGGAGCTCGAAGGCGAATTCCGCGGCTCGGGCTGGAACGTCATCAAGCTGATCTGGGGCAGCAACTGGGACCCGCTGCTCGCGCGTGACAAGGACGGTGCGCTGCGCAAGATCATGATGGACACGAACGACGGTGACTACCAGTCGTTCAAGGCCAACGACGGTGCCTATGTGCGCAAGCACTTCTTCGGCCGCGATCCGCGCACGCTGGAGATGGTCGCCAAGATGAGCGACGACGAGATCTGGAATCTGCGCCGCGGCGGCCATGATTCGCAGAAGGTCTACGCGGCCTTTCATTCGGCCGTCAATCACAAGGGCCAGCCCACCGTGCTGCTGATCAAGACCGTCAAGGGCTTCGGCATGGGCAAGATCGGCGAAGGCAAGAACACTGTCCACCAGACCAAGAAGCTGGGCGAGGAGGACATCAAAGCCTTCCGCGACCGCTTCAACATCCCGATCCCGGACAGCCAGCTCGCCGACCTGCCGTTCTACAAGCCGGCCGACGACACGCCCGAAATGAAGTACCTGCACGAGCGCCGCAAGGCCCTCGGTGGCTACCTGCCGCATCGCCGCGTGAAGGCCGACGAGAGTTTCACCGTGCCCTCGCTCGAAACCTTCAAGGCCGTGTTGGAGCCGACCGCGGAAGGGCGCGAGATCTCGACCACGCAAGCCTATGTGCGCTTCCTGACGCAGCTGCTGCGCGACCAGGCGCTCGGCCCGCGCGTGGTGCCGATCCTGGTCGACGAGGCACGTACCTTCGGCATGGAAGGTCTGTTCCGCCAAGTGGGGATCTACAACCCCGCGGGTCAGCAGTACACGCCGGTCGACAAGGATCAGGTCATGTACTACAAGGAAGACAAGGCCGGCCAGATCCTGCAGGAAGGCATCAACGAGGCTGGCGGCATGTCGAGCTGGATTGCGGCGGCCACGTCGTACAGCACCAACAACCGCATCATGGTGCCGTTCTACGTGTACTACTCGATGTTCGGCTTCCAGCGCATCGGCGACCTGGCCTGGGCGGCCGGCGACATGCAGGCCCGCGGCTTCCTGCTGGGCGGCACCTCGGGACGCACCACGCTCAATGGCGAGGGCCTGCAGCATGAGGACGGTCACAGCCACATCCTGGCGAACACCATCCCGAACTGCGTGAGCTACGACCCGACCTTCGCACACGAAGTCGGCGTGATCCTGCACCATGGCCTGAAGCGCATGGTGGAGAAGCAGGACAACGTCTATTACTACCTGACGCTGCTCAATGAGAACTACCCGATGCCTGGCCTCCAGCCCGGCACCGAGGAGCAGATCATCAAGGGCATGTACTTGTGCAAGCAGGGGCCTGCGCTGAAGGCCAAGGCGCCCACCGTGCAATTGCTGGGCAGCGGCACCATCCTGCGCGAGAGCATCTCCGCGCAGGAACTGCTCGAAAAGGACTGGGGCGTGAGCGCCTCGGTCTGGAGTTGCCCGAGCTTCAACGAGCTGACCCGTGACGGCCAGGAAGCCGATCGCTGGAACCTGCTGCATCCGACGGAGGAGCCTCGCGTTTGCTTCGTCGCGAAGCAACTCGGCGCGTCGACGGGTCCGGTGGTGGCATCGACCGACTACATGAAGGCCTACGCCGAACAGATCCGCCCCTTCATCCCGAAGGGCCGCAACTACAAGGTGCTCGGCACCGACGGCTTCGGCCGCAGCGACTTCCGCAACAAGTTGCGGGAGCATTTCGAGATCAACCGCCACTACATCGTGGTCGCTGCGCTCAAGGCGCTGGCCGAAGATGGCGTCGTTCCCGCGCAGAAGGTGGCGGACGCAATCAAGAAGTACGGTATCAACGCTGACAAGATCAACCCGCTCTACGCATAAAACAATCAACTGCGCCTCAAGGGCGGGAGACACGATATGGCAACAGTGGAAATCAAGGTGCCGGACATCGGCGACTTCGACGAAGTCGCGGTGATCGAGGTTCTGGTGAAGGTGGGCGACACGGTGAAGGCCGAGCAGTCGCTGATCACGGTGGAGTCGGACAAGGCCTCGATGGAGATTCCGTCGAGCCAGGCCGGCGTCGTGAAGGAACTCAAGGTCGAGGTCGGCAGCAAGGTCAAGGAGGGTTCGGTCGTGCTGGTGCTCGAAGGTGAGGGCGCGGTTGCGCCCACTGCGGCACCGGCGGCGGCTCCGGCCTCCGCGACGGCGGCGCCCGCTCCGGCATCTGCACCGGCTGCAGCCGCACCTGCCGCAGCCGCCGGTCCGATCGAAGTGAAGGTACCCGACATCGGCGACTTCAAGGACGTCGCGGTGATCGAGGTCCTCGTGAAACCTGGCGATGCGATCAAGCAGGAGCAGTCGCTGATCACGGTCGAGTCGGACAAGGCGTCGATGGAGATTCCGTCTTCCGCGGCCGGCGTGCTCAAGGAGCTCAAGGTCAAGGTGGGCGACACGGTCAACATCGGAGACTTGATCGCGATCATCGAGGGATCCGGCGGTGCTGCTGCGGCACCCGCCGCCGCTTCGGCAACGGCACAGGCCGCCGCGGCCCCCACATCGGCCAGCGCCTCTGCGCCGGCCCCAGCGTCCGTACCCTCTGCTGCTGTGCCTGCGCACGATCCGACTGTCGCGCCGTCCGGAAAGCTGCCGCATGCATCGCCCTCGGTGCGCAAGTTCGCCCGCGATCTCGGCGTGCCGCTCGAAGAGGTGAAGGGCAGCGGTCCCAAGGGCCGCATCACCCAGGAAGACATCCAGAACTTCACCAAGGCCGTGATGAGCGGCGCGGCGAGCACCAAGGCTTCGGGCGCCAAGGCACCCGCAGGCGGAGGCAGCGGCGAAGCGCTGGGCCTGCTGCCGTGGCCCAAGGTCGACTTCACCAAGTTCGGCACGGTCGAGCGCAAGGACCTGTCGCGTATCAAGAAGATCAGCGGCGCCAACCTGCACCGCAACTGGGTGATGATCCCGCACGTCACGAACAACGACGAAGCAGATATCACCGAGCTCGAAGCCTTCCGCGTGTCCACCAACAAGGAGAACGAGAAGTCGGGCATCAAGGTCACGATGCTGGCCTTCGTGATCAAGGCCATGGTCTCGGCGCTGAAGAAGTTCCCCGATTTCAACACCAGCATGGACGGCGACCAGCTCGTCTACAAGCAGTACTACAACATCGGCTTCGCGGCGGACACGCCGAACGGGCTGGTGGTGCCGGTGCTCAAGGACGCCGACAAGAAGGGCGTGCTGCAGATCAGCCAGGAAATGGGGGAGCTCGCCAAGAAGGCGCGCGACGGCAAGCTCGGCTCGGCCGACATGCAAGGCGGCTGCATCTCGATCAGCTCGCTCGGTGGCATCGGCGGCACGCACTTCACGCCGATCATCAACGCGCCCGAGGTGGCGATCCTCGGTCTCTCCAAGGGGGCGACGAAGCCGGTATGGGATGGCAAGGCCTTCCAGCCGCGCCTGATGCTGCCGCTGTCGCTGTCATACGACCATCGCGTGATCGACGGCGCGTCTGCGGCCCGGTTCAATGCCTACCTGGGTCAGGTCCTCGCCGACTTCCGCCGCGTTCTTCTATGACAACCGTCGTGGCCGTCCGAAAAGGCGGCCAAGTCGTGATGGCAGCCGATTCCTTGGTGACCTTCGGCGACACGCGGCTGTCGCATCGTGCCGAGAAAAACCAGAAGTTGTTCATGGTCAACGACGCCGCGGGCCAGAGCATCTTTGCCGTGGCCGGCGCGGCGGCCCACTTCCTGGTGCTGCAGCATGCGCTGGCGGCGCAGCCGGCCGAGGCGCTTCGCTTCGGCAGCAAGGACGAGATCTTCCGCACCTTCACGCTGCTGCATCCGGTGCTCAAGGACTCGTTCTTCCTGCAGACCAAGGAGGACGAGCATGAGCCCTACGAGTCGAGCCAGTTCACGATGTTGCTCGCCAACGCGAGTGGCATCTATGGCATCTACAGCTATCGCGAAGTCTTCGAGTTCAAGCAGTTCTGGAGCATCGGCTCCGGCCGCAGCTTTGCACTCGGCGCGATGCATGCAGCCTATGACAAGGCGCGCTCGGCGCGCGACGTGGCCGAGGCCGGCGTGGTCGCGGCCTGCGAATTCGATCGAAACTCGGCCGGACCGGTCGACGTTCTCACACTCAAACTGAAGGTGTCCAAATGAGCGAAGTACAAGTCAAAGTGCCGGACATCGGCGATTTCGATGAAGTTGCGGTGATCGAGGTTCTCGTAAAGCCCGGCGACACCGTGAAGGCGGAGCAGTCGCTGATCACGGTGGAGTCGGACAAGGCCTCGATGGAGATCCCCTCATCGCACGCGGGCGTGGTCAAGTCGGTGGCCGTGAAGGTCGGCGACAAGGTCAGCGAGGGGTCTGTGGTGTTGACGCTGGATGCAGCCGAAGGCGCCGCTGCTGCGCCGGCACCCGCGCCGGCCGCCTCCCCATCCGCCGCACCGGCGCCGAAGGAGGCGTCGGCACCGACTGCACCGGCACCGGCGTCTGCGGTGGCATCGACCTACGCGGGCTCGGTGGACGTCGAATGCGATCTGCTGGTGCTGGGCGCCGGCCCTGGCGGCTATTCCGCGGCCTTCCGCGCGGCCGACCTCGGCCTCAAGGTCGTGCTGGTCGAGCGTTACGCGACGTTGGGCGGCGTCTGCCTCAACGTCGGGTGCATTCCCTCCAAGGCGCTGTTGCATGTCGCGGCGGTGATCGACGAGGTCAAGCACTTCGCCGACTTGGGGGTGAGCTACGGCGAACCCACCGTGGATCGCGCCAAACTGCTCGGCCGCAAGAACAAGGTGGTCGGCAAGCTGACCGGCGGCCTGGCCGCCATGGCGAAGATGCGCAAGGTGACGACGGTGCGCGGTGTCGGCGAGTTCGTCGATCCGTACCACGTCAAGGTGCAGGAGACCACGGGCGACGGCAAGGACGTGACCGGCAAGGCGCAGACCGTCAAGTTCCGCCATTGCGTGATCGCGGCGGGCTCGCAGGCGGTGCAGTTGCCCTTCATGCCGAAGGATCCCCGCGTCGTCGATTCCACCGGAGCACTTGAACTCGGCGTCGACCCCAAGCGCATGCTGATCCTCGGCGGCGGCATCATCGGGCTCGAAATGGGCTCGGTGTATTCCACGCTGGGCGCGAGGCTCGACGTCGTCGAGATGCTCGACGGGCTGATGCAGGGCGCGGACCGCGACCTCGTCAAGGTCTGGCAGAAGCTCAACGCACCGCGCTTCGACAACATCATGCTGAAGACCAAGACCGTCGGCGCCGAAGCCACGAAGGAAGGCATCCGCGTGACCTTCGAAGGCGAGCAGGCTCCGAAGGAACCGCAGGTCTACGATCTGGTGCTGCAGGCCGTCGGCCGCAGTCCCAATGGCAAGAAGATCGGCGCCGAGAAGGCAGGGGTGAACGTGAGCGATCGCGGCTTCATTCCCGTCGACATCCAGATGCGCACCAATGTGCCGCACATCTTTGCGGTCGGCGACATCGTCGGTCAGCCGATGCTGGAGCACAAGGCGGTGCACGAAGCGCATGTAGCGGCAGAGGTGATTGCCGGCGAACAGAAGGGCGACAAGGAACTCGCAAGCGCAGCCTTCAATGCCCGCGTGATTCCGAGCGTCGCCTACACCGATCCGGAAGTGGCGTGGGTCGGCCTCACCGAGGACCAGGCCAAGGCCGAGGGCGTGAAGATCCACAAGGGTCTGTTCCCGTGGACGGCTTCGGGCCGCGCCATCGCGAACGGTCGCGACGAGGGCTTCACCAAGCTCCTGTTCGACGAGGAAACGCATCGCATCGTCGGTGGCGGCATTGTCGGGACGCACGCTGGCGACATGATCGGCGAGATCGCGCTCGCCATCGAGATGGGGGCCGACGCCATCGATATCGGCAAGACCATTCATCCGCACCCGACCTTGGGTGAGAGCATCGGCCTGGCGGCGGAAGCGGCGCACGGCAGTTGCACGGACTTGCCGCCAGTCAAAAAACGCTAAGGCAAATGACGAAAAAAATCCCGCCAGCGGCGGGATTTTTCGTTGGGGCGCCGCCGGATCAGTCGCCCGAGGTCTTGAGAAGGTCGTCCTGGGACGAGACCACGCGGCGCGCCCCGCTGAAGCGACGCTGCCAGTAGCTGCCGCTCATGTCTTCCACGCGCACCTGGGCGCCAGGCTTGGGGGAATGGATGAACTTGCCTTCGCCGACATAGATGCCGACATGGCTGAATGCGCGGCGCATGGTGTTGAAGAACACCAGGTCGCCGGGCTTCAAGTCGTGGCGGTCGATCTTCTGGGTAGCGGCGGCCTGTTCTTCGGCGCGGCGGGGGAGCAGGTGGCCGACGGTCTGGTTGTACATTGCGCGGACGAAACCGCTGCAGTCGAAGCCCGTCTCGACGGTGTTGCCGCCGCGGCGGTAGGGAACGCCGAGGAAGCCAATCGCCGTGACGACGAGGTCGGAAGTGCGGTCCACCATGGTCTGCCGAACCTGATGCAGCTGGCCCATCAGACTCTTGTCGACGACCATCATCTCGTTGTTGTCGTCCGCCCGATCGAGTTGCGGCGCGGCGTGAGCGGCGGTCGCAAGCAGGAGGGCGGCAGTGAGCATTAAAAATCGCATGGCGCGTAGGATATGGACGACACCATGGAGTGTCAATTTCATGTGAGTTCGGGATTTTGCACGTAACTGCTTGTCAGAGATGGGATTTTTTCACCTTCTCACAATCAAAAATGTAAAGGTTTCGATTATTGGCAATAAGTTCTTTCGCTCGTGTAATGCGAAAGGCTTGGAATTTCGCCGGAATGACCAAACGATTGCAAGTCCAGACGCATCGAAGGAGCCGAATGCCCTCACAATTTGTAACTGTTCGTCGATGGACATCACGCCTGCTTTGCCTGGCTGCGGCGAGTGCTGGGATGGCGACTGCGGCGCCCCGGATCGAGGTCGTTGCTTCAGGACTTGAGAACCCCTGGGGCGTCGGCTTTCTTCCGGGCGGACGCTTCCTAGTGACCGAAAAAGCCGGTCGCATTCGCGTCGTCGGGGTCGATGGCAAAGTGGGCGCGCCGGTTGCCGGACTGCCCGCCATCGCTGCGGGCGGGCAGGGCGGTCTGCTGGACGTGATCGCCGATAGCGCGTTCGAAGCCAACCGCACCTTCTATTTCTGCTACTCGGAGCCCGATGCGGCCGGAATGGGCAATAGCACGGCGCTGGCACGAGCCCAGTTGTCGGCCGATGGAAGCCGCATCGAAGGCCTGAAGGTGATATTCAGCCAGCAGCCCAAGGTCGCGAGCCGCAATCATTTCGGCTGCCGCATCGTCGAGGCCAAGGACGGTACGCTGTTCCTCACGCTGGGCGACCGCTTCAGCCGCAAGGAAGACGCCCAGAAACTCGACAACCATCTGGGCAAGATCGTGCGCCTAGGCAAGGACGGCTCGGTTCCGAAGGACAACCCCTTCGTCGGGAAGGCGGGTGCACTGCCCGAAATCTGGAGCTACGGGCACCGCAACGGGCAGGGCGCCACGCTGGCGCCGGATGGAAAGCTCTGGATGCACGAGCATGGCCCGCAGGGCGGTGACGAAATCAACATTCCGCAGGCCGGCCGCAATCATGGATGGCCGGTGATCACCTTCGGTGAGAACTACGGCGGCGGCAGGATCGGCGACGGGATCACCCAGAAGGAAGGAATGGAGCAGCCGCTGCACTACTGGGTGCCTTCCATCGCGCCGTCGGGGATGGCCTTCCTGACCAGCGAT
Source organism: Variovorax sp. J22R115 (assembly GCF_030317005.1). Lineage (NCBI taxonomy): Bacteria > Pseudomonadati > Pseudomonadota > Betaproteobacteria > Burkholderiales > Comamonadaceae > Variovorax > Variovorax sp. J22R115. Next base: position 168,063 of record NZ_JASZYM010000002.1, on the reverse strand, counting down.
CGCTACGGCGCGGGCTGGAAGGGGAATCTCTTTGTGGGATCGCTCAAGTTCGGCTATCTCGACCGAATTGAGCTGAAGGGTGGCAAGGTCGTGGCCGAGCACAAGCTGCTGGAAGACGGCCGAGCGCGCATCCGCGACGTAAAGCAGGGGCCGGACGGCTTGCTTTACATGCTGACGGACGAATCCAACGGCAAGCTCCTTCGTCTCTTGCCTGAATGAAATGAAGCTTTCGGTGGTACGGTCTGGCCTCTCCTCTCTCCAGTTACTCGCGAAAGACGTTTTCCCATGCTGCTCGATGCATCGCAATCCCAGTTGGTTCTGGTCGACTATCAGGCGCGCCTGATGCCATCGATCTTCGAGGCGGACGCCGTGACGAAGAATGCGGTGCGCCTCGGCAAGATCGCCAAGCTGATGCAGGTACCGGTCTGGGGCACCGAGGAAAACCCGTCGAAGCTGGGCGAGAACCTTCCCGACATCCGTGTCCTGTGCCAGCGCACGCTCGCCAAGATGCATTTCAGCGCCGCGGAAGAAGGCCTTGGCGAATGGCTGCGCGTGCCGGCCAAGGCGCCTCAGGGCAATGCCCGCAGTCTCCCTAAGCACCTCCAGAAGCCGGCAGCGGCCGAAGAGCGCAACATGATCGTCATGGCCGGCTGCGAGGCGCACGTGTGCCTGATGCAGACGGCGCTCGATCTGCTCGAGGACGAGTTCGAAGTCTGGGTCGTCACGGATGCCTGCAGCTCGCGCACCGAGCGCAACCGGGACGCGGCCTTCGATCGGCTGGCGGGCGCCGGCGCGGAACTGGTGACCACCGAGATGGTGGGCTTCGAGTGGCTTCGCACGGCGGAGCATCCCCGTTTCGATGAAGTGCTGGCGTTGATCAAATAGCTGCTGGCGGCCCGCGAAAACCGGGCCGGTGCCCTATTTCTGAAGCCGGCGGTAGGCGCTGAAGTGCCGAATGGCCTCGCGCCGATGACCCAGGTGGTCATGCAATCGGGCGGCGTTGAAATGCGCATCACCGACGGTCGAATCGATCTCGAGGCATCGCTCGTAACTCTCGAGCGCATCATGCAGGCGTCCCAGGTCTTCCAGTGCCACCGCACGATTGAAATGCAGCAGCGCCACACTCGGTCGCAGGCCCAACGCAGCGTCATAGAGGGCTGCGGCTTCTTCGTGGCGCCCCGTCTCGCAGAGGATCGCGCCCAGATTCAGGTAGGCATCTGAAAAATCCGGCGCAATGGCTACGGCCTTCCGGTAGGCCGCTTCAGCGGCCTGCATATCCCGCGTTTCGAGTTCTTCAGCCTGCGTGAACCATGCGTCCGCGGATGCTTGAACCGATTGCGGCGGGTTTGCGTCTTCGCTCTGCAGATGCTCCACGAACGCCACCGAGCCTCGTGCGGCCGCAACCTCGAAGTCCATCAGCAACTGGCCCGACTCTGCCTCCCACTGGCTGTCGCGTTCGCGCACGGCGATCGTGCTGCCCACGGCCGTGATCCGCAAGCCGGTCAAGGGCAATTCCGCGGGCAACGTGGCTTTCAGCCGCTGCAGCGCGCGCAGGATCTTGCGCGTCGGGATGTCGGCGGCCTGGAGTTCGTGAGCGGTACGCAGCAGAACGACATCGCGAAAGGAAAACCGGTACTCGTTGCGCGGTCCTCGCGCAGGATGGACGAAGCCGTTCGCGATCAACCCCGAGATCGCACTCCGGGAGAGGCCGAGCATTTCCTGGAGGCTGCGCAGGGTGTGGGGCGCCTGCACCTTGACGTCGGTCACTTCCTCAAGCGCGCGGCGGCCGGGGCTGCGGTCGTCGTCTTGGCAGGGGCGCGCTTCACGCCCTTGCGTTCCTTCGAAGCGAGCGGTGTCACGACTTCAGCGGCAGGCGTACGCGGCGTCGCCGGGCGTTTCGTACCGCCGGCACCTGCGCGAACCAGGCTGGCGCGCAGCATTTCGGTGAGGTCGATGATCTGGCCGCTGCCCGGCGCTGTTTCACGCTCTTCCACCGCAACCACCTGCTTGCCCGCGATCTTCGCGTCGATGGCCTCGAGAATCCGCTTCTTCTCCTCGTCGACGAACTGCGCGGGGTCGTAGCTGTCCTGGGATATCTGGTCGATGAGCTGCAGCGCGAGTTGCACTTCCGCGTCCGATGGCTTGATCTCCTCGATCTCCAGATCCTTGAGCGAACGGACCTCGTCGGCGTAGAGAAGCTGCTGCAGCACCAGGCCGTCCTCGGCGGCTCGGACCTGCACGACGTATTGCTTGCCTTTCCAGGCCCATTTCGCGAGCGCGCACCGGCCGCTCTTGCGCATGGCCGCGCGCAGCAGGGTGTAGGGCTTGGCGCCGCGCTTGTCGGGCGCTATGAAGTACGCCTTGTCGTAATAGATCGGGTCGACGGCCTTTTCCGGAATGAAGGCGACGATGTCGATCGTATGGGTCGCGCTTTCCTCGACGGCCTTCAATTCGTCGGGGGTGAAGAGGACGTAGCGGTCCTTCTCGAATTCATAGCCCTTGACCATTTCGGAGCGGGGCACCACGACCGACTGATCCTTCTCCGAGACGTATTGCTGCTTCACGCGCGAGCCGTCCTTGGCCAGGAGATTGAATCTGACCGCTCCGGAGCTTTCGGTCGCGGAGTACAGCTTGACCGGGATGGAAACCAACCCGAAGCTCAGCGATAGCGAGGCGATCGAACGTGCAGCCATGAAACCTCCAAGGAGGTATTCAGCACCTCCCCGGCCGGAGAATGCCACTTTCCTGGACGCTCGGCCAGAGGGGGACGCAACTTCAGCAGGCGCGACGGATAGGCATACAGCGATTTCCAGTCGATGTTTTCTCTCTCGTCACTCACGCGGCGTCCTTCCCTTGATGGCATTGGCGTTCGTCATGTTTGCGGCACTTCGGGATTGGGCAGGAAGTCGAGCCCGACACGCGACAGTACTTCGCGCAGGCGGCCCAGCGTCTTCGGGCCAATGGCGACTTCTTTCAGTAACTCCTGCTCGCTGATCGCGGAGAGATCCTCGATGCAGAAGATGCTGAGTTCCTTGAGCGCATCCCGCGCGCTCGCGCGCACGGAGATCTCGTCGATCGGCGTTTCGGGGCTCAACTGGATCGGCATGTTGAACCGCTGCGCGCCTCTGGGGCGCCAGTTGAAGGACTGGAATTCGAAGGTTGAGTCCTCGGGGATCAGGCGTTCGCGCAGTGCTGCCGCGTGCTGGCGCTTGGCTTCATGAATGGCGCTCCGGAGGGCCCCGAGACAGGGGAGCAGTTCGTCGTCGGGCAACTGGGCGAGGTCATCAACGGATTGGATCATGCAAGACATAACTTGGACTTCCATCAATACGTGCGCCGTCGGACGTGGCTGCGGGCCACTTCTTCAACGCCGGAAAAACGAGGATGGGGTTCGAGGCGCGGAGCGCCTCAATGGCATGCACGTTGCTGCTCCGGTCGTCGGAGCCGGGTGATGCCAATCGGGAAAGTGCTTTCCCAGTGAAACCGCAGTGCGACGTGTCGCGAAACTTTGACCGGAGACTCCGAAAACCGCATGCCTGCTTGCTCTTTGATTGCCGATTCGACGGCGACGCCTAAGTATTGGGAGTCTGCTGCAGGAAGTCCATGCCGCGCATGGATGAAGGTTATGCGCGTAGCGAATGTCCGTCTTTCACCTTGAGTTCGAGGCTTTGCATGACCTGGTCGCGAAACCAGATGTGGGCCGCGTGGCGGTGTGTTCGGTCGTGCCAGGAGATGTAGACATCGAACGCCGGCACGACCACTGGCAATGCCAGTTCGGCAAGCCCGAAGCGATCGCGAAAACGCGACGCCAGCGACAGGGGCAGGAGCGCCACCATGTCCGATTTCTCCAGCAGGTGAGGTGCAGTGAGGTAGTTCGGAGTGACGTAGCGGCGCTGGCGCTGCAGCCCCTGCGCGGCCAGAGCCTGATCGACGGATTCGCCGAAGCAGTTCACGGTGTTCGGCATGATCACCACGTGTTCGAGGCCCGCGAACTCCGCCGGCGTGAGCGTCTTGCCCATGGCCCAGTGGCCGGCGCGCGCTATGCACACGATGCGATCGCGAAACAGCAGGCGGTGGCGGAGTTCGCGCAGGCTGGGCGGCAGGATGCCGACGCAGAAGTCGACATCGCCCGCCTCGAGCACCTTGTTGAACTGCGAAGGATGCACCGGGTGTCGTACCGATATCGAAATGCCCGGATACTCCGTGCCGAGATGCTGCACCAGGTGGTCGACGAAGAGGCACTCCAGATAGTCGGTGGCGACCATGCGGAACAGGTAGCGAGTGACTCTCGGGTCGAAAGCCACCGCGTTGCCGAGCAGTTCATCCATCTCCTCCAGGATCCGCTCGGCGAAGTCGCGCAATTGGAGCGCCTTGGCAGTGGGGATCAGGCCGCTGCCGCCCTTCACGAGGATCGGGTCACCCGTGACAGTACGCAACTGGCCGATCGCGCGGCTCATTGCGGGCTGGCTGATGGAGATCGCCTCCGCAGCGCGCGAGACGTGCGAGTGACGGACAAGCGCCACCAGGCATTTGAGCAAATGGAAGCTCAGTTCACCGTTGGCATTTCTTTCCTGGTGCATAGGCGGCTGTGTTGAACACGAAAACCTGAGGATACGGGCGGTTGCCTAGCCGAAGGTAAATACGTAGGCCTGTGCCCCCTCATCGAGAAATTCGATTTCGAAAAGGTGTTCCTTTGTACTCTTTGTCTGGCGAAGCAACTGATAAAGCCGCTGTACATCGATCATTCCGTTGCCTTGGGCGTCGACGTCGGAGCCGTGGTCCGACAGCGGCGGCTTGCCATCCAGGAGCACCCTGAAGCGCACGGGTTTCCCATCGGCCGATGGGCCGAGCACCAGATGCAAGTCCCGCGCATGAAAGCGATAGGCGATGCGCCCGTTGGTTCGGTTCGATATCGCGCGTTCGCGCTCCACAGTCCAGTCGCCGGCGAGCGCCCACTGGTCCGAACGCAACGAAGCGGGACGTCGGTAGACGTTGGCGCGGTCGCTTGCAATGCCGCCCGGGGAGGCGAAGTTGCGCGACCGTTCGTAGCCGAGGTAGGTCTCTTGCGAGAGCGAAGGCGAGACGTCCGGTGCGGCCTGAACGCCCGAGGCCGTCGGCGAAACCAGCCCCGATGGAACGTTGGTTCGCCCCGCCTCCGCCAGCAGTTGCTGAATGACCCGCTCTGATTCTTCGTACTGGTTTTCTCCGAATTGGTGATGGCGGATGTGACCCTGCGCATCGACGAAATAGAACGCGGGCCAGTACTGGTTGTCGAAAGCGCGCCAGATGGCAAAGTCGCTGTCGACCGCGACAGGAAAGCCGATGCCGAGATCCTCGACTGCCCGGTGAACGTTGGACGAACGCTTCTCGAATGCGAATTCCGGCGCATGCACGCCGACCACCACCAGCCCCACGTCCCTGTACTTGTCGGCCCAAGCGCGGAGGTAGGGCAGGGTCCGGAGGCAATTGATGCACGAGTAGGTCCAGAAGTCGACCAGCACCACCTTGCCGCGCAGACCTTCGGGGGTCAGCGGTGCCGAGTTGATCCATTCGGTCGCACCTGAGAACGAAGGAAGAAGGCCCTCGGTCCGCAGCGTTCGCGAGGGCGCGGGCTTGCGGGCCGCTGCCGTCAGCGTCAACTCTGTGTCTTCGAGTGTGGAGGGGGTGTCGGCCTGTGGGGGCTTCGGCGTCGGAAGTCCGATGCGATCCACGAGTGCCTGTTCCAGCGTCGACGTGGTCCCGATCGAAAGGCGGCCGAGCAAGCCGGTGTCCAGGCCCAGCGCAATCGCACCGACGCCTACCAGCACCAACGCCCCCGCCGTGCGCCGAACCCATTCGCCCGTGTGGAGCGAACGCTTCATCGCCGCAAACGCTCGTCCACCCAGCAACAGCGCAGCGGCCAGTGACGTGCAAGCGCCTGCGGCATAGGCGAGCAGCAACAGCGACGTGCCCACGCTCGCGCCATTGAGGGCTGCCCCCGTGAGGATCAAGCCGAGGATCGGCCCCGCGCAAGGTGCCCAGAGCAGGCCTGTAGCCATTCCCAGCAGCAGGGGCGTGCCGATGGAAGCGGGCGCTGTCGTCCCATTCGGCTGTGGCTCCGACAATCGAGTGCCCAAAGCGACCAGCGGTCTGGTCAGGCGGTCGGCGACTCTTGGGAAAAGTAGCGTGATGCCGAACACCGCCAACAACGCCATCGCGGCATGGCGCCCGTACTCGTTGAGCGCAACCACCCAACCTCCACCGACCGCAGCCAGCGTGGCAATGGCGGCAAAGGCCACCGCCATGCCCAGCAGCATCGGCAGACCGTGCGAGCTGAACGGGCGATCGGCACGCGCGAACACGAAGGGCAGCACCGGCAGGATGCAGGGACTCAGGATGGTGAGCACGCCGCCCACGTAGGCAATGATGAGGATGAGCATGATGTCGGGGTGATGGTGGTCCGCGGCGATCAGGTCGCGACGGGTTGAACGGTGGCCATGGTGAGCCGGGCCTCTAGCCCGCCTTCGGCGCGGTTGCACAGCTTCAGCTCCGCGCCCATTGCCACCGCGAGTTGCTGCGCGATGGCAAGCCCCAGGCCCGTGCCGCCGGTGCTGCGGTTGCGTGAGCCTTCCACGCGATGGAAGGGCTTGAGCACGGCGTCGAGCTGATCGGGCGGAATGCCCGGCCCGTTGTCGACGACGGCAACCACCCAGCGGTCCGCTTCGACGCGCACACGGACGCGCACATCGCTGCCGAACTTCAACGCGTTGTCGATGAGGTTTACGAGAATCCGCCGAAGGGCATTGGGGCGCGTCACGACCGGCACGTCGATCCGTCCCTCCAGCATCACAGGCTGGCCGGAGTCTTCGTAGTCGGCGACCATGCTTTCGAGCAGCGCGTCGGCATCGATGCGGCAGGGCGGCTCCGTCGCGCCATGGAGGGTGCGCGCGTAGGTCACGCCTTCCCGCACCAGAGCGTTCATGGCATCGAGGTCCTGCCTGAACTTGACCTGGTCCTTCCCGTTGTCCATCAGGTCGGTGCGCAGGCGCATCCGGGTGATGGGCGTCTGCAGGTCGTGCGAAATGGCCGCGAGGATTTCCACGCGCTCGGCCATGTAGCCCGCGATCCTTCGCTGCATGGCATTGAACGCGCGAGCCGCATGCACGACTTCGGTCGGCCCTTCCTCGACCAACTCGTGCGCCTTCAGGTCGGGTCCGAGCTCATCTGCCGCCGCGGCGAGCTGGGCGAGAGGGCGTGTGACCAGGCGCACCGCGAACCACGCACAGACGGCCAGCACCGCCAACTGGATCCAGAGCACCCACATGACCCATGCGGAGACAGGGATGCCCACCCGTCGCGCATGGACGATCACCGTGCTGCCGTCCGCCAGGCGCACCTGAATCTGCAGCCCCTCGTGCGGCTCGGCTGCCTGTGCCACTTTCACGACCTCGAACGGACGCAATGCGTTGACAATTGCCTCGCCAAATTCCCGTGCGACGGGTGACCCAGGCTGGGGGCCCTCCACGCTGCCGCCCAGCATGAACCGGTAGTTGCGCCGCTCGAGGCGTTCGAGCCAACCGGCGCGTTCCTCGGCAGGCAGGCGGTCCAGGATCGCGATCGAACTCGCGATGTCACGTTCGATGCCGCTCATCATCAGTTCGCGAAGTGCGACGCCGCGCTCGTAGCGGATCGAGGCGAACGTGAGCAACTGCGCAATCGCCAGACCCACCACGATGATCACCGTCACGCGTGCAAAGAGGGAGCGCGGGACCAGCCGACGCCAGCCTGCGGCGGGGGGCGGAGGGCGCGCATGGAGGCTTGCAGAAGTAGGCATGGGTGGGTTTATAGGCCCCGAACCACCCTCCAGCCGCTTCGTGTGTATTCCAGTGTGTCTGCCGGGGACGGCAACCTACACGACCATACGTACCGAGGGCGATCGCGCTATCGCGCGAGGTTCAGGTCCATGCTCTCCTTGAGCCGAACCATGTTCTCCTCGCCGACGCGGATGAGGCCGCTGCGCGGCTGGTCCATGTCGATGATGATCGTGAACACCATCGCGATCAGCAGTGCGAAGAGCGCTGTCGACACGTGGCGTCGCCGGCCCGTCAGACCGTAGCCATAGGCGATGAAGCTCAGTGCGCCCAGTGCGACGGCGATCAGCAGGCTGATCACGATCTGTGGCACATGGTTGTCCAGCGCGGCGCGGCGCTTCTCGTTGGTGTTGAACATCTCGTTCAATGACTGGATGACCAGCACTCGCTCCGGCGAGGCCTGGCTGAGCGTCGCAGATGCGCCCGCCAACGCCCAGAGTCGAGACTCGATGTCCGTCGTGGCGGCGCTGGTCCTTTCGAGCTGCGTACGGTCGACGCCGGCCTGCATGAAGTCGACACGCGCTGCGACATAGCTCTTCAGCAGGTCCGACACCTGCTCCCGCTGCGATGGCGGCAGCAACTGGGCTCGCAGATAGCTCGTGCGGATGGCATTGACCTCTTCCTGGATCAGCGTCTTGCGGGCGTCGAAACGCGAGGCGGCCATCGCGAAATTGAAGCCGAGCAGCAATGCCAGAAGTCCAAGCAATGCGGCTTGCAATGCGCCGATGTGCGATCTGGAGGTGTCGTCGCTCCGATGCACATGGCGACGGCCGAGCTGAAAGGCGATCTCCAGCGCAGCAAAGAAGGCCACCACAACGATGATGAACAGTACGGCCTCGTCCAGTCCAGCCAGCATGGGGGTCTCCTGCGAAGAGCCGCCCATTCTGCTGGATGCAGATGAAGCGACGCAATCCCCTTGAAGGCCGGCTACATTGCAAGGCAACGCCCTGCGTCGGAACCACGATCGCCATGCAACCCAGACCTGCAGACCATGTCCTCATCGTCGATGACGACCGCGAGATCCGCGAGCTGCTCACCACCTACCTGGTCAAGAACGGCCTGCGCGTGGCCTCGGTGCCCACGGGGCGCCACATGCGTGCGGCGCTCGAAGAGTCAGGTCCCTTCGACCTGATCATCCTCGACCTCATGCTGCCCGGCGAAGACGGGCTGACGCTGTGCCGCGACCTGCGCTCGGGCAGGCACAAGTCCATCCCCATCCTGATGCTGACGGCGCGCAGCGAAGAAGCCGACCGCATCCTCGGCCTGGAGATGGGCGCCGACGACTACCTCGCTAAGCCTTTCTCCGCCCGTGAACTGCTCGCCCGGATTCGCGCGGTGATGCGCCGCACGCGCATGCTGCCGCCCAACATGCACTCGACCGAGACGGCCCGGACGCTGGCCTTCGGCAACTGGCAGGTCGATACCGTTGCGCGACACCTGATCGACGACAGCGGCACGATGGTCGCGCTGAGCGGCGCGGAGTACCGGCTCCTGCGCATCTTTCTGGACCATCCGCAGAAGGTGCTGAGCCGCGATCAACTGTTGAGCCTGACGCAGGGCCGCGAGGCCGAACTCTTCGAGCGCTCGATCGACCTGCTCGTCAGCAGGCTGCGCCAGCGGCTGCGCGACGATGCGCGCGAGCCGCGGTACATCAAGACCGTGCGAAGCGAGGGCTACGTCTTCGCGTCGGCCGTCGAGGCTCGCGACTGAGGCTGCGCCAGGAGTGACTGGATCTTTTTCTCGGTCTCGCCGTAGGCGCCCTCGCCGGAGTGCGAGTACACGATGCGCCCTTGCTTGTCGATGAGGTAGACCGCAGGCCAGTACTGGTTCCTGAACGCCTTCCAGGTCGCATAGCTGTTGTCCTGCGCCACGGCGTGCTGGATCTGCAAGCGCTTGATGGCCTCCTGCACATTCTTCGTCGACTTCTCGTACGCGAACTCGGGCGTGTGCACGCCCACCACGACCAGGCCCTGGTCTTTGTACTTCGCGTGCCAATCCTTCACGTAGGGCAGATGGTTCAGGCAATTGATGCAGGTGTAGGTCCAGAAGTCGACGAGCACGACCTTGCCGCGCAGCTCGTCCAGCTTGAGCGGCTGTGAGTTGAGCCACGTGTCGATGCCCTGGAACTCGGGGGCGGTCCGCTGCTCGGCCGTGGGTGTGTCGCCGCCGTTCGGTGGCGCGGCGAAGGTCAAGGCTGCAAGCGAGGTCGCAAGGGCCACGCCGAAGAGGAGTGCACTGGCTCGGATGTTCATGGCGATTTCCTTCTGGGTTGTCGAACGGACGGATCTTCTGCCGCGACGTGCCTCGTGGGCGCCTGTGACGTACGACTCTGTATCCGGCGCACGAAGTCGACACACTACGTTTCACTGGCGACACACTGAAAGTCGATCGCAACAAATACAGCATCGGAGTTGCATCCCTGCCGGAGACATCCTCGAAGCCGTAAAGTGATTCACATAGGCCTCTCTCGCAGGCCATTTCAGGGACCAACACACCGCAGGAGACATCCCATGACTCGCACCGTTCAAGAGAAACGCACCGCATTCAGCGCGCTTCACACCCAAGGCTGCTTCGTGTTGCCAAATCCTTGGGACGTCGGCAGTGCCCGGATGCTGCAGGGCATGGGATTCAAAGCCCTCGCATCCACCAGTTCCGGCTATGCCTGGTCGCAGGGCCTTCCAGACGGCGGGGCTTCACGGGAGACCGTGCTGGCCCACTTGCGCACCCTCGTGGAGGCTACCGATCTGCCGGTGAATGCAGACTTCGAAAGCGGCTATGCGGAGAACCCGGAAGGCGTCGCGCTCAGCGTTCGCATGGCGATCGAAACGGGCGTGGCGGGCCTCTCGATCGAGGATGCGACGGGCAACGCCGACGACCCGGTGCGCAGCATCGGCGATGCGGTCGCGAGGCTACGTGCTGCCCGTGCGGCGATCGACGAAGCCGGCGGCGACACGCTGCTGGTCGGGCGCGCCGAGAATTTCCTGTACGGTCGCACGGACCTCGACGACACCATCGCCCGGCTCAAGGCCTACGCCGGAGCCGGGGCGGACTGCCTCTATGCGCCGGGCATTCGCACGCGGGAGCAGATCACAGCGGTGGTGGCCGCCGTGGCGCCGAAGCCGGTCAATCTGCTGATCGGCTCGGCCAGCGAATTCACGCTGCAGGATGTCGCGGCGATGGGTGTCCGGCGCATCAGCGTGGGCGGTGCGCTTGCTCGTTCCGCGTGGGGCGGCTTCATGCGGGCCGCGCGCGAGATAGCGGAGAACGGCCGCTTCGGGTTTGCCGAAGCGGCGCGGGGCGACGAGTTGAATGCGTTCTTCCGCCGCACCGATTGAGCGTCGCCGCGCTCACTCCAGCGCAGCGGCCGGTCCGAAGAACTCGTAGCGCACCTGCTGGTCCGGCACGCCGAGCGTCCGCAGCGCCGTCTTCACTTGCCGCATGAACGGCTTCGGGCCGAGGAAGTACGCGTCGACGTCGCGCGTCGTGGCCGGCAGCCATTGGGCGAGCTTCTGCGCGTCGAGCCGGCCGACCGCGTGCGGCGCGTCGGCATCGCCCGGCGCTTCGGGCGCCTCGTCGTAGCAGTAGAAGCGTTCGAGCTGGGGATGCTTCTGTGCCAGCGCGTCGATGGCATGGCGGAACGCGTGGACGCCGCGTGCGCGCGCGCAATGGATGAAGTGCACCACGCGCGAGGTCTTCAGCGCGGCTTCGAGCATCGCCAGCGTCGGCGTAATGCCCACGCCACCGCTGATCAGCACCAGCGGCCGGTCGCTCTCTGCGAGCGTGAATGCGCCCGAGGGCGGGAACAGTTCGATCGTGCTGCCCACTTGCACCTGGTCGTGCAGGTGATTGGAAGCGAGTCCGCCTTGCTCCCGTTTCACGCTGATACGGTAGGTCCGGCCGTTCGGTGCGGCCGAGAGCGAATAGTTGCGGCGGATGTCCTGGCCATCGAAGACCAGGCGCAGGCTGATGTACTGGCCGGGCTCGAAGTCGAGCACGGGCTGGCCGTCGACCGGCGCGAAATAGAAGGAAGTGATCTCGTCGCTTTCGACTTCCTTGCGCACGACCTTGAAGTCCCGCCCGCCGCGCCAGCCGCCGGGCGCTGCGGCCTTCGCGTCGTAGGCTTGCTTCTCGGCGCCGATCAAGATGTCGGCAAGCTGTCCGTACGCGGCGGCCCAGGCCTCGATGACCTCGTCCGTTGCGATCTGCGGGCCGAGCACTTCGCGGATCGCGCGCAGCAGGCAGGCGCCGACGATCGGGTAGTGCTCCGGCTGCACCTGCAGGGCGACGTGCTTGTTGACGATCTGGGTCGCCAGGTCGCCCAGCGCTTCGAGCCGGTCGATGTTGCGCGCGTACATGAGCACGCCGTTCGCGAGCGCGCGGGGCTGATCGCCGCTCGCCTGGTTGGCCTGATTGAAGAGCGGGCGGACTTCGGGGTGCTCGCCCAGCATGATGGCGTAGAAGTGCGTCGTGAGGGCTTCACCACCTGTTTCGAGCAGGGGCACGGTGGCGGTGATGATGGCCTTTTGGGAGACGGACAGCATGAAGGAGTCTTTCGATTGTGGGAGGGTGATGGCTTCTTCATTGCAATCCCCGTTCCAGCCTGGTGTTCCCGGTGAATCAAAGACTTGGGCGCCAACGATGTCTTGTTGACACGCATAGGATACCGTCATGTCGACACGAACAGAGTCAATATGACAACGCATCCCTTGCTCCAGGCCATCATCCCGCTGGTGGCCGACATCGCGCGCGAACTGCCCAGCGCCGAACGCTATCGCCGCCTGCTGGAGGCGTTGCGGGTGCTGCTCCCTTGCGACGCGGCGGCGCTGCTGCGCCTCGATGACGGTTGGCTGTTGCCGCTGGCCGTGGACGGCCTGAGCAGCGACACGCTGGGCCGTCGGTTCCGCGTCGAAGAGCATCCGCGCTTCGCCGCCCTGCTCGAAGCGGATGGCCCCTTGCGATTTCCGGCCGACAGCAGCCTGCCCGACCCCTATGACGGATTGGTCGAAGGCGTGAAGGGGCATCTGCCCGTGCACGACTGCGTGGGTTGCGTCATCCGCGTCGACGAAAAGCCATGGGGCCTTTTGACACTCGACGACCTGGCGCCGGAACGCTTCTCCCGCGTCGACCTGAAGGTGTTGCAGTCCTTCGGCAGCCTCGCCGCTGCGACGGTCAGCGTCGCGGGCCACGTCGAGCAACTCAAGACGCGCGTTCGCGACGAAAGCCTTCGCGCCGAGGGATACCGGCTGGCGGCGGCGCCGCGCGCGCGCGGACTCATCGGCCGCAGCCCTGCGATGCGGCAACTGCAGAAGGAAATCGAACTGGTCAGCGACAGCGAGTTGTCGGTGTTGATCCAGGGCGAGACCGGCGTCGGCAAGGAACTGGTCGCGGAGGCGCTGCATGCGGGCTCGTCCCGCGCCGCACGCCCCCTGATCAGCCTGAACTGCGCCGCACTGCCCGAGACGCTGGTGGAAAGCGAACTCTTCGGCCATGTGAAGGGTGCCTTCACCGGTGCCGTGGTCGAACGCCCGGGCAAGTTCGAGTTGGCCGATGGCGGAACGCTCTTCCTCGACGAGGTCGGCGAACTCACGCTGCCGGTGCAGGCCAAGCTGTTGCGCGTGCTGCAGAGCGGCCAGTTGCAAAGGCTCGGATCGGACCGCGAGCATCGGGTCGACGTGCGGCTCATCGCTGCGAGCAACCGCAATCTGGCCGACGAGGTGCGGGCAGGGCGCTTGCGCGCGGACTTCTACCACCGGCTGAGCGTCTACCCGTTGCAGGTGCCGCCCTTGCGCGAGCGCGGTCGCGACGTGCTCCTGCTCAGCGGCTTCTTCCTCGAAGAGAACCGCTCCCGCCTGGGGCTCGGTGGCTTGCGGCTCGACGCCAGCGCACAGGCCGCGTTGCTCGGCTACGACTGGCCGGGCAACGTGCGCGAACTCGAACACCTGCTCGGGCGCAGCGTGCTGAAGGCGCTCGGCCGTCATTCGCAGCGCCCGCGCATCCTGAGCCTGACGGCGGGCGACCTCGATCTGGCGGGCGCGCGACCGATCGAGCCCGAAAGCACGGACGGATCACCGGCGACTCCGACGTCCCTGCCGCGCTTGCGCGACGGCGAGGGTCTTCGCGATACCGTCGCCAGGTTGGAGCGTGAACTTGTGACGTCCGCACTGGCGCAGAACGACTACAACTGGGCCGCCGCGGGCCGCGCACTCGGCATGGACCGTGGCAATCTCGCCCGTCTCGCGAGACGGCTCGGCCTGCCAGGAGACAAGCGGTCGCTTCGCGCCATGTGCTCGTCCTGAAACCCGTCGTTGCCTGATTCGCCCTGCCGCACAGTGGCGACTCAGAAGTCGGACGACCTGACGACGATCGGCTCCCGGTGCGTGGCGTCATAGCGGGACCAAGCGGCCACGTTGATCGCCACGTGGTTCTCCTCGTAGGCGCTGACCGCACGGCTCGCGCCATCAGCGGCGTGAACGTAGGCACCGAAATGGGACGCGAGCGCATCGTCGGTGATGAGGGCCTCAATCTCGCGGCCTTGCGCGGGGAGGGCGAAGGCCACACCATTGCCGACCCAGCGTGCGCCGCGCGATCCGCCGATCCGGTGGCCGCCGGCATCGAGGCCGATGGCTGCTTCCAGTGGAGCCCGCTCCGTCTCGACTGGTTCCGCGACGGGTTCCGGCGGAGGGTCCTCGATGACTTCGGCCGAAGCGAAGTCCCTGTCGAGGAACATCATCTCGAAATTGCAGATCTGGATGATGTCGCGGTCAAGCAGCGGCCGCACCGACACATCATCGCCATTGACCAGCGTGCCGTTCGTGCTGTGGAAGTCGTGGAGGGTGACGAAACGCCCCTGCCGCGTGAGGACCGCGTGAGCCTTGCTGATGGTGGCGCTCGCGAGCACCAGGTGGTTGTTCATGCTGCGACCGATCCTGAACTCGCCTTCGCGGAGCCGCACGATGCGCAGCGATACCCCGTTCTTGGTCACGATCAGCGTCGGCATGGTGCGAGTCCTCCCTTCTCAGCCGATGGTATGTCCGCACAGGCGCAGTCGACGCGCGCCGTGACACGACGAGAGCATTGAGACGGACTGATACACATGGCCGAAAGCACGCCAGTCAGACCGTGAAGACCACCTTGTTTCCGTTCACACTGGAGGGTCGGCGGAACCGGCGCGGACGTGGAAGGCCTGCGGTCGCGCGTCGCATCGTGACGTGAAGCACCGCTCGACGGCCGGCCCCAACGCCAAAAGGAGACAAGCATGATTGAAGGACAACAGAATTTCTCTCGCCGCTCGGTGCTGGCCGCCTCGCTGGCAGCCGTCGCGATGGGCGCGCTGCCCCTTGCTGCTCGCGCGCAATCCGGCACGGTCCGGTTCATCCTGCCCAACGCCACGGGCTCGGGCGTGGACGCGATCACTCGCGCCGCCCAGCCGGCACTTTCCAAGGCGCTCAATGCGTCCGTGGTGGTCGACAACCAGCCCGGCGCAGGCGGCGTGGTCGGCCTGCAGGCGCTGGCGCGCTCGGCGCCCGACGGCAACACGCTGTCGGTCGTGTCGAACAACGTGGTGATCTTTCCTAGCGTGTTCAAGTCGCTGCCTTTCGACATGCCGGGCGATTTCACGCCGATCGCCATCGTGGGAGCGACGCCCATGGTGCTGGTGGTCAACCCGAAGGTACCGGCCAACAACAGCAAGGAACTTGTCGCCCTGCTCAAGAGCAAGCCGGGGGCGCTGAATTTCGCTTCCGGTGGCAACGGCACGATCCTGCACCTGGCGACCGAATTGTTCCTCGAGCAGGCGGGCGTGACCGCCAAGCACATCCCCTACAAGGGTGTCGGCCCGATGGTCACCGACCTGATCGGCGGGCAGGTCGAGTTCGGCACGGCCGCACTGCCCAGCGTCCAGGCGCACATCAAGAGTGGTGCGCTCCGCGCGATCGGTGTTCTCACAGCGAAGCGCGTTCCGGCCGCACCGGAGATTCCGACTTTCGTCGAGCAGGGGCTGCCGAATTTCGTGGTGGATGCCTGGTTCGCGGTCATCGGCCCGAAGGGCCTCAGTGCGGCCAACGTGAAGAAGGTCCACGACGCCGTGGTCACCGCTTTCGAGGACCCGGCCGTCAAGGAAGCAATGGCCAAGCAGGGGAACACGATCGCGGTCAGCACGCCCGAGCATGCGCAGGCGGCGTTCAAGAGTGAATTGGCGAAGTACGCGGCGCTCGTCAAGAAGGCGGGCATCGAGCCGCAGTAGGCGGCGCGCGGGCTAGAGGCCCATGAACTCGGAGATCCGCTGGGTGACCGTCTTCTTGGGCGGCTTCGGTCCCAAGGCACCCATGCGGTGATCCGCCACCGCATCCAGTGCGTCGGCGACTTTGGCGCGGCGGTCGTCGACGTCGCTGCCGCGGCGCCACCTGTTGGCCACCATCCGTATTTCCTCCAAGCTCATCGGAGGCGGGGGCGCCTCGCAGGTGATCGGCCTGCGGGGTTCGTTATTCACCGGGACGCGCAGCCGCCGCGGTCCGAATAGCCCGCTCGAAGACGATGCGGGACGGCCGGAGAAGTGGAATTGTTCCATGCGGGAATTCTGTCGAATGCACCTGCGGCGGGCCAATAGCGCGGAGGTTGTAGGTTCACTTCGGCAGCAGCGCCAGCGCTTCGTCTCGCCACCAGGCGACCGCTTCCAGATAGCCTTCCCAGACGCAGCCGTTGCACCCTCGGCCGCAGCAGGTCGTGGGCTCCGGCGGCGGGTCGCGAAAGGCCTGGACGCCCGATGCGCGAAGATGGGTGGCGATGCGATGCACGGCGGTGCGTGCCGACGAGGCGTCGTTGATGGCGGGGAGATCCACGCTTCGATGTTAGGCGACGTGGGGCTTGCAGGATGTGCCTGCCGAGGCGCGGGACAGGGGTACGATGCCCGCGATGAGTTCGAGTCCATCCATCATTTCCAATCACCATTGCCCGCGCATTTACCTCGCAGGCCCGGATGTTTTCTTCCCCTGCCAGGAAGACATCTTCCTGGCTCTGAAGGCGCAGTGCGCGCAACTCGGCATGGAGGGGCTCGCGCCGACCGACACTGCCTTGTCGCCAGCGACCCACCCGGAGCCCCATGACTTGGCGCAGGCCATCTACGAAGGCAACGTCGAGATGATTCGTCAGTCGGACGGCGTGATCGCCAACCTGATGAGCTTCCGCGGCCAGGAGCCCGATTCGGGCACGGTGTTCGAAGTGGGGTTTGCGGTCGCGCTCGGAAAGCCCGTCGTGGGCTACGGCGTTCCGGAGGGCACCTATGCGGACCGTGTCGCTGCGGCGATCGCCTGCAGTTCTGATGCGGTGGGGGAGGTCAGGGAGACCGAGACCGGTGCGATGGTCGAGGGCTTCGGCCAACCGCTCAACCTCATGTTGGCCCGCTCGATCCGGCTCGCTCCGACGGCCCGCGAAGCGCTCGATTGGCTCGCGGCCAAACTGGGAGCGCAAGCAAAGAGGCCCAGCGGGGTTTAGTCGCTGGGCCCTGGGCTTCCCTTTGTGCTGCGTTTGCCTTCGAGAGGCTGCGTTTGCCTACGTGAGAGGCGCACAGGAAACCCAACGGGCCCACTCTAAGCATTTGCATCCCGCGCGTCTCCATCCATCGGCCGATTGGCGCGATTCCCCAGGTTTCAGCTGCCACAAAAGGTTTCGCGCCCTCCAAAGTGCCCTACTGCCTCTTTTCGAGGCACCGCGTTGGAAACCCAGTCTGGAGTCGATCCCTTGCGTTATGCAGGCGGTTGTCCACAACTCAGTCCACGGTGCTCGGGGACAAACCCAGAGTGCCCGCCGCACCCTTTCGGAGCACCCGCCGATGAGGCGACCTGCCTCGGGAAGCGTATTGGCGTGTTGGCGGCGATGGCGTACTTTCGGCCTGGCCCGCAGGCCAGGGTGTAGTGATCTCTGCCTTGCGGCAGTGGGGTTCTTAGGTGTTTTCACTGATGTCGACGAATATTGTCAACATAGGTGTTGACATGAATTTCGACAAAACCTAAATTCCACCGGACAGTCTCGGCACGCCCGGCCAATCCAGGGCAGTCCGAGCTGACAAGTTCGCCAACATGCCGGGCCGGTCCCTGCAGGTTGGCGCCCGGTGCCACCGCAAGGAGACCAATCGATGCAAACCACCATGACGGCCGGCGCGACAGCGACCGCCGCAGCGCCCGACACCACCCTTCAGCCGACCAAGGTCCGCTGGAAGATCTTCCTGATGATGTTGTTCCTCATCTCGATCAACTACATCGACCGGGCGTCACTGTCCGTGGCCATGCCGCTGATCGCCAAGGAGTTCGATATCGGGCCGGCCGTGCAGGGCCTCCTGCTCAGTTCCTTCTTCTGGACCTACGCGCTCATGCAGATTCCCGGCGGCATGCTGGCCGACCGCTTCGGTCCGCGAGTCGTCATTGCCGGCGCGACGCTCGGCTGGGGCTTCTTCCAGGCCATCGCTGCGTTCTGTACCGGCTGGGTTCCGCTGCTGCTGACGCGCCTGGGGCTGGGTGCGGCGGAGGCGCCGATCTATCCGGCTGGCGGCAAGCTGAACGGCATCTGGATGACGCAGAACGAGCGCGGCCGCGGCGCGACCCTGCTCGATGGCGGCGCGCCGCTCGGGGCCGCACTGGGTGCGATCCTGATTTCGGGGCTCATCGCCTTGCTCGGATCCTGGCGCTTGGCCTTCGTCATCGCCGGTGTAGGCACCGTGATCGCCGGCCTGTTCGCCTGGAACTACATCCGCAACCATCCGCGCGAGCATCCCGGCGTCAACGAGGCCGAGGCGAAGTACATCGAAGCCAGCCATGCGGAAGACGCGGCCAGCGAGCCGCAAGGCGCCAGCGGCCGCCTGCTCGACTTCCTGCGCTTCCGTTCGGTCTGGGGCATGTTCTTCGGCTGGATGTGCTTCAACGCACTGTTCTACGGCCTGCTCACGTGGATGCCCAACTACCTCTCCAAGGTGCACGGCTTCGACATCAAGCAGATGGGCGGCGCGGTGTTCATCATGTTCTTCTCGGGCTTTGTCGGCGAAATGTTCGGCGGCTGGCTGGCCGACAAGTGGAAGGCCGCGGGCGCTTCGAACGCCAAGGTGTTGCGCACGCTGTTCGGCGTTTCGTCGGTCATCGCGACGATCGCGATCTACACGGTGTCGCAGATCACGAGCCCCGTCGCCGTCGTGATCCTCCTGTCGATCACGCTGTTCTTCCTGCGCTGGTGCGGCCTCTTCTGGTGCGTGCCTTCGATCCTTGGCCGCAGGGCGCACGTCGGCTTCCTCGGCGGCACGATGAACCTGGGCGGCAACGTCGCGGGCATCGGCGTGCCGATCGTGGTCGGCCTGATCGTTCAAGCCACCGGCTCCTACTTCATGGCACTGATGCTCTTTGCCGCGGCCGGTGCAGGCTTGTTCATCTGCTCCACGCTGTTGATCGATTACAGCAAGAAGCTTCCCGTCTAGTCCACTTTCGAGATCTCGCGAAATGTCCCAGTCCCAACGCATCGGCGTGTTGACGCCTTCCTCCAACACGGCACTGGAGCCGCTGACCAGCGCGATGGTCGCCGGCGTGCCGGGCGTCTCGGCGCACTTCTCACGATTCCGGGTGACCGAGATCTCGATGGGCGACAAGTCGCAAAACCAGTTCGACGAGCGCACGATCCTCGACGCCGCGAAGCTCCTGGCCGACGCGAACGTCGACGTGATTTGCTGGAGCGGCACGTCCGCGAGCTGGCTCGGCTTCGAGCGCGACCGCGCGCTGTGCGCCCGCATCACCGAAGCGACCGGCATTCCCGCGACGACCTCGGTGCTGGCGCTCAACGAACTGCTTGCCGCGCAGGGCGCGCGCACGCTGGGGCTGGTGTCGCCCTATGTCGAGGACGTGCAGCGGCGCATCGTCGCCAACTACGCTGAACTCGACGTGGAATGCATCGCGGAACGCCATCTGGACCTGACGGTGAACTTCTCGTTCGCTGAAGTCGCGCCCGACACCTTGCGGACCATGATCCGCGAGGTCGCGCAGAAGAAGCCCGACGCCATCACCGTGATGTGCACCAACCTCCACGGTGCACCGCTGGTCGAGGAGATGGAACGCGAGCTCGGCATCCCGATCTACGACTCGGTGGCGACCGTGGTCTGGAAGGCGCTGAAGATCACTGGCGTGGACCCGCGCGCGGTCAAGGGCTGGGGAGGGCTGTTCGCATGAGCGCAGGCACTTTCGATCTCGTCGTGCGCAATGCGCGCGTCGCCACCGCTAGCGACACCTTCGACGCGGACATCGGCATCACCGGTGGCCGGATTGTGCAACTGGGAATGGGCTTGCCAGCGGGACGTCGCGAGATCGACGCCGCTGGCGCCTTCGTCACGCCCGGTGGCGTCGATGCCCACTGCCATCTCGACCAGCCCATGGAAGCACCCGTGCGCATGGCGGATGACTTCGACACCGGCACGCGTGCGGCAGCCTGCGGCGGCACGACCACGGTGATCCCGTTCGCCGCGCAACAGAAGGGCCAGTCGCTGCGCGCCGCGGTGCGCGACTACCACGAGCGCGCCGAGGGCCGCGCGCACGTCGACCACGCCTTCCACCTGATCGTCAGCGACCCCACCGAGGACGTGCTGAAGAACGAACTGCCGCAGCTGATCGCCGAGGGCTATACGTCGTTCAAGATCTACATGACCTACGACGACCTCAAGCTCAACGACGGCCAGATCCTGGACGTGCTGGACGTCGCGCGCAGCCATGATGCGATGGCGATGATCCACGCCGAGAACGCCGATTGCATCGAATGGCTGACCCGGCGGCTGGAGGCCAGCGGACGCACTGCGCCGCGCTTTCATGCGCATTCGCGGCCGATGCTGGTCGAACGCGAGGCGACCCATCGCGCCATCGCGCTGTCGGAGCTGGTCGACGTGCCGATCATGATCGTGCACGTGTCGGGCAAGGAGGCGGTCGAGCAGATCCGCTGGGCGCGCTCGCACGGCCTGCACGTGTTCGCGGAGACCTGCCCGCAGTACCTGTTCCTGACGGCGGAGGACCTCGGCATCGACGACAGCTACGGCGGCGCCCGCTGCGTGTGCAGCCCGCCGCCGCGCAACAAGGACAACCAGCAGGTCATCTGGAATGGACTGGCCGACGGCCTGTTCACGATTTTCTCGTCCGACCATGCGCCGTTTCGTTACGACGCGCCGGAAGGCAAGAAACCGGGTGGCAAGGAGGTCGAGTTCCGCCACATCCCCAACGGGATTCCCGGCATCGAGACGCGCCTGCCGCTGCTGTTCTCGCATGGCGTGCTCGACGGGCGCATCACGATCAACCGCTTTGTCGAACTCACCTCGACGAACCCCGCCAAGGCCTACGGATTACATCCGCGCAAGGGGACGATCGCCATCGGCGCGGACGCCGACCTGGTGGTCTGGGGCGCGACGCCGCGGCAGGTGCGAAATGCCGACCTGCACCACGCCGTGGACTACACGCCGTACGAGGGCATCGACGTGAAGGCATGGCCTGCATTGACGATCGCGCGCGGCGAGGTCGTGTGGGACGGCCAGACCTTCCATCCGCGCGCCGGCCGCGGAGAATTCCTGCGTCGCGGCAGACCCACGCTGCTGCCCGCAGCAAGACAGCGAGGCGCGCCATGAAGATCCTGCTGATCAATCCCAACACCTCCCAGAGCGTCTCCGACCTCATCGAGGCCGAGGCGCGGCGCGCTGCCGCGCCGGATACGCAACTGAGCGTGCTCACGGCGCCGTTCGGCGTGGCGTACATCGAGACGCGGTTCGAGTCGCTCATCGGTGCCTACGCCACGGCGACGCTCGCGGCCGAGCACTGCGACCAGCACGACGCCATCGTGGTGGCGGCCTTCGGCGATCCGGGCATCGATGGCTTGCGGGAAGTGCTGGACATCCCCGTCGTCGGGCTGACGGAGGCGGCGCTGATGAGCGCCTGCCTGCTCGGCAAGCGCTTCTCGATCGTTGCGATCTCGCACCGCATCACGGCGTGGTATCGCGAGTGCGTCGCGGCCAACGGCCTGAGTAAGCGGCTGGCTAGCATCCGCAACCTGGACAACCCACTGAAGGACATCGGCCGCGTGCAGGACGACCACACGGCTCGCCTGGAAGCACTGTGCCTGTCGGCCATCCAGGACGACGGTGCGGACGTCATCATCATCGCCGGCGCCCCGCTGGCGGGCTTGGCGCGATCCATCCGGGACCGCATTCCCGTGCCCGTGGTCGATGGCGTGTCGAGCGCCGTGTGCCATGCACAGACGCTCGTCTCGCTGGGGACGTTGCCGGCGCGGCAGGGTAGTTTCGCGCCGCCACCGATCAAGCCGAACCACGGTCTGCCCGAAGGCATCGCACGGCTGCTCGCGCGGGACCGAATGCAGAGGTGAAGCGCCGTCGCTAAGATCGAAGCGCATGCCAAAGAAACTAAGTTCCCCCCCCATTGAAGCGAGCGGCACGGGCCGCGAGCAGAGCGTCGACGCCATTGCCGAGAAGATCTCCACGGCGATCCTCGAACACCGCCTGGCCCCGGGCACCAAGCTAGGCGAGGACCGTCTGGCCACGATCTTCGGCACCAGCCGTGCCAAGGTGCGCGAGGTGCTGGCCCGACTGGCGCACGAGCAAATCGTCGAACTGGTGCCGCAGCGCGGTGCGCACGTCGCCAAGCCGACCATCGAGCAGGCGCGCGATGTCTTCGAGGCGCGTCGACTCATCGAGCCCGGCGTGCTGCGCCGACTGGTCGGAACGATCGATGATTTCAAGATGCAGCGCCTGCGCCGGCACCTCGAACTCGAGGCCGATGCGCGTCAGCGCGGCGATGCGCGCGCCGTGGTGCGTCTCTCGGGCGAGTTCCACCTGCTGTTGGCCGAACTGGCCGGCAACTCGGCCCTCGCGCGCACCATGCGTGAGCTGTCGACGCTGACCTGCCTGATCATCTCGCTGTACGACGCCCCCACCGCCACCAGTTGCCGCGCCGACGAGCATGAGGAAATCGTCGATGCGATCAAGCGGGGTGACGCCAAGCGCGCCGAGACGCTCATGCTCCATCACCTGGATCACATCCAGGAAAGCCTCAAGCTCGATGCGGGAAGCGATGAGGCGGATCTCGAAAGCATCCTCGGGGAATGACCTAGTTCCTTTCGTCCGGCTGCCTCGCCGATAAGATGGCTGCCCATCGTGTGCGGGCCTCAAGACGAAAGGACTCTCCGAAGATGAATGCTGAAGACCCCGCTCGAAAGGGCCAGAGGCGTTTCGCCCCCGGGACCCATCGCTCTCATCGGGCCCGCAAGCGCAAGTCTCTGACGATTTTCTTCGTCACCGTAGTGATCGTCGCGGTGGTCATCGGGGCGGGCCTGCTTTATGAGTCGCCGCCCGAGCCGCTACCGGCGACCGCGGCCGCACCGGCCGGCAAGCCATCGGAGCGGACGGCCGCACTTGCGCCACTGAACCTGCCCGCCGACGATGCACCCCATGGATCTGCGATGGAATGGTGGTACTACAACGGCATCCTCGGCGCGAAGACGGGCGATCGCTACGCCTTTCACATGGTCGTCTTCGTGGCCAACGGGCTGATCAAGCACACCGTCGTTCATGCGGCGTTGACCGACCTTCAAACCGGCAAGCGCTACGCCAGCCAGACCCGCACCGCCGGCATTCCCGCGACGAGCGTCGTCAATGGGTACGACTTCCGGCACGAGAAATGGCAGGCCACGGCATCGCCCTCATCCCATGTGTTGCGCGCGGCCTTCGACGGCGCTTCCATCGCTTTCGACTTGGGCACCTCAGGCCGGGTCGTCGCGCATGCCGCGCCGGGCTCGGACACGCCGGGCATCTTGGACTTCGGCAAGAGCGGCATCAGCTACTACTACTCGCGCCCGCGTCTTCCGGCGCAAGGCAGCATCACCGTCGGAGGGAAGTCGCTGCAGGTGAGCGGTGACGTGTGGTTCGATCACCAATGGGGCGAGTTCGATGTGCTGACGCTGGGCTGGAACTGGTTCGCGCTTCACCTCGCGGACGGATCGGACCTGATGCTCTACCAGTTGTTCGACATGGACCGCCGGAATGTCATGACGGCGGGCACGCTCTCGAACGCCAAGGGCGCGGTGCCATTCAAGGCAGGCGAGGTCGAACTGGTCCCGGGCAGCACCTGGACGAGCCCGAAGACGGGCATCCCCTACGTCGTCGAGTGGAAGATCAAGCTTCCATCGGGCGACCTCAACGTCAAGCCGTTCGTGGCCGACAGCGAATTCGATTCCAGCGGCACGAGTGCGAACGTCTATTGGGAAGGGGCAGTGAAAGCGACCGGCAGCATCGAAGGGCAGGGCTTCCTGGAGTTGAGCGGCTACGACCGATTGAGCGCGAGGCAAGCGAAAGGCAAGTGATCCATTCCGTGCTGGAAGTCGCCATCGACTGAGTTGGTGAAAACAAAAGTTCCAATTTTCCTGTTTCCGGTGCGAAACTGTGGGGTATCGCAACACTCGGAAACCGAAGAATGGCCAGCGGTGCGCCTGCGACTGGGCACGCCTTCCTGCGAGGCGAGCGTCGCCTGACTGTCCCCGAATACGTCGGGCTGGTGGCTTCGTGCCAAGCAGCCTTCGATGCGGCGATGAGCGAGTTGCCGCCATCGAGCCAAGTCGACCTCTGGAACGCTTTTCATGCAGAGACATTTCTGCCGTCCAGTGGCAAGCGAATGCTGTGGGTGCTGCGACGGGGCGTGCTCGATGACCTGGCGCCCAGAGTCGAAAGCATCCTGTCCCAGGACTGGCAGCCCGAGCCGACGGAGATCGAGCAACTGGTCTTCCGCGCGGTCCTCGAGGCGCTCGCGACCGGCCGGGAGCGACCGAGCGAAATCGCGGAGTTCTGCAACGAGATCCATGCTTGGCCGTCGGTACTGGGCGTGGCCGAATACCTGACGGGTAACCTGGCCGCTGCGGTCCGCATGGCGACGCTCGATGTCACGAGCGATCGCCAGCCGCGGCAGGTGCGCTTGCCCAGCTGGGCGCTCGTTGGAACGTTGCTCGAAGCCCTTGGCGCCGCTCCTGAGCCGTCGGTCGCCCCCCTGCTGCCTTTCACTGCGGCACTGGCCACCGTGCTCGGACCCAAAAAAGGGCGGCTCACGATCGAACATTCGCGATGCCTGGCCCGGCTTTACTTCGAGACGGACGCGGGACGGCGCGCATCTGTGCTGGAAGTTGCGCTGCGGGCCGGCCTGGAGGCCGATCCACAGCGCACGCCATCGGGCGACGACGATGACAAGGTTCGCAAGCTGTTGCGGGGGCTACAGGCGCTCCAGCTTCTCCAGATGACCGCAGCGGAGCAGAAGATTCGCTGGACTGTGATCACCTTGCGCCATCTACCGCCTGGCCAGGCCGCGAATGAATTGATCTCCTCCTACTTCAAGTGACCACGAGCGTGGGGTTCCTTCAGATCCGCTTGCGCCGAGGCACCACGTTGAGTTGCAGCGTCGCCTTTGCGGGAGCGTCGCCGAGCAAGGCCTGCAGCGGCGCGATGTCGATAAGCTGGTCCGCGTGCCAAACCTTGATCGATGCGGCCCCTTCGGGAACGTCGAGCGTGACGAGGCCGTCGGCACCCGTCAGTGCGGCCCAGGGCGAGTCGCTCACATAGACATGTCCGCGCATCGAGTTGTGCAGATGGCAGCCGAGCAGCACGGCGCCGGGCTTGTCGAAGGTGGCATCGGCCGTCTTGCCTGGCTTGCCTTCGGGCTTGGCCCCGATCATCAATTCGAAACCGCCCGCCGGACCAGCATCGAATTGCGCGACGCCCGCGGCGGAGGCGCGCACATGGTGCTCCCACGGATCGTTGTTGACGAAGCGCGCCTTGGCACCGACGGAGACCAGGCTCACGGCCGGAACGAAGCGCATCTTTTCCTGGCTGATCGTCACTTCCCTGGGCAGCGGCTTGGCGGGCAGGGCCTTCGATGCGCTGACCACGACGACGACCGCATCGACGACGGGCTGACCGTCCTTGTCGAGCACGCTGACTTGCAGCGGCGTCGCCCCACACATTGCGCACAGCAGCGCGCCGGCGACCGCGACGATGGCGTTGCGCATGGTCGGCATGCGCAAAGGGGAGAGGGTGTGCATGCGCTCAGAGCTGGTTCGTCTTGATGACGTGCCAGACCTTGTTGTAGTTGTCGCCGTAGACGTCGCCGGGGTCCTGGTCTTCGGGCCAGGTGTAGAGCGGCTGGCCCTTGAAGGCCCACTGCTTGCGGCCGTCATCGCGGGCGATCACCGAGAGACTGCCGCTTGGCTTGGCGCCTTCGGCCGCCATGACCGGCGGCCACTTCACCGCGCAGTCGCCATTGCAGACCGAGCGGCCGCTGTTGGGGGCATCCTTGTCGAAGGAATAGAGCGTGAGACCCTTGTCGTTGACCAGAATGCCGTTGGCGACTTTCACGGTCGAGACGTCCTTGGACGCGACGGGCGCGGCAGGCGACCTGGTCGCGCAGCCGGCAATCAGGGTCAGGGTGAGGGCGAGACTGGCAACGGCAATGCGCAAGATGGGCTCCTTTGGATTCGTTGAATAGGGGAGATCGCCTCGCATTAAACATTTCGATACAGTTTTTTCCTTGTGCAATTTGTCACGCCCCGAATGCTTTCGTTTGCGCGGATCGAAGGAAACGTCGTGGTACAGCTCGGCATACGATCGGCGGTGACACTCTGTGCGACTCGTGCCGAACAACCTTGACCAGCGAGCGACATGACAGCTTCTTCGCCAGGCTGCGCGCAAGGATGGGCATTGCTGATGGGCATGACGCTGGCCCTCGGCGCCTGCACCACTTATGGGGTGGTCGAGAACGTGCCGTTGCCTGCGGGCGGCCACGCTGGCCCTGCCTATTCGTTGGGCGAATTCGTCGAGAAGCACCATCGACGTTCCGACGAGTTGATTCTGGCCGTTGCGTTCTCGGGTGGCGGCACGCGAGCCGCAGCCCTGTCCTACGGTGTCATGCAGGAACTGCGTGATACCCGTGTGCAGATGAACGGCAAGGAGCAAAGCCTGCTCGATACGGTCACCGTCATCAGTTCTGTTTCCGGGGGAAGTTTCACGTCGGCCTACTACGGCCTCTACGGCGATCGCATCTTCGTCGACTACGAGGAGCGATTCCTCCGCAGCGACGTTGAAGGCGCACTGCTGCGCGGGCTGTTGAATCCCGTGCGCTGGTTCAGCAGCCACGGCCGCACCGAAATGGCGGTTTCGTACTACCGGCAGTCGCTTTTCGGCGATGCGACTTTCGCCGACCTGGTCAAGCGCGATGCACCGTTGATCCTCATCAACAGCTCCGACCTGAGTTCGGGCGGGCGCTTTTCGTTCGTCCAGGAATACTTCAGCCTGATGTGCTCGGACCTCGGCAGCTTCCCGCTGGCGCGCGCCGTCACTGCCTCGAGCGCCGTGCCGGTGCTGTTCGGGCCGGTCGTGCTGCAGAACTATGCTGGCTGCGCTCGCGGCATGCCCCCCTGGCTCGCGGCTGCGAAGCAACGCGACAGTGACAACGACTACTTGAGCATGGTCGTGCAGGATGACCTCTCGTACGAGAACAAGGTCAAACACAAATACGCCCAACTGGTCGATGGCGGGATCACCGACAACCTGGGTCTTCGCGCACTGATGGACGCCGTCGACTTGACCGGTGGTGCGCAGAAGTACGTCAGGACTCTCGGCATCGCGACACCGCGCCGCATCGCCATCATCTCGGTCAATGCGGCGGCCGATGCGTCCGGGGGCATCGGAGAGAGCAGTCGGGAGCCGACTTTCGAGCAGACGATGAATGCCGTCACCAATGTCCAATTGCATCGCTACAACGTGGCAACGCTTCAGCAGACGCAGCAAAGCCTCGACCGCTGGACCCGCGAACTCTCGACGCCCGAACTGCCCGTGAGCTCGTACTTCATTCGACTGAGCTTCGAAGACGTGCCCGATCTGCCGCTGCGCCGCTTCCTGAACGAGATCCCGACCAGCTTCGCGCTGGACAAGGAGCAAGTGGCGAGGCTGATTGCCACCGGCCGCGAGTTGCTGCGCAACAGTCCGGACTATCAGCGCCTGCTGGCCGGCCTGCATGCACGGCCAGACACGGTCGTGCCGAAAGCCATCGCGCCCTGACCCCGCCCTTGCTACCCGGCCGAACGCAGTCTTCGTTCGGCCCGCTCGCGCAGCAGGTCGTAGATCGGCGGGATGCCGAGCAGGTTCATCACCACCATGGCGCCAAAGCAGGCGGCCAGCATCGGCAGCAGCAGATTGACGCTGCCCGTCATCTCGACGGCCAGGCAGATGCCCGTCAGCGGCGCACGGACGACCGCGGTGAAAAATGCCGCGAGGCCGACCACGGCGTAGGCGGTCGGCGACGCACCGGCCGGAAACCACTCCCCATACAGGCGACCGAACACGAGGCCGATTTGTGCGCCGAGAACCAGCATCGGCGCGAACAAGCCGCCGGGCGTCCCCGCCGCATAGGAGATGGGACCGAGCGCGAAGCGGATGACGAAGATCAGGGCGATCGTGGACAGGGAACCGGCATTGAGCAGCGTCTGCTGCGTGAGCGCGTCACCGCCCCCGACCCATTGGGGTGCCAGCCAGGCCAGGAGGCCGACCCCGCCGCCGATCAACGCCGCCCGCGCCGTGACTGGAAGTCCGCCGGGCCGGTCGGCCACTGCCAGCGCGC
Source organism: Variovorax sp. J22R115 (assembly GCF_030317005.1). Classification (NCBI taxonomy): domain Bacteria; kingdom Pseudomonadati; phylum Pseudomonadota; class Betaproteobacteria; order Burkholderiales; family Comamonadaceae; genus Variovorax; species Variovorax sp. J22R115. Next base: position 139,544 of record NZ_JASZYM010000002.1, on the reverse strand, counting down.
CCATGACCGCGCGCGTGTAGGCGGCGGCCGCGAGCGCGGCAAGGACACCGAGGGTCACATGGACCGGCACCGTCGCGAAACCCGGAAACGGTTGCGCCGGCACGGCGAAATCCGGCGCCACACCCACGAACACGCGCGACACTGCGATGGCGCTCGCCGAGGCGCCCAACGCGGCGGCCGCTGTGCGCGTATCGAAACGCCGCAGCAATTCCTCCAGGACGAACACCGCGCCGGCGATCGGAGCATTGAAGGCCGTAGCGAGTCCGGCGCCCGCGCCGGCGGCGAACAGCACCCGGGCGTCGACTTGACCGCGGCGGAACAGCCGGCCGATCACGTCGGCGATCGAGTGACCCATCTGCACGCTAGGTCCTTCACGCCCGAGGGCCAGGCCGGATCCGATGGCAAGCACGCCTCCGACGAACTTGACGATGGCAGTGCGCACGGGCCTGCCCGGTTCGCCGCCGCTGATCGCCGCCTCGACCTCGGGTATGCCGCTGCCTGCCGCGGCCGGGGAAATCCGGCTCACCAGGGCTGCCGCAACGGCAGTGGCTCCAGCGGCGCCGGCGACAACAAGCAGTAGGCCCAAGAGCCCCTCCTGGTGCGCTCGCGCAATGAACTCATCTCGCAGGGCATCGGCCTGTTGAAGCAGGAGCCGGAATACGGCGCAGACGAGCCCGGTGACGCATCCCACGAGCAGCGACAGCAGCGCGAGAACCAGCGTACCGGCTCTGCTCTCGTCCTGATCGGGGCTTGGCGCCACCTGGTTGTCACCCGAGCGGACCGCCGCCGGCAGAGGCGTCGTCGATGATGACCGGGCCGGACATGGAATGCGCGAACGTGGACTCGCAACGCAGGGCCTTGTAGATGGCATCCAGCAATTGCTGCTGCGGGTAGGGCTTCTGCAGGAAGTCCACGGCGCCGTCCCGGATGGCCTGGACCGCCGTCGAAATGTCGACGCTACCGCTGACGAACACGATCGGCATCTGGACGCCCATTTCCTGCAGTCGTTTCTGCAGCGCGAGCCCGTTCATCCACGGCATGCGCAAGTCCAGCACCAGGCAGCCACGCCAAGCGGGGTCGAAGGCGGCCAGGAACTCGAACGCCGAACCGAAGACTGCGGCCGCGAGTCCGACCGCAACGACCAACTCGCGAATCGAGTCGCGACAGGCGTCGTCGTCGTCAATGATGAATACGGTGGGTTCGCTCACGGACTGCCTTCGGAAGGGCGCGCCGAGCAGGGCCTGATCCTTCGATGCCCAACACTTTTGCCCTTGCGCTGGAAGTCCTGCACCGTAACCGCAGATGGTGTTTTTCGATATTGGCCATTGGTACGATGGCACGACATTTGTGCCGTCGCCGCAACACAATATGTTCTGCAACCGATTTCGCGGCTATCGCCCCGAATCTGCAACCCTTCGGACATGTCGTGACTGCTCTCACACTGCACTACCACCCGCTCTCGTCCTACTGCCACAAAGTGTTGATCGCGGTCGACGTGTTGGGCATTGCCATCGACAAGCGACTGCTCGATCTGGCCGACCCCGCAGAGCGAGCGGCCTACCTGGCGTTGATTCCCACGGGCAAGATGCCGCTGCTGGTGGACCAGGGCCGCCCCGTCCCCGAGACGAGCATCATCATCGAATACCTGCAGCGCCACCATGCAAGCTCTGGCCGCACCCTCATCCCGCACGACCCGGACGCCGCGCTCGATGTGCGCTTATGGGACCGGATCTTCGACCTGTACGTGATGACGCCGATGCAGGAGTGCACCGCCGATCTTCTGCGGCCGGAAGGAGATCGCGACGGCGCGAAGAGGGCGCGAGAAGGTCTTTCGTCAGCTTATGCGTTCATCGACCGCCACCTCGAAGGGCGAACCTGGGTGAGCGGCGATGCGTTCAGCCTGGCCGACTGCGCTGCAGCGCCGGCCTTGTTCTATGCCGTGACCTACGTCCCGCTGCGGCCGCAGCACGTGCGCCTGGCGGCTTACTTCGAGCGCCTCATGGAACATCCATCGGTGGCGCTCACCATCGATCAGGCGCGTCCCTACTTCAAGTTCTACCCTGGGCGTGAAGGTCTGTCCCGGCGCTTCTTCGACCCGATGGATCGTTGAAGCGCCGCGAAGTCAGCGCCGCGTTGGATACACGCAGCCACCGCGCGGGCAGTGAGGCTTGCAGCAATAACGAAGGGCCCTTCGGAGATTGATGATCTTCCGAAGGGCCCTCGCAGCCTTGGAGTACCTGAGTGGAGTTGCCGAGGCCGTGAAAGCAATATGGTCCGGACGATGATATCCAGGACTCAGCGGGACGCTGAAGGCGCAGACAGACAATTCCTACCGGCACGGGGAACCCCCTGAAGGGTGCGACGAATAAAACCTCCGAGTCAGCCCGTCGGGCCTCCGCGGAATCCGGGACTGCTCTTGCGCCGGCTACGCACGGCATTCGCCAAGTCGTCCAGGACCGGGACTGTCTGCGTGAAGCTGATGCAGGCATCTGTGATCGAGACGCCGTGCTTGGGCGGCACGCCGGGAATCAGGTCCTGTCGGCCTTCCTCAAGATGACTTTCGATCATCACTCCGGTGATGCGCGAGTCGCCCGCGGAGATCTGCTCCGCCACGTCGTGCGCCACGGCGATCTGCCGCTGGTGCTGCTTGCTGCTGTTGCCGTGCGAGACGTCGATCATGACCTGCTCCGCCAGGCCATTGGCACGCAGAGCGGCACAACTCGCGGCCACGTCGATGGCCGAATAGTTCGGCGCCTTTCCGCCGCGGAGGATCACGTGGCAGTCGTCGTTGCCGCGGGTCTCGAAGATTGCGGCCATCCCCATCTTGGTCATGCCCATGAATGCGTGCGGAGCCCTCGCCGCAAGGATGGCATCGGCGGCCACCTTGATGCTCCCGTCGGTCCCGTTCTTGAAGCCCACCGGACAGCTGAGCCCCGAGGCGAGCTGGCGATGGCTTTGGCTCTCAGTGGTGCGGGCCCCGATGGCGCCCCAGGCAATCAGATCGGCGATGAACTGAGGACTCAGCAGGTCGAGAAACTCGGTGCCCGTCGGCAGCCCCAGCAGCGTCAACTCCAGAAGCAGGCGCCGCGCACGTTCGAGGCCTTCGTTGATCGCGAAGCTGCCGTCGAGGTGCGGATCGTTGATGTAGCCCTTCCAGCCGACCGTCGTGCGCGGCTTCTCGAAATAGGTGCGCATGACGATCAGGAGGTCGTTTTCGAGATCGTCGGCCACCTTCTTCAGCCGGAGGGCATATTCGATGGCCTGGTCGTGGTCGTGGATCGAGCAAGGTCCGACCACGACGATCAGCCGGTCATCGCGTCCATGCAGGATATCGGCAATCGCCGCGCGGCTCTGCTCCACCAGCGCGAGCGTGTTGTCCAGAACCGGGACCCTTTCCTGCAGGAGCGCCGGCGTCATCAGTGGCCGAACCGCGCCGATGCGAACGTCGTCAATGCGAGTGGTATCGATCGTGCTGTCGCGGGAACCGATCTCGGCATCGTGGAGGGGGTCGTCGAGCTTCGGCATGTTGTGCGCATCGGTTGAGGAAGCGGCCATTGTCCATCAGCGACAGCTCGCAACGGAGCAGCACAACTCGGACGGCTTCGTGGACGTTCCTCATGCTTCGGACTCCACGCCATAGGTCTGGATCGGTTCCGCCTTGCCCTTGACCATCGCCGGGGGCATCGGCCGGAGGCGAAACTGATCCTGGACCGTGCGGCGAATGTCCTCAGTGATCAGCAGATCGACTTCGTACTTGCTGGTCAGCCCTTCGACCCGGGCAGCAACGTTGATCGGATCGCCCGTCACGCTGAACTTCGACAAGCCTGCGGTGCCGATCACGCCTGCCACCACCTCTCCGCCGTGAATGCCGATGCCGAAGCGCAGTTCAGGCAGGCCCTTCTCACGCAAAGTGGCGTTGTAGCGCGCCAGTGCCGCGCGCATTTCCAGAGCGGCCAGCACGGCGTCTCGCGCCTGCCAGGGGTTGGATTCCATGGCGCCGAACAGGGCCAGCAAGCCGTCGCCCACGAACTCGGTGACGTGACCGTGATGATGGGTAATGGCAACGGTCATGTGGCGGAAGTAGTCGTTCAGGATGCTCACGGTGACGGCGGGGTCGAGCCGATCGCACAAGGCCGTGAAGCCGCGCAGGTCGGCAAACAACATCGTCACCTGGCGTCGCTCGGGCGCAAAGGCGTCATCGGTGCGGGTGAGCCGCTCGACCACGTCAGCCGGCACGAAACGCTCGAACTGACGTTGCAGTTGCTCCAGCTTTTCATCGGAGGCCAGCAGCAGCTTCTCGAGCTGATCGTTCTGGCGACGGCCGCGCAGGACGAGTACTGCCAGGCTCGAAAGGACGACGGCCCCGACCGCGGCAAGGACCCATGCCAGCGCCATCATTCCAGCAACATGGCCAGCCGGACGGTCCCATTCGCCAGCGATGCCACCCCAATGGCTTCCAGCAGCGCGTCGGCGTCCAGTACGGCACCGAGGGCGCGCGTCTTTTGCTGGATCGACGAAGGTTCGTAGTACACCGTGTCGCGCGCCCAGGCCAGGAGGCCGGCTTCGCGTTGTGCCAGGCGGGGGCAACGAAGCGTTGCCAAGGCGCTTTCGATTTCCGTCTGACTCAGGCCCTCTTCGAAAAGCAACTGGGTCGCCGCGGCTTCGCAATGCGGGCAGCCGAGCGTGCGCGCGACCACGGCGAACATCAGCACTTTGGCGCTGCGGCTCAGCACCCCCGTCTCGAACGCGCCGTCGAGCGCCGCCTTCATGACTCGGCCTGCACGGAGACCCGCAAGCGGCGCCACCACGACGCCAAACGGGCCCGCGGCCAATGCAGTCTGATCCATCGCCGCTTCCGCCGGCCTGCTCGGCGCGAACTTCTTCATCAACGGCATGGCGAGCGCGAGCAGCCAACGGAACGGTCCGCTGGCCATGCGTTCGAACTTCTGTTCCGACGGACACGCCAACAGGGTGCTGACGCGGTTGTAGAAGCACCCGAGCGAGATCGCAAAGGCGATCTCGCCGATTTGCGCCGGCGTGTAGCCGAGCTTGAGCAGGGCAGCACGCTCTGCCGCGGCCGGGCGGGGCCTTGATCGGGCCAGACTGCGGCAGAAGGCGATGTACGCGCGCTCCTTGTCGTCCAGCTCGGCCGTCTGCACGTCGCGTTCGACTTGCTGGATGAATGACTCGGAATAGCCCAGCACCTTCATGTAAGCGCGGTTCGCGCCATAGCAGTAGCGGCAGGAATTCTCCTGTGCCGTCACCATGTTCCCCATGCGGTGCAGCCGCTCCGTCAGAGCGCCCGGCACATAGCTCGTCGCCTCGTAGGCTGCCTCGCGCAACCAGCGGCTGGGTGCGACTCGGCGGTCAACCTCCAGGACCTGGGCGCCGCGGCGCTTGAGTTCGGCTTCCCACTCCACGTCGTGCGCAGCCGGCAGGACCGGGTCGCCCCATTGGATTTCGCTCAGCAACACAGCCATCGGCCACTCCACCGGAATTGGACGGATTCTGCCGCAACGCCGAGCAGCTGGCCGCATGCTGCCTTTGGCCTTCACCACGCCCCAGGATCCTTATGGGCGCCACTTCGGCACGAGTGCTTCGTCGAGCGCCCAGTGCGGCCGGCCAGGCTCGATCCGCACGCCACCGATCCAGCGAGTGGTGCTGGCGTGATCGACCCAGTAGGCGGCGCCCTCCAGGACAACCTTGCCCAAGCCAGTCAGTTCGAGCGGCCGGCGAGTCCAATCCAGCTGGGTGTCGATTTCTCGAATCAAAGGATTCTCCACATCGATCAGGGCGCGCGCCGACGCGTAGAACATCGAGTCGCCCAGGAACGGAAGAGGTTCTCGAACACTCATCAGTTCACTGAAGATCCGGCCCAAAGTGGGCCGATCGAGTTCACGGATGATCTCCAACACAAGTCGTTCGGTCAGGGACAGTCCGTCGCGCAGAGATGGGAGCTCCTGCAGTTGGCGACGCAGCGCTGGTGCCAGGAACGGCAGCCCCAAGGACTCACTGAAGGCCAGTTCGGCCCAGGCTTGAGGCGAAGAGGCGCGATACGCCTTCCACGCCGTGCGTGCGAGTTCGAGGGTGCTTGCTTCCAGGCGGCGTCGTTGGGGCCATAGCCACGCGAGAACCTCTGGCGCCAACTGCCCGATTCCGATGAACCTTTCGACGCCTGGGACGTGGCTGATCTCTATCAGCTCCAGCAATTCCGGTGGCGTGGTCATCCCCGCCAGGACGGCAATGAGAAACAACTGGTCGTACGCATCCGCATCGCACCAAAGTACGGCATGCGGGGCCTGCGAAATCCGGGCGAGGTCTCGGTACTCGCCCCGCATGCGCTGCCGCGCGTCGTCGACGGGCATGTCGAAGGCACTGCTGATGAAATCGCAGCGAAGCTCGAGGAATTCGAGATCGGGTACGTCCGGTGCGGGTCCCATGCACAGGGGATCCGCAAACATGTGGAATTCGCCTCGGAAGCCGGCCACGCGCAGGCTGTGAGCAATGTCGTTGCCGCAGCGCCAATGCTGAGTGCTGGCTTCGCGGTCTGCAGCGAACTGCGGATGTCGAGCGGCGAAATCAACAGCGTCGGTATGCGATTTGAGCTTGGGCCAACTCGGGAACCCGAGCTCGCGAGCGATGAGCCACTGCGCGTCCGCCAATCGGGGAGGGGCGGAGTAGAGCGCATGTCGCTCGAGCAGGGCTTGCTGGGACACCGCCGTACCGTCTCTCAGCCGAGTGAGGAGCTCCTTGGCTCGCTTGCGTTGGTGCTCGAGGTTGATATGGCCGTTGTAGGCCGAGGCGCGATAGTCGTTGGGCATACGATCTCCAAGATCGGCCGTGTCCGCTGGCTGGCCGGGAGTCGCATGTGAATGCGCTGTGATCTGAAGCCTGGGCGCAGCCCTTTCCGCGGACGGGAGGCGTGGAGAGACGCCCGGCGGAATTCTAGTTTCCAGCGCAACGCTGAAAAGTGACCGAAGGGCCCCCGCCAGCGAAATTGCGCACTTTGACTCGAAAAATGTGGCCGAAATTCGCCCGATTCACCCACAACGGGCTGGCACTCGCCTATTCTGCGGGCCATTCCAACTACTCGAGACATCCGTGATGAATGACTGCGCCGATCAGCATCCGAGCCTCCTCCCGTGGGCTGCGGCCTTCCTGCTGGCCGCAGCCGCCCCAGCCCATGCGCTGGTCATCGGCGTGACCGAGGGCGTGACCTATCAGGCCAGTGACAGCCAGATCGAGGCCAAGTTCGAGCCTATCGCCGAGGCGCTGGGCAAGGCGCTGAAGCAGCCGGTGACGATCAAGGTCCTGAGCTCGTACCGCAACGCGCGCGAGGCGTTGAAGGAGAACCAGGTCGACCTGGCCTTCGTGCATCCGGCCCACGTGGCGTTCGAGGCGACCAAGGCGGGCCACTTCAAGACGCTCGCCTGGACCGCGGGCTTCACGGATTACAAGGTGTCCTTCCTGTGCAAGGACCTGAAAGCCATCTCCAATTGGAAGGAGATCGCCGGCAAGAGCCTGGTCATGCCCGATCCGGACTCCATCACCTCCGTGATCACGCGTGCGATGCTGCGTGAGCAGGGCCTGCAGGAGGGCGCGGTCAAGACCACCAACACGCGCTACCAGGATGCGGTGCCGTTCTATGTGCAGAACGGTTTCGCCGTCTACGGCGCCACCGCGTCAGCCGGTGTGATCAAGGCCTGGAAGTCCACTGGCGGGAAGACCTGCGCCGAATCGCGCGCCGTTCCCATCAAGCAGTGGCTCGCCTCGAGCAAGCTCGACGCGAGCACAGTCGCCACGGTGCGCGACACCTTGCTGGGGCTCGGACAGTTCGATGCCGGCAAGCGTGCGCTCGCCACCTCGACGTACACCGGATTCATCGCGCCCTCGGTGGAAGTCGAGAAGTCGTTGATGACCTGGCTGGGGATCTGACCCGAATCCGCGCGACGAGCGCCACGGGGATCGCCTGCACCGCGCAGGCCGGTTTGCCTTGTTTTGAAAATCCAGGCCGGCTGTCAGCTTGCAGAAAGCACGGTCTCAATAATTATGAATTCAGTTTCGGCGGCGGCCGGATCTGCAAGACAAGGAGACATGCCCATGAGCCGCTACGCAGAGTTCTATCGCCGGTCCGTCGACGACCCCGAAGGCTTCTGGGCCGAACAGGCCCGGTTGATCGACTGGAAGTCGCCGCCGCAACAGACTCTGGACGCCAGCCGGCCGCCTTTCGCGCGCTGGTTCGTGGGTGGTACGACCAACCTCTGCCACAACGCGGTCGATCGCCATCTGGCCCGTCGCGGTGATCAACGCGCCTTGATCTTCGTGTCGACCGAGACCGGCGTCGAGAAGAGCTACAGCTTCAAGGAACTCCATGCCGAAGTGCAGCGCGTCGCTGCCAGCCTGATGGAACTGGGCGTCGGCAAGGGTGACCGCGTCCTGATCTACATGCCGATGATTCCGGAGGCGGCCTTCGCCATGCTGGCCTGCGCGCGCATCGGGGCCATCCATTGCGTGGTGTTCGGCGGCTTTGCGAGTGGCTCGCTGGCGTCGCGCATCGAGGACGCGACGCCGAAGGTCATCGTGAGCGCCGATGCCGGGTCGCGCGGCAACAAGGTCCTTGCGTACAAGCCCTTGCTCGACGAGGCGATCCGGCTGTCTTCGCACAAGCCCGATGCGGTGCTGCTGTTCGATCGCGGCCTGGCGCCGATGGCGCTGACCGAAGGCCGCGACCATCTTGCGAGTGCGCTGATGAAGAGGCATCGCGATGTCGAGGTGCCCTGCGTCTGGCTCGATGCGACGGATATCAGCTACACCCTCTACACCAGCGGCACCACCGGCAAGCCGAAGGGCGTACAGCGCGACACCGGCGGCTACGCCGTCGCACTCGCCGCGAGCATGCAGCACATCTTCGACGGCCGCGCCGGCGAAAGCTATTTCTCGACCAGCGACATCGGGTGGGTAGTCGGTCACAGCTACATCGTCTATGGCCCGCTGATCGCGGGCATGGCGACCCTCATGTACGAGGGCCTGCCGACGCAAGGTCTCGACCAGCAGCCTGACGGCGGCATCTGGTGGCGCCTGGTCGAGAAGTACAGGGTGACGGTGATGTTCAGTGCGCCCACGGCGGTGCGCGTGCTGAAGAAGCAGGACCCCGCGCTGCTGAAGAAGTACGACCTGTCGAGCCTGCGTGCGCTCTTCCTGGCGGGCGAGCCGCTCGACGAGCCGACAGGTCGCTGGATCAGCGAGGGGCTGGGCGTGCCGATCATCGACAACTACTGGCAGACCGAGTCCGGCTGGCCGATCCTCACGGTCGCGAATGGCGTGGAGCGCACACCGAGCAAGTTCGGCAGCCCGGGCATCCCGATGTACGGCTTCAAGGTCAAGATCCTCGATGAGACGACCGGCGACGAACTCACCGGCGCGAACGAGAAGGGCGTCGTCGTCATCGAGGGCCCGACGCCACCGGGCTTCATGCAGACGGTCTGGAGGGACGACGAGCGCTTCGTCAATACCTACTGGAAGGGCGTTCCGGGCAAGCTGGTGTATTCGACCTTCGACTGGGGCATTCGAGACGCCGACGGCTATTTCTACATCCTCGGCCGCACCGACGACGTGATCAATGTGGCCGGCCACCGGCTGGGCACGCGCGAGATCGAGGAGAGCATCTCCGGCCACGCGAACGTAGCCGAAGTCGCCGTGGTCGGCGTGGCCGATGCGCTCAAGGGCCAGGTGGCGATGGCCTTCGTCGTTCCCAAGGACGGCGCGGCTGTCGCAGACGAGAAGATGGCCCTGCAGCTTGAAGGGGAAATCATGAAGCGCGTATCAGACGATCTCGGTGCCCTGGCCCGGCCCGCGCGCGTGCGCTTCGTGGCCGCATTGCCCAAGACACGCAGTGGCAAGCTCCTCCGCCGCGCGATCCAGGCCGTGTGCGAGCAACGCGATCCCGGCGACCTGACGACCATCGACGACCCGTCCACCCTCCAGCAAATCAAGAACCTGCTCTGACCGTCCGCCGCCGCCTCAGTCCAGAAATACCGCGGAACCGGCCTTGGCGGACGGCTGGTATTGCCCCCTTGCAAAGGGGGTGGGCGGCCACACGTAGTGGGCAAGCCTGGGGGTTACAATCCGCCGGTACTCAGGCCCTTCCCCAGCCACAGTCGCATCCGCCAATCGGTTCAGCCGTGTCGCGGAAGGTTTCTTAACCAGCTAGTGCTTCCTTCAGGGAAGCGAAGGTCAGCGGAATATGAGCGATTCCTCGTCGACGTCTTCGTCCGTCTACAGCGCCTATCAAGGCAATACCTACCTCTTCGGCGGCAACGCGCCCTATGTCGAAGAGATGTACGAAAACTACCTCTCCAACCCGGGCAGCGTGCCCGACAACTGGCGCTCGTACTTCGACGCGCTCCAGAACGTCCCCGCGACGGACGGAACCAACACCAAGGACGTGCCGCACCTGCCGGTCGTCAATGCCTTCGCCGAGCGCGCCAAGCAGGGCACGACCAAGGTGGTCGTCGCCAGCGGCGCCGATTCCGAACTCGGCCGCAAGCGCACGGCCGTCCAGCAGCTGATTGCTGCCTATCGCAACGTCGGCGCCCGCTGGGCCGACCTCGATCCGCTCAAGCGCACCGAGCGTCCCGCGATTCCCGAACTCGAGCCTTCTTTCTACGGCTTTGCAGATGCCGACCTGGAAACGGTGTTCAACACGAGCAACACCTTTTTCGGCAAGGAAACGATGTCGCTGCGCGATCTGCTCAATGCGCTGCGCGAAACCTACTGCGGCACCATCGGCGTCGAGTACATGTACATGACCGACCAGGCGCAGAAGCGCTGGTGGCAGCAACGGCTCGAAAGCGCCCGCACCAATCCGCAGCTCTCCGCCGAACAGAAGAAGCGCGTGCTCGAGCGTCTGACCGCTGCCGAAGGCCTCGAACGCTTCCTGCACACCAAGTACGTCGGCCAGAAGCGCTTCTCGCTCGAAGGCGGTGAAAGCTTCATCGTCGCGATGGACGAGGTGATCAAGCAGGCCGGTATCAAGGGCGTCCAGGAAATCGTGATCGGCATGGCCCACCGCGGCCGTCTCAACGTGCTGGTGAATTCGCTCGGCAAGATGCCGGCGGACCTCTTCGCGGAGTTCGACCACACGGCACCCGAAGACCTGCCCAGCGGCGACGTCAAGTACCACCAGGGCTTCAGCTCGGACGTGTCGACGCCCGGCGGCCCGGTGCACCTGAGCCTGGCATTCAACCCCTCGCACCTTGAGATCGTGAACCCGGTGGTCGAAGGCTCCGTGCGCGCTCGCATGGACCGTCGCGCCGACCCGCTCGGCAAGCAGGTGCTGCCGGTCATCGTGCACGGTGACGCCGCCTTCGCAGGGCAGGGCGTCGTGATGGAAACGCTGGCGCTGGCCGAGACGCGCGGCTATTCCACGGGTGGCACGGTGCACATCGTGATCAACAACCAGATTGGCTTCACCACCAGCGACCCGCGCGACAGCCGCTCGACGCTGTATTGCACCGACATCGTCAAGATGATCGAAGCGCCGGTGCTGCACGTGAATGGTGACGACCCCGAAGCCGTGGTGCTCGCGACCCAGCTCGCCCTCGAATTCCGCATGGAGTTCCAGAAGGACGTGGTGGTCGACATCGTCTGCTTCCGCAAGCTGGGCCACAACGAGCAGGACACGCCGGCGCTCACGCAGCCGCTGATGTACAAGAAGATCGCGCAGCATCCCGGTACGCGCAAGCTCTACGCCGACAAGCTCACCGCCCAGGGCATGGGCGCCACGCTCGGCGACGACCTGGTCAAGGCGCAGCGCGCGGCTTTCGATGCCGGCAGGAACACCTCGGACCCAGTGCTGACCAACTTCAAGAGCAAGTACGCGGTGGACTGGCACCCCTTCCTGAACAAGAAGTGGACCGACGCCGGCGACACGGCCATCCCGACCGCCGAATGGAAGCGGCTGGCCGAACGCATCACCAAGGCACCGGACAACTTCACCGTGCACCCGCTGGTCAAGAAGGTGCTGGACGACCGCGCCGCGATGGGCCGCGGCGACGTCAACGTCGACTGGGGCATGGGCGAGCACATGGCTTTCGCCTCGCTCGTGGCCAGCGGCTATCCGGTGCGCCTGTCGGGTGAAGACAGCGGCCGCGGTACTTTCACGCACCGCCACGCCGTGTTGCACGACCAGAACCGCGAGAAGTTCGACGTAGGCACCTACGTGCCCCTGCAGAACGTCGCCGACAACCAGGCACCGTTCGTCGTGATCGACTCGATCCTGTCGGAAGAAGCCGTGCTCGCGTTCGAATACGGCTACGCCTCCAACGATCCGAACACGCTCGTGATCTGGGAAGCGCAGTTCGGCGACTTCGTCAACGGCGCTCAGGTCGTGATCGACCAGTTCATCGCATCGGGCGAAGTCAAGTGGGGCCGTGTCAACGGCATCACGCTGATGCTGCCGCACGGCTACGAAGGCCAGGGCCCCGAGCACAGCTCGGCGCGCCTCGAGCGCTTCATGCAGTTGTCGGCCGACACCAACATCCAGGTGGTGCAGCCGACCACGGCCAGCCAGATCTTCCACGTGCTGCGTCGCCAGATGGTGCGCAACCTGCGCAAGCCGCTGGTGATCATGACGCCGAAGTCGCTGCTGCGTAACAAGGACGCGACCTCGCCGCTGTCCGAGTTCACCAAGGGCAGCTTCCAGACGGTCATTCCGGACAACAAGGATCTCAAGGCCGAGAAGGTCAAGCGCGTCATCGCCTGCTCCGGCAAGGTCTATTACGACCTGGCGAAGAAGCGCGAGGAAAAGGGCACCGACGACGTCGCGATCATCCGCGTCGAGCAGCTCTATCCCTTCCCACACAAGGCCTTCGCCGCCGAGCTGAAGAAGTACCCCAACCTCGTCGACGTGGTGTGGTGCCAGGACGAGCCGCAGAACCAGGGCGCCTGGTTCTTCGTGCAGCACTACATCCACGAGAACATGCAGGAAGGCCAGAAGCTCGGCTACTCCGGCCGTGCCGCCTCGGCATCGCCCGCCGTGGGCTACTCGCACCTGCACCAGGAACAGCAGAAGGCGCTGGTCGACGGCGCGTTCGGCAAGCTCAAAGGCTTCGTGCTGACCAAGTAAGAAGAACTCACATTCACCTCACAAAGAAACACGAAGCGGAATAGAAAATGTCCATCGTTGAAGTCAAAGTCCCCCAGTTGTCCGAGTCCGTGGCCGAAGCCACCATGCTCCAGTGGAAGAAGAAGCCCGGCGAAGCTGTCGCCATCGATGAAATCCTGATCGAGATCGAAACCGACAAGGTCGTGCTGGAAGTACCGGCCCCGGCTGCCGGCGTGCTGGCCGAAATCGTGGCGGGCGACGGCGCGACCGTCGTGGCCGACCAACTCATCGCGAAGATCGACACCGAAGGCAAGGCCGGCGCTGCCGCGCCGGCTGCAGCGCCCGTCGCTGCTCCGGCAGCGGCTCCTGCCGCTGCCGCTGCCGCTTCTGCCACCGGCGGCTCGAAGTCCGACGTGGCCATGCCCGCCGCGGCCAAGCTGCTGGCGGACAACAAGCTGAGCACCGGCGACGTCGCGGGCACCGGCAAGGACGGCCGCGTCACCAAGGGCGACGTGCTCGGTGCCGTCGCTTCGGGCGCGACCGCCAAGGTCGCTGCGCCCGTGCCCGTTCCGACCGGCGCGCCGAAGGCTGCCTTGCAGCAAGTCGCTTCGCCGGCCGGCGCACCCGATCTCGGCGAGCGTCCGGAAGAGCGCGTCCCGATGAGCCGCCTGCGCGCGCGCATCGCCGAGCGCCTGCTGCAATCGCAGTCCACCAACGCGATCCTGACCACCTTCAACGAGGTGAACATGGCGCCCGTGATGGAGATGCGCAAGCGCTTCCAGGAGAAGTTCGAGAAGGAGCACGGCGTCAAGATCGGCTTCATGAGCTTCTTCGTGAAGGCCGCGGTGCATGCGCTCAAGAAGTACCCGGTGCTCAACGCTTCGGTGGACGGCAACGACATCGTCTATCACGGTTACTTCGACATCGGCATCGCGGTCGGTTCGCCGCGTGGCCTGGTGGTGCCGATCCTGCGCAATGCCGACCAGATGAGCTTTGCGGACATCGAGAAGAAGATCGCCGAGTACGGCGCCAAGGCGCGCGACGGCAAGCTGGGCATCGAAGAGATGACCGGCGGCACCTTCTCGATCTCCAACGGCGGCGTGTTCGGCTCGATGCTGTCGACGCCGATCATCAACCCGCCGCAGTCGGCCATCCTGGGCGTGCATGCGACCAAGGACCGCGCCGTGGTGGAGAACGGCCAGGTTGTCGTTCGCCCGATGAACTACCTCGCGATGAGCTATGACCACCGCATCATCGACGGCCGCGAAGCCGTCCTGGGCCTCGTCGCCATGAAGGAAGCGCTGGAAGATCCCGCACGCCTCCTCTTCGACATCTGAGGAGCCACGGATGTCTGACAAACAATTCGACGTCATCGTCATCGGTGGCGGCCCCGGCGGCTACGTCGCCGCGATCCGTGCGGCGCAGCTGGGCTTCAACGTGGCCTGCATCGACGAGTGGAAGAACGCAAAGGGCGGACCGGCCTTGGGCGGCACCTGCACCAACATCGGCTGCATTCCCTCGAAGGCGCTGCTGCAATCGTCCGAGCACTACGAGCACGCGGCACACAGCTTTGCCGACCACGGCATCAAGATCGAAGGCCTCGGCCTCGATGTCGAGAAGATGCTGGCGCGCAAGGACACCGTCGTGAAGCAGAACAACGACGGCATCGTCTACTTGTTCAAGAAGAACAAGGTTGCCTTCTTCCACGGCCGCGGCTCGTTCGCGAAGACCGCGGACGGCGGCTATGAGATCAAGGTGGCGGGTGCGGCTGAAGAAAGCATCATCGGCAAGCACATCATCATCTCGACTGGCTCGAACGCGCGCGCCTTGCCGGGCGCTCCGTTCGACGAAGAGAAGATCCTCTCGAACGACGGCGCCTTGCGCATCGGCGGTGTGCCGAAGAAGCTCGCGCTCATCGGCTCAGGCGTGATCGGCCTCGAAATGGGCTCGGTGTGGCGCCGCCTCGGTTCCGAGGTGACTGTGCTCGAAGCCCTGCCGACCTTCCTCGGCGCGGTGGACGAGCAGATCGCCAAGGAAGCGAAGAAGGCCTTTGACAAGCAGGGCCTGAAGATCGAACTCGGCGTCACGGTCGGTGAGGTCAAGTCCGGCAAGAAGGGCGTCAGCATCGCGTACACCGACGCCAAGGGCGGCGCACAGTCGCTCGAGGTCGACAAGCTGATCGTCTCGATCGGCCGCGTGCCCAACACCATCGGCCTGAACGCCGAAGCAGTGGGGCTCCAACTGGACGAGCGTGGCGCGATCGTGGTCGACGACGACTGCAAGACCAGCCTCCCGAACGTGTGGGCCATCGGCGACGTGGTGCGCGGGCCGATGCTCGCGCACAAGGCGGAGGAAGAGGGCGTCGCGGTGGCCGAGCGGATCGCGGGCCAGCACGGGCATGTCAACTTCAACACCATCCCTTGGGTGATCTACACCTCGCCCGAGATCGCGTGGGTCGGCCAGACCGAGCAGCAGCTCAAGGCAAGCGGCCGTGCCTACAAGGCCGGCAGCTTCCCGTTCCTCGCCAACGGGCGCGCCCGTGCGCTGGGCGATACGACCGGCATGGTCAAGTTCGTGGCCGACGCGGTCACCGACGAAATCCTCGGCGTGCACATGGTCGGACCGATGGTCAGTGAGCTGATCTCCGAAGCCGTGGTGGCCATGGAGTTCAAGGCCAGCGCCGAAGACATCGCGCGCATCTGCCACGCGCATCCGTCGCTGTCGGAGGCGACCAAGGAGGCGGCTCTCGCCGTTGACAAGCGCACGTTGAACTTCTGATCCGTGAACGTTCGCCAGGCCTATGACGCGGAGCTGGCTGCGCGGGGGTTCCAGAGCGACCCCGCGCAGCTGCGCGCCGTGGAGTCGCTCGACCGCTGCGCGAGCGAGTGGGCCGATTTCAAGGCCCAGCGTTCCAACGCATTCAAGAAGCTGATCAACCGACCCGACGTCCCTCGCGGGGTGTACATGCATGGCGGCGTCGGGCGCGGCAAGAGCTTCCTGATGGACTGCTTCTACAACGCAGTCCCGCTCCGACGCAAGACGCGTCTGCACTTCCACGAGTTCATGCGCGAAGTGCACCGCGAATTGGCCGATCTTCAGGGCACAGTCAACCCGCTGGATGAGCTCGGGCGGCGCATCGCCAAGCGCTATCGGCTGATCTGCTTCGACGAGTTCCACGTCGCCGATATCACCGACGCGATGATCCTGCATCGACTTCTGGTGGCGCTGTTCGAGAACGGCGTGGGCTTCGTCACCACCTCGAACTTCAAGCCGGACGATCTGTATCCGGGCGGCCTGCACCGGGACCGCATCCTTCCCGCGATCGCGCTCCTGAACGACCGACTCGAAGTCATCAGCGTCGACAATGGCACCGACTACCGCCGCCGCACGCTGGAGCAGGTGCGGCTCTATCTCACGCCCAATGGCGCCGCGGCGGACAAGGAAATGCGCAAGGCCTTCGAGCGGCTGGCCGAAAGCGCGGACGAGAACCCGGTCCTGCACATCGAGTCGCGCGAGATCCACGCGCGGCGCAAAGCCGGGGGCGTGGTCTGGTTCGATTTCAAGACGCTGTGTGGCGGTCCGCGCTCGCAGAACGACTACCTGGAAATCGCAACGCAGTTCCACACCGTGCTGCTGTCCGACGTGCCCTACATGCCCGTTCGCATGGCGTCGGAAGCACGTCGTTTCACGTGGCTGGTCGACGTGTTCTACGATCGGCGCGTGAAGCTGATCATGTCCGCCGAAGTGCCGCCCGAGGCGTTGTACACGGAAGGGCCGCTGGCCCACGAGTTTCCGCGAACCGTGTCCCGACTCAACGAGATGCAGTCGACCGAATTCCTCGCGCTCGAACGCCGTGTCGTCGATACCCGCCTTACATGATGAAGAACATCGTCCTTGCATTGCTGACTTGCCTGACCGCGCTGCCCCTCTGGGCGCAGTCCGACGCGACGACCGGAAGCACGAACTTCGACGTCGAACGGGCACGCCTGGCACAGGAGCGGAAGGCCGCTGACGCCCGCTTCGCGACCGAGCAGGCCGCCTGCTACAGGAAGTTCGCGGTCGAGGACTGCCTGCATGAAAGCCGTCGCCGCCGCCGCGTGGCCACTGACGACATCAAGCGTCAGGAAGCGTCGATGAACGACTTCGAGCGCAAGCGCCGCGCAGCCGCGGAACTCGACAAGCTTGAACAGCAGAAGGCGGACCAGCGCGCGCAGGATGCGCAAGCGAAGCGGGACGAAGCGCTGAAGTCGCAGCAGGACCGTGAACAGCGCGCGGCCGATCACGCAGCAAGCCGTGCGCAAACGGCGTCCGAAGCAGCCCAACGGCAACGCCAGTTCGACGACAAGCAGCGCGCCCATGCCGAAGAACAGGCCAAGGCAGCCCAGCGGCGCGCCGATGCGCCGGCGGCGCGCGCGGAGTACGAACAAAGACTGCAGAAGGCGGAGGAACATCGCGTGGAACTCGAGAAGCGCAACGCCGCGAGAACCAAGCCTCGCTCAGCACCCCTGCCGACGCCTGGAGAGCCGCCTGCGTCTGTGCCGGCACCTGCAGCGCCGGCTCCGGTAGTTCGCTGACGGGATCGTGCCCGGCGCCTCAGTCTGCGGGCAGCGGTTCGAGCTTCAGAACGACGATGGAGATGTTGTCGCCAGTCCCGTGTGCACGCCGCCGCGCTTCGGCGACCAGCAACTCCACGGCAGCGCGCGGCGATTGTTCCGCCAGCAACCCGCCCATCTCCTCGGGCTTGAAGTAGTGCCATAGCCCGTCGCTGCAGGCCATCAGCACGTCGCCCGTTTGCAGGCGGGGGACGAGGTGGATGTCGACCGGCGGAGGACTCGAGTTCATGCCAAGGCAGCCCAGCAGGATGTTGCTCTGCGGGTGCATGTTGGCTTCATCGTCGTTGATCTCGCCGCGGTCCACCAGCACCTGCACGTAGGAGTGATCCTTGGTGCGCTTGACCAGCTTTCCGTCGTGGAAGTGGTAGATGCGCGAGTCGCCGGCATGAATCCAGGCGCAGTCGCCCTCGGGGTTCATGAGGAAGGCGGCCAGTGTGCTGTGCGGCTCCTGCTCGCTGGACACCGCTGTAAGCTTGATCACCGTGTGGGCGTCTTCCAGCAGTTGCCGCAATATGGCCACGCCTTCGTCGCGACCGGGCTTGTAGCGCGAGAAGAGCTGGCGGGCCGTCAGCAGAACCTGATCGGAAGCCTTGCGCCCGCCGCTGCGCCCGCCCATGCCGTCGGCGATCACACCGAGCACGCATCCCGGCGTGCGGGGGTGGGACATGATCAGGACCTGGTCCTGCTGGTAGGGGCGGTCTCCCTTGTGGAGACCGGTCGCGGCGGCGAGTCGAAAGCCTCGGGTCATGTGGGCGCGGATGCGCCGATGGCGCGGTCTTTCATGTTGTCGTGCAGAAGGGACGAAGACGTATTATCGAGTGAACACAAGCTGCGGCCGAAGCGCCGTTGCGTCGAATTCACACTGCCCCCGTTGGACTCCAATCTTCACTCCATTTCACGCCAGCTGATCGAACTCCGGATCCAGCATGCGGACCTCGACGCCACGATCGACCGGCTGGGCGAGGTCGTCCCGGTCGATGAACTGCTTCTTCGACGTTTGAAGAAGCGGCGTCTGGGTCTACGCGACGAGATCGCACGCCTCGAACGCCTGCTCGACCCGCAAGAGCCCGCCTGATGTCCATTGAACAAGAGGTGCGCGAGGCCTTCGCGCAGGATGGCGTGCTCTCCCATGCCGCCGAGCAGTTTCGAGAACGCGAAGGCCAGACGCAGATGGCTCTCGCTGTTGCGCGCACCATCGACCAGGGCGGCGTGCTCGTCGTAGAGGCAGGCACCGGCGTCGGCAAGACCTTTTCGTACCTCGTGCCGGCACTGCTGAGCGGCGAGCGCGTGCTGCTGTCGACTGCGACCAAGACCCTGCAAGACCAGCTCTTCGGCCGCGATCTGCCCCGGCTGGTCGCTGCGCTGGGGCTACCGGTGCGGACCGCCTTGCTCAAGGGGCGGTCCAGCTATGTGTGCCTGCACCGCCTCGATCAGGCGCGCCATGACGCCTCGCTGCCCGAACGCGGCTCGCTGCGCACGCTTGCGAAGATCGAGCAGTGGTCCAAGTCCACGCGCACGGGCGACATGGCCGAGTTGCCGGGGTTGGACGAGCGCTCGCCGCTGATCCCCCTGGTGACATCCACCCGCGAGAACTGCCTCGGCGCGCAATGCCCTCAGTTCAAGCCGTGCCACGTCAATCTCGCGCGTCGCGAGGCGATGGCGGCGGACGTGGTGGTCATCAACCACCACTTGTTCTTCGCCGACCTCGCCGTGCGCGAATCCGGCATGGCGGAGTTGCTGCCGACCGTGCGGGTCGTCGTATTCGACGAGGCACACCAGCTCAATGAAACCGGGGTTCAGTTCCTCGGCGCTCAGCTTGGCAGTGGGCAAGCCCTGGACTTTGCACGCGACCTGCTGGCAGCGGGGCTCCAGCATGCGCGAGGGTTGGTCGACTGGCAGCGACTGGTGGCAGGGGTCGAGCGCGGTGCGCGCGAACTGCGGCTGTCGGTGGGCAAGCAATACTCCGGCGCGAAGCTGCGCTGGGCCGGTGCGTCGCCGGAAGGCGTCGCGCCGGAGGCATGGCAGGACGCGCTCGATGCGCTGCAGCAGGCTTTCGCTGAAGCAGCGAGGGGGATCGACACCGTGAGCGAACTGTCGCCCGATTTCGGTCGCCTCCATGATCGCGCGCAGCAACTGTCGGACCGTGCAGAGCGCTTCGCCGAGAGCTGTCCCGACGGATCGGTGCGCTGGGTGGACGTCGGAACACAGCTGCGATTGATCGAGTCGCCGCTCGACATCGCCGAAGCGGTGCGAACGCGTGTCCTCAAGTCGGACGCGGACAACGAGGAAGAGCAAGGGCGCGCATGGGTCTTCACCTCGGCCACGCTCGGGGACGATCCCAAGCTGCGCTGGTTCACAGAGCCCTGCGGCCTCGACGATGCCGAGGTGCTGCGCGTCCAGAGCCCGTTCGACTACGCACGCCAGGCGGCGCTCTACGTACCGCGCATGTTTCCCAAGCCGAACGATCCGGCGCACAGCCAACGCGTGGCGCAACTCGCCGCCCGGGGAGCTGGCGTGCTCGGTGGTCGCACGCTGGTCCTCACGACGACGCTGCGCGCGCTGCGGACGATTGGCGATGCCATGCGGCAGGAATTCGAGCATCTGGAGCCCGTTCAGCGGCCGGAAGTGCTGGTGCAGGGTGAACTTCCCAAGCGGGTCCTCATGGACCGCTTTCGTGAAGGGTCTGCCGATGGGCGTTCCGGCTGTGTTCTGGTCGCATCAGCCTCTTTCTGGGAGGGGTTCGATGCTCCCGGCGATGCCCTGCAACTGGTCGTGATCGACAAGCTTCCGTTCCCGCCGCCCAATGACCCGCTCGTCGAGGCACGTTCGCAACGTCTCGAGTCGCAAGGACGCAGCTCCTTCAGCGACTATTCGCTACCCGAAGCCGCCGTAGCGCTCAAGCAGGGCGCCGGACGGTTGATCCGGCGAGAGACCGATATGGGTGTGCTGGTGATCTGCGACACGCGCCTCGTCGCCATGGGCTACGGCCGCCGCCTGCTCGCCGCGCTGCCGCCCATGCGCAGGATCGAGACCGAAATGGAGTTCGATGCCGCCGTCGTCGAATTGGTAGCGGAGAGGAACGCTGAGTAGTCTGCTGGCTCGAGCATGCGGCCACCGGGCCGCCCCAAGGCGAGCCGCGCCGCCCCGTTGGGGGGGTGGCAAATTACACGAAGCGAATGCGAAGTGAAAAGCCGGGGGGCTTTGTGTTCACCAGAGCTTCCACCAAGGATCGTCCTTGGCCCGGAAGCCTCGCGTCAGATATTCGCTCTTTGGATAGTTGGAGGTCAGCACACGCTGGGTGTCGTCACGGAGATCGTTGAGGCCCAGCTTGTCGTAGGACATGTACATGATGTACAGCGCTTCTTCGAGCGCCGGAACTTCGCGGTAGTCTGCCAGGGCCTGCTGCGCGCGGTTGATGGCCGCCAGGTAGGCGCCGCGGTTGTAGTAGTAGCGCGCCACGTGAACTTCATACTGCGCCAACGAGTTGACGATGTAGTTCATCCGTTGGCGCGCGTCTGGCGTGTAGCGCGACTCGGGGAAGCGGGTCACCAGCTCCTTGAACGCCTCGAACGATTCCTTCGCGGCCTTCTGGTCGCGCTCCGACAAGTCCTGGCGCGTCATGAACGCGAACATGCCGAGGTCGTCGTTGAAATTGATCACGCCCTTGAGATAGAGCGCGTAGTCGATCGCCGGACTGGCCGGGTGCAGCTTTATGAAGCGATCGAGCGTCGCGACGGCCGGAACCTTGTCGCCTGCCTTGAATTGGGCATAGGCCTTGTCGAGCTGCGCTTGTTGCGCGAGCGGCGTGCCGGCAGCGCGGCCTTCCAGCTTCTCGTACAACGGCACCGCTTTGTCGTAGGCGCCCGAGTCCACTTCGTCCTTGGCTTCGGAGTAGATCCGGTTGGGGCTCCAGTTCGCGGTCTTGTCGGTCGGGGTCGAGCAGCCAGCCACCAGCCATGCTGCCGCGCAAAGGGCCAGCCAGCCGGAGACAACCGATAATTTGGCGCGAAACATCAGATAAGGCTTTCGTGAAACAGTTGCCCTCAATTATATCGGCCGACCCCTTGGGCAATACCCCGGAGGCGGCCGACCACGACGAGGGTGTGGAGCTGTCCGACGCCAGCGAAATTCGCACTTTCCTGATCGGCGAGGCCCAGCACGGCCAGCGGCTGGATCGGGCACTTGCCGCATTGGTGCCCGAGTTCTCGCGCAGTTACCTCCAGCAACTCATCGATGCTGGCACCGTCGAACTGCAGGGGAGGGTGGTGACCAAGACCTCGGCCACGGTGCATGCCGGCGAAGCCGGGCGCGTCGAGCTTCGCCCGACACCGCAGAGCCAGGCATTCCGGCCCGAGACGATGGCGATCAACGTGCTGCATGAAGACGACCATCTGCGCGTCATCGAAAAGCCTGTGGGGCTTGTGGTGCATCCGGCACCAGGCAACTGGAGTGGAACCTTGTTGAATGGACTGCTTGCGCTCGATCCGCGGGCGGCGCTGTTGCCTCGCGCCGGCATCGTGCATCGGCTGGACCGCGACACCAGCGGCCTGATGGTCGTCGCGCGCAGCCGCGCGGCGATGGATGCGCTTGTTGCGCTGATCGCAGCGCGCGAAGTCAAGCGCCAGTACCTCGCGCTCGCCCACCGCACCTGGCAGGGCGCCAACGCGCGACATGTGGACACCGCGATCGGCCGCGATCCGCGCAATCGCCTGCGCATGGCGGTGGTCGACCTGGAGCGCCATTCCGGCAAGCCAGCGCGCACGCTGATCGAGGCGCTCGACACCAACGACCTGGGCTGTGCGGTGCGCTGCACGCTGGAAACGGGGCGGACCCACCAGATTCGCGTGCACATGGCGTCGATCGGCCATCCGCTCGTCGGCGATGCTCTCTACGGAGGCACTAACGCTGCCGGGCTGAACCGTCAGGCGCTGCACGCCTTCAGGCTCGGATTCGTGCATCCCATCACCGGGCAGCCGATGGAGTTCCAGTCGCAGCCGCCGGCGGATCTCGCTCAGGGTTTTTACGAGTGGGGGCTGGATTACAATCGCGCCTGACGGTCCCGAGGGCCGCGCCGGCCATTCGATGCCGGCCTCGCGTTGCATTCGCCGCGTGCCTGCAGCGCCTTCTTTCATCCATCTGAACAAGCGTCCCCGAGACGCCTTTTCCGGGATAACGCGAACCATGAATACGGCGGATGCCAAGCGCATTCTCGAAACCGCGTTGATCTGTTCGACCCAGCCGTTGCCGGTGCGCGAACTGCGCGTGCTGTTCGACGACGAACTGGGCGCGGACACGATCAAGTCGTTGTTGCTCGAATTGCAGGAAGACTGGTCGCAACGCGGCCTTGAGCTCGTGAGCGTGGGTACCGGCTGGCGTTTCCAGAGCCGGCCCGAGCTTCGTGACCATCTCGATCGCCTGCACCCCGAGAAGCCGCCGCGTTACACGCGTGCGGCCCTTGAGACGCTGGCGATCATTGCCTACCGGCAACCAGTCACGCGAGGTGACATGGAAGACATCCGGGGTGTCACCATCAATTCGCTGATCCTCAAGCAACTCGAAGACCGCAACTGGGTCGAAGTCATTGGTCATCGCGAAACCGTCGGCCGGCCGGGCCTGTATGCGACCACGCGACAGTTTCTCGACGACCTGGGCCTCGCTTCGCTGGACCAGTTGCCGGTGATCGAATCGCCATCGCAGCAGGGCGCCTTGATCGAAGCGCTCCATCGTGCGGCCGGCGAAGACCAGCCTACGCTGCCGATCGAAGAAATCGCAGCGCAGCCCGAGGCGGTGCCTGCGGGAACTAACGCAGCGAGTGGCGAAGCCCTCGAGGCCGTCGTGGTCATCGCTGAAACCGCCGACGCCACTGAAGCCGAAGTGGCGATCGATCCTGAAATCGACGCACCCGCTCAGACCGAATCCCCATCCTCCTCTCCCATCGACGCGGATGCAGATGCAGTTGCACCGTCCGATGAGGCCGACGCCACCGCTGTCCCTTCCGGAACCCGACCATGAGCCCCAAAGATCCCGATGACGCAGCCACGCTGCCGGCCGAACCCCTCTCCGAGGAGCGCGCGGCGGATGCGGCGTTGCAGCCTGAAGATGGTGCCACCGCCCCTGTCGCAGAAGGCGCTTCCGAGGCGCCGCGCAAGCGTCGTCCGCGTCGGCGCAAGCCCGACGCCACAGACGTGTCGGCCGAGACCCCGGCCGATGATGCGGTGGAGTCCGTCGGGGCGCCAGCTGTCGAGGAGCGGCCTGCACCGCCTGTGGACACCGCGCGCGAGGTACCTGCTTTCGAGGTGGATGAAGGCGATGAGGACGAAGAGCCGGACGAAGAGGAAGACGACCTCGACCGTGCGCGCCGCGCCGCCGAGCGTGAACAGCGCAATGCGCCGCCGCCCGAGCCGATTCGATTTGCCGACGTTATTTCGGGCCAGTTCGACGCCGACGAGGAAAGCCCCGAAGTGCCGCCGCTCAAGCGCGTGCTGCTGCCGGAGGCCGATTCGCCCAAGCTGCACAAGGTGCTGGCGCAAGCTGGCCTGGGCTCGCGCCTCGAGATGGAGCAACTCATCCTCCAGGGCCGGATCTCGGTCAACAACGAGCCCGCCCACATCGGGCAGCGCATCCAGTACGGCGACCAGGTCAAGGTCAACGGCAAGCCGATTCGCTACCGCATCGCACCGCCGCCGGCGCGCGTCATCGCGTACCACAAGCCGGTCGGCGAAGTCGTCACGCACGACGATCCTCAGAACCGCCCAACCGTTTTCCGCAAGCTCCCGCGCCTGCAGCAGGGCAAGTGGCAGTCCGTTGGCCGCCTCGACCTGAACACCGAAGGTCTGTTGCTCTTCACGAGCTCCGGCGAACTGGCCAACCAGTTGATGCACCCCCGTTTCGGGCTGGAGCGCGAGTACGCCGTTCGGGTGCTCGGCGCTCTCAGCAGCGAGGAGAAGCAGCGCCTGCTCGAAGGCGTCCGCCTCGACGACGGGATGGCCCATTTCGGGACCATCGAGGAGGGCGGCGGCGAAGGCTCCAACTGCTGGTACCGCGTCACCATCTCCGAGGGCCGCAACCGCGAGGTGCGCCGACTCTTCGAATCGGTGGGGCATGCGGTCAGCCGGCTGATCCGCATCCGCTACGGCGCCATGGTGCTACCGCGCGGTCTCAAGCGCGGCGCATGGATGGAACTCGACGAGCGTGACATCCGGGCGCTGTTCCAGGCTGCAGGCGGCTCCGGCGAGCGACAGGCTCGGCCGGGCGCAGGGCCGAGAGGCCAGGGCGGCCAGGACGGCGGCGGCGGACGCAACAACCGCAACCGCAAGCGGCGCGGCAACCGCAATGGCGGAGGCGTCGGCCCTCAAGGGGACGATCGCGAAGCGCCGATCCCGAATCCGCTGGCCCACGGTCCGGGCGCGCGGTCCGACCGTGGCATGGGCGGCGGCAAGGCTCCGTCGCAGGGGCGCCGGGGCAATCGCGGCGACCGCCAGGGTCAAGGTCAAGGCCAAGGCCAGCAGGGCCGCAACCGTCAGGGCGACGATCGTCCACCGAGCGGTGCCAACCAGCCGGACCCGATGAAGACATCGCTCGGATATATCGGCGCCGACAGCTTCTCGCGCCAGCGCAAGGAACAACGCCAGGGTCCGCGCCGTGGCGGGCCCGCCGGCGGCAACTTTGGTGGACAAGGCGGCGGTCGCCGCCGAGGTCGCTGAAAATCGGCGCGAACGCCGGTCTTTCGCCCGCTTCCTGCGGGTTGACCCTATCGCGCCGGTTAAAATCAAAGGCTTTGTCAAAGTCCGCAGCTTCAGGGTTGCGGTGCCGACAAAACCCATCCAGATTCAAGCTCTCAAGAAAGCATTTCCATGGCCATCGAACGCACCCTCTCCATCATCAAGCCCGACGCAGTGGCAAAGAATGTCATCGGCAAGATCGTCTCCCGCTTCGAGGCTGCCGGCCTCAAGATCGTGGCGGCCAAGCTGGTGCATCTGTCGCGCAACGAAGCCGAACAGTTCTACGCCGTCCACAAGGAGCGCCCCTTCTTCAAGGACCTGGTCGAATTCATGATCTCCGGCCCGGTGTTCGTGCAAGTGCTCGAAGGTGAAGACGCCATCGCCAAGAACCGTGACCTGATGGGCGCCACCGACCCCAAGAAGGCAGCCGCCGGCACCATCCGCGCCGACTTCGCCGACAGCATCGATGCCAACGCAGTGCATGGTTCCGATGCGCCCGAAACCGCGAAGAACGAAGTGGCCTTCTTCTTCGCCGGCCTCAACGTCTACGCACGCTGAGGTTCAGCCCGACTGACGCAATGACCACGGCCAACCTGCTCGACTTCGATCTGGAAGGACTGGCCGCGTTCTGCGAACGGCTGGGCGAAAAGCGTTTTCGCGCGACGCAGCTCTTCCGCTGGATTCACCAGCGGGGAGCGAACGAGTTCGCGCACATGACCGATCTGGCGAAATCGCTGCGCGAGAAGCTCGCGACCACGGCGCGTGTCGAGGCGCTCCCCGTGATCACGCAGCACGAATCCGCCGACGGCACCATCAAGTGGCTGTTCGATGTCGGTGACGGCAACGCGGTCGAGGCCGTGTTCATTCCCGAGGACGATCGCGGCACCCTGTGCGTGTCGTCCCAGGCCGGCTGCGCGGTCGGATGCCGTTTCTGCTCGACCGGGCACCAGGGCTTCAGCCGCAATCTCACGACCGGCGAGATCGTCGCCCAGTTGTGGTTTGCCGAGCACTTCCTGCGCAAGCACCTGAAGCGCGACGAGCGGGTCATCTCCAACGTCGTGATGATGGGCATGGGTGAACCGCTGCAGAACTACTCGGCACTGGTGCCGGCGCTGCGCACCATGCTCGACGACAACGCCTACGGGCTGTCGCGTCGGCGCGTGACGGTGTCGACCTCCGGCGTGGTGCCGATGATCGATCGGCTCGGCGGCGACTGCCCGGTCGCGCTCGCGGTCTCGCTTCACGCGCCGAACGACGCGCTGCGCGACGACCTGGTGCCGCTCAATCGCAAGTACCCCATCGCCGAACTTCTGGAAGCCTGCAAGCGCTACCTCGCGCACGCGCCGCGCGACTTCATCACTTTCGAGTACTGCATGCTGGACGGCGTCAACGACCAGCCGGAGCATGCACGTCAGCTGGTGGACCTGGTTCGCTCGCAGGGGGTCTCCTGCAAATTCAACCTGATCCCCTTCAATCCATTTCCGGCATCCGGCCTGTTGCGTTCGCCGCAGCCCCGGGTGTTGTCCTTCGCCAAGGTATTGAGCGAAGCAGGCATCGTCACCACGGTTCGGAAGACGCGTGGCGACGACATCGACGCCGCGTGCGGCCAATTGGCAGGCGACGTCAAGGACCGTACCCACGCGGCCGAGCGCATGGCCCAGCGGCGAACCGTCGTTTTGCATCCGGCCCGCACGAAGGCCGTCACATCCACTCCCGAGGAGCAATGACCCGATGAGCAAGGCCTTTCCGACTGCGCAAACGCTGGTGATGCAGGCGCTCTATGGCGTTGCGGCCGTGTTCCTGCTGACCTCCTGCGCCACCAGGGATGGCGTCTTGCCGAGCAATGCTCCCAATGCCGCTGCCATCGTGACCGATTCGGATGAAACGAACGCCCGCAAACGCGCCAAGCTGCGCATCGAATTGGCGATCGGTTACTTCCAGCAAGGGCAGACGACGGTCGCGCTGGACGAAATCAAGCAGGCGCTTGCTGCAGATCCGACCTTTGCGGACGCTTACAACTTGCGCGGCCTCGTCTACATGCGGCTCGACGATGCTCCCGCAGCCGAGGACAGTTTCCGCCGCGCCATTGCATTGAATCCGCGCGAGCCCAATGTTCTTCACAACTACGGCTGGCTCCTGTGCCAGCAGAACCGCTATGCCGACGCGCAGCAGCAGTTCAGTGCCGCGCTCGCAGTGTCCAGCTACGCCGATCGCGCCAAGACGCTCATGACACAAGGGATCTGCCAGCTGAGGGCGGGGCAGCGCGCCGAGGCCGAGCGCAGCCTCACGCAGGCCTACGAGCTCGATGCCGCCAATCCGGTGATCGGCTACAACCTGGCGTCCGTCCTGGCCCAGCGCGAGGAATGGTCGCGTGCGCAGTTCTACATTCGCCGAGTCAACAACAGCCCCTCGGCCAGCGCCGAGACCTTGTGGCTCGGCATCAAGATCGAACGCCAGCTCAACAACCGTGAGGCGATTGCACAGCTGGCTGGCCAGTTGCAACGGCGCTTCCCCCAGTCGCGGGAGGCGATTGCGTACGAGCGCGGGAATTTCAATGATTGAGCGGGCGAGTGAATTCGGGGCTTCCGCAGCGGTGCCTCTGGTCGCCGGTGACAGCACTCACATGACGGCGGGCGACATGCTGCGCGAAGCGCGCGAGGCACACGGGCTGCACATCGACATGGTGGCGGCCGCACTCAAGGTGTCGCCGCAGAAGCTCGCGGCATTGGAAGCCGACGACATCGCGTCCTTGCCGGATCCGGTGTTTGCGCGGGCGCTTGCGGCGAGCGTGTGCAGGGCCCTGCGAATCGATCCGGCGCCGGTGCTGGCCAAGCTGCCGGGTGCCTTGCGCCCGGGTCTCGCAGACGCCGATCAGACGATCAGCCGGAACCTCCGTTCGGCTGCGCCGCGTTCGGGCGCAGGATCCAACTGGCTGCCGCCCTCGCGGCCCCTGTTGATCGTTGTGATGCTGCTGTTGGCTGGCGCTGCCGTCCTGTTCTGGTTGCCGCAATCGATCTTCGACCGTGTCGGTGCGTCGATTGCACAACTCACCGCCTCGGAAGCCAGCGACCCCAACGCTTCGACGGGTTCGCCCGCTCCGGCCGGCACCGCGACCGAGGCCGTCGCACCCGCTGCGCAACCCGTGTTGCCGCCGCCCGCGGAAATCGCCCCGGCCGAGCCGGCAGCCGCGGCCTCGGACTCGGCCGCCAGCAACGACTTAATCGTGTTCGTCGCGCGCGAGGAATCGTGGATCACCGTGACCGAATCGGGCGGCAAGCAATTGCTGCGGCGCACCGTCAAGGCGGGCGAAACGGTCGGGTTGAACGGTACTTTGCCGCTGCAGGTGGTCGTCGGCCGTGCTTCGGGCGTCGACGTGCGCGTGCGCGGCAAGGCCTTCGACCTCGCGCCCGTCACGCGTTCCGGAGGTGTGGCACGCTTCGAGATCAAACCCTGAGGCCCCAGACACCATGACGGACATCATCGACTCCATCGGCTGCCTCCCGATCGAACCCGCCGCCCCCAAGGCGCGCCGCAGCCGCCAGGCGAGCGTGGTCTGGGGGCCCCGTAGCGTCACCGTGGGAGGCGATGCGCCGGTGCGTGTCCAGTCGATGACGAATACCGACACGGTCGACGCGATCGGCACGGCCATCCAGGTCAAGGAACTGGCACTTGCCGGATCCGAGATGGTGCGCATCACGGTGAACACGCCCGAGGCGGCGGCGCAGGTGCCGTATATCCGCGAACAGCTCGACCGCATGGGCGTCGACGTGCCGCTGATCGGCGACTTCCACTACAACGGTCACCGGCTGCTCACCGACTATCCGGCCTGCGCCGAGGCGCTCAGCAAGTACCGCATCAATCCGGGCAACGTCGGCAAGGGCGACAAGCGCGACCGCCAGTTCGGCCAGATGATCGACGCGGCCATGCGCTGGAACAAGCCGGTGCGCATCGGCGTCAACTGGGGCAGCCTCGACCAGGAATTGCTGGCCAGCCTCATGGACACCAACAGCCGGCGCGCCGAACCCTGGGACGCGAAGCAGGTGATGTACGAGGCGCTCGTGACCTCGGCCATCGATTCCGCGAAGCTCGCCGAGTCGATGGGCATGAATGGCAACCAGATCATTCTGAGTTGCAAGGTCAGCGGCGTGCAGGACTTGATTTCGGTCTACCGCGAACTCGCGAAGCGCTGCGACTACACCCTGCACCTCGGCCTGACCGAGGCCGGCATGGGCACCAAGGGCACGGTGGCGTCGGCCACGGCGCTGTCGATCCTGCTGCAGGAAGGCATCGGCGACACGATCCGTGTCTCGCTCACGCCGCAGCCGGGCGAATCGCGTACCCAGGAGGTGGTGATTGCCAACGAGATCCTGCAGGCGCTGGGCCTGCGGGTGTTCGTGCCGAGCGTCACCGCGTGCCCGGGCTGCGGCCGTACGACCAGTACCACCTTCCAGGAACTCGCCAAACAGATCGACGATTACCTGCGCATGCAAATGCCGGTCTGGCGTACCAAGTTTCCGGGCGTCGAGAACCTGAAGGTCGCCGTGATGGGCTGCATCGTCAATGGCCCGGGCGAGAGCAAGCATGCCGACATCGGCATCAGCCTGCCCGGCACCGGCGAAGCCCCCGCGGCGCCGGTCTTCATCGACGGCGAAAAGGCGCTCACGCTGCGCGGCGACAACATCGCCGGCGAGTTCCACCAATTGGTCGAAAACTATATTGAAAAGCGCTTTGGCAGCGAGTCCGCTGCACAGGTTGCCTGATCTCATCCATGGCTGAAAAACTCAATGCCGTCAAAGGCATGAACGACATATTGCCGCCCGAATCGGCGCGCTGGGAGTGGCTTGAGGCCACCGTGCGCGAGCTGATGGCGCGATATGCCTACCGCAACATCCGCACCCCGATCCTCGAACACACGGCGCTGTTCGTGCGCGGCATCGGCGAGGTGACGGACATCGTCGAAAAAGAGATGTACTCGTTCGAGGACAAGCTCAACGGCGAGGCACTGACACTGCGGCCCGAGAACACCGCGAGCGTGGTGCGCGCGGTCACCGAGCATTCGCTGCTGTACGACGGTGGCAAGCGGCTTTGGTACATGGGGCCGATGTTCCGTCACGAGCGTCCGCAGCGCGGCCGCTACCGGCAGTTCCACCAGATCGGTGCCGAGGCCCTGGGCTTTGCCGGCCCGGACGTCGATGCCGAACTGATCCTGCTGGCGAACGCACTCTGGAAGGCACTGGGCCTGACCGACGTGCGCCTCGAACTCAACAGCCTGGGCCAGCCTGCCGAGCGGGCGCTGCACCGGGCCCAGTTGATCGCCCACTTCGAGAAGCACGCCCACCAGCTCGACGAAGACGCCAAGCGCCGCCTGCACACCAACCCGCTGCGCATCCTGGACACGAAGAATCCGGCGATGAAGGACATCGTCGAATCGGCGCCGAAGCTGATCGACTTCCTTGGCGAGGAATCGCTGGCGCACTTCGATGGGCTGCGCGCCATCCTCGACGCCAACGGCATCGGCTACACCATCAACCCGCGCCTGGTGCGCGGCCTCGACTACTACAACCTCTCGGTCTTCGAGTTCGTGACCGATCGCCTCGGCGCCCAGGGCACGGTTTGCGCGGGCGGCCGCTACGACGACCTGATCGTGCAGATCGGCGGCAAGGCCGCTCCGGCTGTCGGCTGGGCGCTCGGTGTCGAGCGTGTGCTCGAACTCGTGAAAGAGCAGGGCACACAGGTCCCGATGCCGGTGCCCGACGTCTACGCCGTGGTGCCTGACACTGCCGCGATGCCCGTCGCTCTGCGCACGTTGCAGCAGTTGCGCGATGCCGGCGTGCGGGCGCAGATGCATGCCGCCACCGCCGATGGACTGGGCAGCTTCAAGTCGCAGTTCAAGAAGGCCGACGCCAGCGGAGCAGCCTACGCACTGATCTTCGGTGCCGATGAGCTCTTGCGCGGTGAGGTCACCGTCAAGGCGTTGCGGGATGGCAGTGGTGCGCAAAGTACCCGGCCGCTCGCCGATGTGCCCGCATGGGCCGCCACCCTACAATCCTCGGCTCCCAACAACTGACAGCGCATGGCCACCCATCTCGACCTCGAAGAACAGGAACAGCTCGACCAGCTCAAGCATTTCTGGAACACCTACGGCACCCTGATCACCTGGGTCGTGCTGCTTGCAGCCGGCGCCTTCGTGGCGTGGAACGGCTGGCAGTATTTTCAGCGCACCAAGGCCGTGCAAGCGTCCGCGCTCTATGACGAAGTCGAGCGCAGCGCGCAGGCCGGCGACACCGCCCGCACCGAACGCGCTCTCGCCGACATGAAGGACAAGTTCGCCGGCACCGCCTATGCGCAGCAGGCCGGTCTGCTGGCCGCGAAGACCTTGTACGAGAAAGGCAACTTGGATGGCTCGCGCGCCGCGCTAGCCTGGGTGGCGGAGCATGCGGTTGATCCCGGCTACCAAGCCGTCGCCAAGCTGCGCCTCGCGGCCGAGTTGCTCGAAGCCAAGTCGTATGACGAGGCGCTCAAGCAGCTCTCGGGCGATGTACCCAAGGAATTCGAAGCGCTGGTCGCGGACCGCAAGGGCGACATCTATCTTGCTCAGGGCAAGCGTGACGAGGCGAAAGCCGAATACCAGAAGGCCTGGGCCGCTTTCGAGCCGCGCACGGACTATCGCCGTCTCGTCGAGATCAAGCTCAATGCCGTTGGCGTCGACCCGAAGAGCCTGGCTGCTGCCGGCGCTGCTTCCCCAGCCAAGACCAAGCCATGAATTTCAAGCGTTACCTGCCTTCTGCGCCCGTTCTGCGCTCAGGCGCTGCAGTGGTATTGATTGCCGCACTGGCCGCCTGTTCCGGTACATCGAGGCCCAAGCCCGCCGAACTTCCCGCCAATCCGGCGCTGATGGGCGTGCGCCAAGCCTGGAGCGTGCGCATTCCGGCGGTGGAATTCCCCCTGTCGACGAATGTCAGCGGTGACCTCGTCGCGGTCGCGAGCAGCGACGGCACGGTGGCCGTGATCGACGCGCGCGCCGGCCAGGAAGTGTGGCGCGCCAAGGTCGGTGAGCCCCTGGCAGCCGGTGTGGGCAGCGACGGATCGATGGTCGCCGTCGTGACGGCCAACAGCGAGCTCGTCGCCCTGCAAGGCGGTAAGGTGCTGTGGAAGCAGCGCCTGACGGCCCAGGCCTATACGCCGCCGCTGGTGGCTGGCCGCCGCATCTTCGTCCAGGCCGCGGATCGCACGACCAGCGGCTGGGATGGGCAGAGCGGCCGCCGCCTCTGGTCGCAGCAGCGCCCGGCAGAGAATTTGGTCTTGAAGAAGCCCGGCGTGCTCCTCGCCGTCGGCGACACGCTGGTGACCGGAGTGGGCGGCCGGCTGGTCGGCATCAATCCTGCGAACGGCACCTCGCGGTGGGAGTCGTCGATTGCCGCACCACGCGGCACCAACGACGTTGAGCGCCTCGTAGATCTGACAGGCTCCGTGAGCCGCATCGGCGACGTCGTCTGCGTGCGCGCCTACTACGCCAACGTGGGCTGTGTCGACGCCTCGCGCGGCGCGCTCCTCTGGACCAAGCCGGCCGTGAGCGCCGAAGGCCTGGGGGGCGACGACCGCTATGTCTTCGGCACCGAGGAGAACGGCACCGTCATCGCTTGGCGCCGCTCCGACGGCGAGCGCGCCTGGCAGCAGGCCGACCTGCTCAAGTACCGCATGCTGACCGCTCCGCTCGCGGTCGGCCGCTCGCTGATCATCGGCGACAGCACCGGCCTGGTGCATGTGCTCTCTCGCGAGGACGGTTCGCAACAGACTCGCCTTACGCCCGATGGATCAGCCATCGCTGCAACGCCGGTTCTGGCGGGCAATACGGTCGTGGTCGTCACCCGCAATGGCGGTGTGTTCGGCTTCCGGCCTGAGTAATCACGTGAAAGGACGCCTTCAATGAAGCCGGTCATTGCACTGGTCGGGCGTCCCAACGTCGGCAAGTCGACCCTGTTCAATCGCCTGACGCAGACGCGCGACGCCATCGTCGCCGACTTTGCAGGCCTGACGCGCGACCGTCACTACGGCAATGGCCGGCAGGGCAAGCGCGAATTCATCGTGATCGACACCGGCGGCTTCGAGCCTGACGCGGGCAGCGGCATTTTCAAGGAGATGGCCAAGCAGACGCGGCAGGCGGTGGCCGAAGCCGACGTGGTTATCTTCGTGGTGGATGCGCGCGAAGGGCTGTCGGCCCAGGATCACGACATCGCGAACGAACTCCGCCGGCTAGGGAAGCCCTGCGTGCTCGTGGCCAACAAGGCCGAAGGCATGCACGACGGCACCAAGCTGGTCGACTTCTACGAACTGGGCTTCGGCGAGGTGTATGGCATCTCCGCGGCGCACGGGCAGGGGATTCGCGACCTGGTCGAACTCGCGCTCGGGCCACTCGACCTCCCCGAAGAGGACGAGGCCGAGGAAGAAGAGGCCAACAAGGCGATCAAGCTGGCTGTCGCCGGCCGTCCCAACGTCGGTAAGTCCACGCTGATCAACACCTGGCTCGGCGAAGAGCGGCTGGTTGCCTTCGACATGCCCGGCACCACGCGCGACGCCATCATGGTGCCGTTCGAGCGCAACGGGCAGCGTTTCGAGTTGATCGATACAGCGGGGCTGCGCCGCAAGGGCAAGGTGTTCGAGGCGATCGAGAAGTTCTCGGTGGTCAAGACACTGCAGGCCATCGAGTCCGCGAACGTGGTCCTGCTGCTGCTCGACGCGACGCAGGGCGTGACCGACCAGGATGCCCATATCGCAGGCTATATCCTGGAGAGCGGCCGCGCGGTCGTGATCGCCATCAACAAATGGGATGCGGTGGACAGCTACCAGCGGGAGCAGATCCAGCGCCAGATCGAGACACGCCTGCCGTTCCTGAAGTTCGCTGCGCTGCATTTCATTTCGGCCGTCAAGCGGCAGGGGCTCGGCCCGGTCTGGCAGGCCATCGTGCAGGCCCACAAGTCCGCGACGCGCAAGATGTCTACGCCGGTGCTGACGCGCCTGTTGCTGGAAGCGGTTCAATTCCAGGCGCCGAAGCGCTCGGGCATGTTCCGGCCGAAGATGCGTTATGCGCACCAGGGTGGTATGAACCCGCCAGTGATCGTTATTCACGGCAATTCGCTGGAGCACGTCACTGACGCCTACAAGCGCTTCCTGGAAGGCCGGTTTCGCAAGGAATTCGATCTGGTCGGCACGCCCTTGCGCATCGAACTCAAGACTTCGCGCAATCCGTACGCCGACAAGGACGAGTGAACGGCATTCTTGCGGCTTGGCCGCCAATAGCGTCCAAAGAGCAGCATCGGCAGCCGAAGTTCCGGCTTTTAACTGCCGTTTTTTTACAAGGCCATTGGACTTTCTTGCTGCAGCGCGGAAACGCTGTGTTAAGGTGATCAGTCCAACAACTACTCTTGAACACGGAGAATATCGTGAGCAATAAAGGGCAACTTCTACAAGACCCCTTCCTGAACACCTTGCGTAGAGAGCACGTGCCTGTTTCGATCTATCTGGTCAACGGCATCAAGCTGCAAGGTCAGATCGAGTCGTTTGACCAGTACGTCGTGTTGCTTCGCAATACGGTGACCCAGATGGTCTACAAGCATGCCATCTCCACCATCGTGCCGGGTCGGGCCGTCAACTTCTCGGCTGCCGAGAACGACGACACTGCCGCCTGAACGGCACGGAGCGCGGCGGTTCGTCCGCCGCGCTTTTTCCAATTTTGACTCCGCTTGTCTGAACTGATTCCCCGCAAGGAAGGCGCCGTCGTTCTTGTCGGCGTGGACTTCGGGCTGCCCCATTTCGACGGCGAACTCGAGGAACTCGGACTGCTTGCGCAGACCGCGGGCCTGGAGCCGGTCGCTCGCCTCGTGTGCAAACGCAAGGCGCCCGACGCGGCATTGTTCGTCGGAAGCGGCAAGGCCGACGAAATCCGCGAACTCGCCGAACTGCATCGCGCGAGCGAAGTCGTCTTCGACCAGGCCCTGAGCCCGGCGCAGCAGCGCAACCTCGAGCGCCAACTCGGTGTCGCGGTCTATGACCGCACCTTCCTCATCCTCGAAATCTTCGCCCAGCGCGCGCGTTCGCACGAAGGCAAGCTGCAGGTCGAGCTGGCCAGGCTGCAATACTTGAGCACGCGCCTCGTGCGCCGGTGGTCCCACCTGGAGCGTCAGCGCGGTGGCATCGGCACGCGCGGCGGCCCCGGCGAAACCCAGATCGAACTCGACCGCCGCATGATCGGCGAAGCCATCAAGCGCACACGCGAGCGGCTCGCCAAGGTTCGGCGGCAGCGCGGCACCCAGCGGCGGCAGCGTGAGCGTCGCGACACCTTCAACATCTCATTGGTCGGCTACACCAATGCCGGCAAGTCTTCGTTGTTCAATGCGCTGGTCAAGGCCCGCGCCTATGCGGCCGACCAGCTCTTCGCGACGCTGGACACGACGACGCGCCATTTGTACCTGGGCGACGCACGCCGGAAGGTGTCGATCTCCGACACGGTCGGCTTCATTCGCGACCTGCCTCACGGTTTGATCGACGCCTTCAGGGCCACTTTGCAGGAGGCCGTCGATGCGGACCTGCTGCTGCACGTGGTGGACGCGTCCAATCCCCATCATCCCGAACAGATGGCCGAAGTGCAGGGCGTGCTCAAGGACATCGGTGCCGACACGGTTCCGCAGCTCCTGGTCTTCAACAAGCTCGACGCTCTTGAAAGCGCGCAGCACCCCCTGCATCTCCAGGACGAGATCGACGTCGACGGCGTGCAAGTGCCTCGCATCTTCCTGAGTGCCCACACCGGCGAAGGCGTTCCGGCGTTGCGCGCCGAACTCGCCCAACGATCGCGCCTGCTGTCTGAAGACATGACCCCAGAAGCCAGCGCCGAATTGCACGATGCCGCCAACTGATTGGGCACAATCCCCGTCACTGACTCAAGAACAGAATCGAATGAATGCAAAGCCAGTGTGGAGACGGTTTTCCGGCATGTTCAACCTGAACGATGGCCGGTGGGGCCGGGGTGACGACTCCTCGTCGAACGGCGACCGTCCCGCCGCCAACCGTCCCGACGGCGAGCCTCCCGCTCCGCCGCCTTCGGGTAACAACAATCGCCCGCGCGGCCAAGGCCCGAACCAGGGGCCACCGGATCTCGATGAACTCTGGCGCGACTTCAATCGAAAGCTCGGCGGCCTCTTCGGCGGCGGGCGCGGCGGCGGCGACAACAACCGGCCGAACGGTGGCAACGGTGGCGGCCTCAAGCCCGACATGAAGAACGCGGGCTTCGGCCTCGGGCTGGTTGCGGCAGTTGCAGTCCTGATCTGGCTGGGCACCGGCTTCTTCATCGTGAACGAAGGCCAGCAGGCCGTGATCACGCAATTCGGCCGCTACAAGGCGACCGTGGGCGCCGGTTTCAACTGGCGGCTGCCGTATCCGATTCAGCGCCACGAGATCGTCGTCACCACGCAGATCCGTTCCGTCGACGTCGGCCGCGACACCATCGTGCGCTCGACCGGCCTGCGCGAGTCCGCCATGCTGACCGAGGACGAGAACATCGTCGAGATCAAGTTCGCCGTGCAGTACCGCTTGAGCGACGCCCGTGCCTTCCTCTACGAGAGCAAGTCGCCGGCCGATACCGTGGTGCAGGTGGCCGAGACAGCCGTCCGCGAGGTGGTCGGCAAGATGCGCATGGACGCTGCGCTCGCTGACGAGCGTGACCAGATTGCGCCACGCGTGCGCGCGCTGATGCAGACCATCCTCGACCGCTACAAGGTCGGCGTCGAGGTCGTCGGCATCAACCTGCAGCAGGGCGGGGTGCGTCCCCCGGAGCAGGTGCAGGCGGCATTCGACGACGTGCTCAAGGCCGGCCAGGAACGCGAGCGCACCAAGAACGAAGCGCAGGCTTACGCGAATGACGTGGTTCCGCGCGCGACGGGTACCGGCTCGCGTCTCAAGGAAGAGTCCGAGGCCTACAAGGCGCGGATCGTTGCACAGGCGCAAGGTGATGCGCAGCGCTTCAGTTCGGTGCTCTCCGAATACCAGAAGGCGCCGCAGGTCACGCGCGACCGCATGTACACAGATGCCATGCAGCAGATCTACAGCAGCACGACGAAGGTGCTGGTCGACTCGAAGCAGAACTCGAACCTGCTCTATCTGCCACTCGACAAGCTGATGCAGTTCTCCGGTCAGAACGCGGCTGGTACGCCGGTGGACGCTGCCAATCCCAATGTCGCGGGCACGGCCGCACCACAGTCGTCGGTGATTCCGGTTGCCCCATCCGCAGGCGACGCGCGCGCCCGCGATGGCCGCTCGCGCGACCGCGACGTGCGCTGAGGACACAAGAATATGAACAGAATCGGATTCATCGTCTCGTCGGTCCTGGTGGCGCTCGCGCTGCTGAGTTCGACCCTCTTCGTGGTCGACCAGCGCCAGTTCGGCGTGGTGTACGCGCTCGGGCAGATCAAGGAAGTGATCACCGAGCCGGGCCTGAACTTCAAGCTCCCGCCGCCGTTCCAGAACGTGTCGTACATCGACAAGCGCTTGCTGACGCTGTCGAGCCTCGACCCCGAACCCATGCTCACCGCGGAAAAGCAGCGCGTGGTGATCGACTGGTACGTGCGCTGGCGCATCACCAATCCGTCGGAGTACATCCGCAACGTTGGCCTCGACGAGAACGCCGGTGCCGTGCAGCTCAACCGCGTGGTTCGCAACGCGTTCCAGGAAAACATCAACAAGCGTACCGTGCGCGACCTGATCTCCGTGCGCCGCGAGGCCGTCATGTCCGACGTGCAGCGCGAGGTACTGGCGGTGGTCAAGGGTGCCAAGCCGTGGGGCGTCGACGTCGTGGACGTTCGCATCACGCGGGTCGACTATGTCGAAGCCATCACCGAATCGGTCTACCGCCGCATGGAAGCGGAGCGCAAGCGCGTCGCCAACGAACTGCGCTCTACTGGTTTTGCCGAGGGCGAGAAGATCCGTGCCGACGCCGATCGCCAGCGCGAAGTGATCGTGGCCAACGCCTATCGCGATGCCCAGAAGATCAAGGGCGAGGGCGACGGCCGTGCCGCCAGCATCTATGCCGACGCCTTCGGCCGCGACCCGCAGTTCGCGCTGTTCTATCGCAGCCTCGATGCCTACAAGCAAAGCTTCAACAAGAAGAGCGACGTGATGGTCCTGGATCCGTCATCGGACTTCTTCAAGTCGATGCAAAGCTCCGGCTCGACGAGCAATGCACCCCGTCGCTGAGGATGACAGCGCGCCTGCCTGCCGCCTGCTGAGATCGGATCGTCGTGAACGTCGATACCTTCTGGAGCGCGCTGGCGCTCGTCCTGGTGATCGAGGGGCTGCTGCCTTTTCTCTCGCCCGGCGGCTGGCGGCGCGGCTTCGGCCAACTCATGCAGTTGCGCGACGGGCAACTCCGCTTCTTCGGTCTTTGCAGCATTCTTTTGGGCCTGGCGCTCCTCTGGGTATTGGGGTGACGCGGTCCCGGTAGAATCCCGGTTTAACCACGCCCCCGATCCCCATGTCCGCCTGGGTCCTCCCGGATCACATTGCCGATGTGCTGCCTTCCGAGGCGCGCCACATCGAAGAACTTCGACGCGAACTGCTCGATACCGCCCGTGGCTATGGCTACGAGTTGGTCATGCCGCCGCTGCTCGAGCACCTGGAATCCCTGCTGTCCGGCACGGGCGAGGCGCTCGGCCTGCAAACCTTCAAGCTGGTCGATCAGTTGTCGGGGCGCAGCATGGGCTTGCGCGCCGACACCACGCCGCAGGTCGCGCGCATCGATGCCCACCTTCTCAATCGCGCGGGTGTGACCCGGCTCTGCTATTGCGGCCCGGTCCTGCACACGCGCCCCGATCGTCCCCATGCAACGCGCGAGCCGCTGCAGTTCGGCGCTGAAATCTACGGCCATGCCGGGCTCGAAGCCGACACTGAAGTCCTGCGCCTGGCGCTCGATTGTCTGCGAGCCGCCGGCGTCACCGGGCCCGCGCAAAGTCCGGTCATCGTCGACCTGGCGGACGCGCGCATCGTGAGCTCTCTGTTTGCCGGCATGCCGGTCGATGCCGCCGTCATTGCGCGTATCCATGCGGCCCTGGCGGCCAAGGACGCCAGCGCCCTGCGAGAACTCACGGCCAACTTCCCCGCGCCGTCGCGTGAGGGTCTGCTGGCGCTCGTCCAGCTGTACGGTGACGCGTCCGTGCTCGACGAAGCTGCCAAGGCCCTGCCGGACTCTGCCGGCGTTCGTGCCGCGCTGTCTGACCTGAAGCAGCTGGCTGGCCACCTCGAAGGCGCCAGCGTCAGTTTCGACCTGGCCGACTTGCGTGGCTATGCCTACTACAGCGGCATGCGCTTCGGCATCTATACCGAGGGCGCCAGCGACGCCCTGGTGCGTGGCGGCCGTTATGACGAGGTGGGGGCCGTGTTCGGCCGCAACCGTCCAGCGGTGGGCTTCAGCCTCGACGTCCGCGAACTGGTCGGCGTGCTGCCCGCAAGGCCCCTGCGCGCCGCCATCCGAGCGCCGTGGAGCGATGCCGAGGCCCTCAACAAGACCATTACCGCCCTGCGCGGCGAAGGCGAAACCGTCGTGTGCGTCCTGCCGGGCCACGACAGCGAAATCGACGAATTCCATTGCGACCGCGAGCTCGTCGAGCGCGACGGCCAGTGGCGCGTTCAAGCCATCTGAATCCTGAAAAGCGAAAAATCATGAGCGTAACCACCGGAAGAAATGTGGTCGTCGTCGGAACCCAGTGGGGCGACGAAGGCAAGGGCAAGTTGGTCGACTGGCTGACGGAGAGCGCGCAGGGCGTCGTGCGCTTCCAGGGCGGCCACAACGCGGGCCACACGCTGGTCATCAATGGCGTCAAGACGGCGCTGCATCTGATCCCGAGCGGCATCATGCGGCCCGGCGTCAAGTGCTACATCGGCAATGGCGTGGTGTTGTCGGCCGGCAAGCTGTTCGAGGAGATCGAAGGGCTGGAGAAGGCCGGCGTCGAGGTCCGCTCGCGGCTGCGCATCAGCGAGGCCTGCCCGCTAATCCTGCCGTTCCACGCGGCGCTCGACATTGCGCGCGAGGCCTACCGCGAGAAGGGCGGCATCGAGAAGATCGGCACCACCGGCCGCGGCATCGGCCCGGCCTACGAGGACAAGATCGCCCGCCGCGCGCTGCGCGTGCAGGACCTGAAGCACCCCGAGCGCTTCGCGACCAAGCTGCGCGTGTTGCTCGACCTGCACAACCACGTGCTGACGCAGGTGCTGAGCGCACCGGCCATCGACTTCGACACCGTCTACGACGAAGCGATGCGCCACGCCGAACTGCTCAAGCCCATGATGGCCGACGTCTCGCGCGAGCTCAACGACGCCAACCGCGCGGGCGCCAACCTGCTGTTCGAAGGCGCGCAGGGCACTTTGCTCGACGTCGACCATGGCACTTATCCCTATGTCACCTCCAGCAACTGCGTGGCCGGCAATGCGGCAGCGGGGTCCGGTGTCGGGCCGGGCATGCTGCATTACATCCTCGGCATCACCAAGGCCTACTGCACGCGCGTCGGCGGCGGCCCGTTCCCGACCGAACTCGACTGGGAAAAGCCGGGCACCGTGGGCTATCACCTGAGCACCGTCGGTGCGGAGAAGGGCGTGACCACGGGGCGCAGCCGCCGCTGCGGCTGGTTCGATGCCGCGCTGCTGAAGCGCTCGGCCCAGGTCAATGGGCTGAGCGGCCTGTGCATCACCAAGCTCGACGTGCTCGACGGTCTCCAGGAACTGCAACTGTGTACTGGCTACCAGCTCGACGGCGAATACACCGACATCCTGCCCATGGGCGCAGACGAGATCGAGCGCTGCACACCCGTCTACGAGAAGCTCGAAGGCTGGACCGAGAGCACGGTGGGCGTCACGCAATACGAGAAGCTGCCCATCAATGCGCGCCTCTATCTGCAGCGCATCGAACAGGTCACGGGCGTGCCGATCCACATGGTCTCGACCAGCCCCGATCGCGATCACACGATCATGATGCGCCACCCTTACTTGGCCGACTGACCCCCACTCGCAGGAGACGATCTTTCATGTTGACCGAAGACGGCAAGCACCTTTACGTCAGCTACGACGAGTACCACAACCTGATCGAGAAGCTCGCGATCAAGGTGTACCAGTCGGGCTGGCAGTTCGACACCATCCTGTGCCTGGCGCGTGGCGGCATGCGCCCCGGCGACGTGCTCTCGCGCATCTTCGACAAGCCCCTGGCGATCATGTCGACCAGCTCGTACCGCGCGGACGCCGGCACGATCCAGGGCCATCTGGACATCGCGCGCTACATCACCACGCCCAAGGGCGAGATCGCAGGCAAGGTGCTGCTGGTGGACGACCTCGCGGATTCCGGCCACACGCTCCACGCCGTGGTCGAGAACCTCAAGAGCAGCTACAAGCCCATCACCGAGTTGCGCAGCGCGGTGATCTGGACCAAGGCGCTGTCGACCTTCACGCCGGACTATTCGGTCGAGTTCCTGCAGACCAATCCGTGGATCCACCAGCCCTTCGAGGGCTACGACTCGCTCGGCGCCGAGAAGCTGATGGAGAAATGGTCGGTCTGAAGGCCGCGGCCTTCGTGCTCACTTGAGCATCTCGGTATAGCGCCGCTGCATTTCGTCGGTCGGCACATCCTCGATGCTGTGGCCGACGTTCCAGCGGTGACCGAAGGGATCGAAAAACGACCCTGAGCGCTCGCCGTAGAACTGATCCTGCGCCGCCATGTGCAGCGCGGCGCCGGCTTTCAGCGCGCGTTCCATCACCGCGTCCGCATCGTCGACGTGCA
This sequence comes from Variovorax sp. J22R115, assembly GCF_030317005.1. Taxonomy (NCBI): domain Bacteria; kingdom Pseudomonadati; phylum Pseudomonadota; class Betaproteobacteria; order Burkholderiales; family Comamonadaceae; genus Variovorax; species Variovorax sp. J22R115. The sequence continues at coordinate 97,298 of NZ_JASZYM010000002.1, read as the reverse complement.
GATGCAGGGTGACAGGCGTGGCGCCGATGGTCCTGGCGCCGCGGATGCCGTATTCAGGAAACTCGTCGCACAGCATCAGCGTCGTGCTGCCGAACTCCAGCTCGGCATGCCCGATGCGGCCGCTGGGCTCGGTGAGCCGGAATTTCTCCTTCGCGCCGAATACCTCGCCATAGAACGCGATGGCCGCAGCCGTGTCGTGCACGCAGAGGTAGGGGAAGAACTCATGGATGGTCATCGAAGCGTCCTCATCAAAGGTCTGGAGGCGATTCTGGGCTGGCCGGGCGCGGGCGTCTTGAAGGAATTTGACCCTCAAGCGCGCACGTGGTTCGGCGAACTGGGCGAAGCCCGGCGATAGGCCTGCGGCGTCATGCCGGTGATTTCGAGAAAGTCGCGATTGAAATGCGGCTGGTCGCTGTAGCCGGACTGAAGGGCGAGATCGGCCCAGGGCAGGGTGCCCCGGGCGGGCTCCGCTGCCATCACCCGCTGGAATCGCAGGACGCGTTCGAGCCGCTTGGGTGGCAGGCCGGCGGCGTCCCTGAACAAGGCGATGAAGCGCCGGTGGCTGTAGCCGCTGGCATCGACCAGATCGCTCACCATGGCGCCGCCTCCCAGCCGAAGCAGGGCCTGCGCGACGGCGGGGTGCATCGCGCGCGGCTGCGGCTCCAGTCGTTCGTTCAGCAAGTCTTCCAGGACGGTCAGTCGGGCCGCAGGCGTTCCGGCCTCGTGCACCCGCTCCAGCGCCTCCGACGCCTGGGCGCCCCAGAGCGCGTCCAGCGGTGTGTGGCGCTCGGCCAGTTCATCTGCCGGCATGCCGAACAATGCCCTTGCGACGCCGGGCCGGAACTGCACGCCCACCGAACCGGTAGCGACAGACACATCGCGCGCATAGAAAGCAGACCTGGCACCGCCCACGATCGCGTAGCCCACCGTGTATCCGACCGAATCCACCGCATCGACGAAGAGCCGAAGCGGCGGCCCCGAGAGCCGGAACACCAAGTGCATGTCACCTGTCGGCAACACGTGTTCCCGCAGGGACGCTTCGCCCGCCGCCGCGCCGACCGGACCGGGATCGGCCGCCCACATCGACCGGACGAACGGTCGCAGCGAAGGTCTGGGTACGCGCGTCAGCAGCATCGGCGCATTGTGTGCCGACCGGCCGATCCGGTCGACTAGCATGGAGGCATGCGCAAGCCCATCACCGACCTGATTCACCATCCATACACCCCGCCGGCGAACTTCGCAGCGCCCCAGCGCGGCGTGTACAAGGCCTCCACCGTCTTCTTCGCCGACGTCGCCGCGATGCGCGCGAGGGACTGGAAGACCAAGGCCGGCTACACCTACGGCCTGCACGGCACACCGACCACCTTCACGCTCGAGGAGCGGCTCGCCACGCTGGAGGGCGGCACTGAGTGCCTGCTGGTGCCCAGCGGCCTCGCTGCGATCGCGCTGGTCTCCTTTGCGCTGCTGAAGGCCGGTGACGAGGTGCTGATCCCCGACAACGCCTACGGCCCCAGCAAGGCACTGGCGAACGGCGAACTGGCGAATTTCGGCATCACCCACCAGCTCTACGATGCGATGAATCCGGCGGATCTCGCCGACAAGCTGTCGAGCCGCACCAAGCTGGTCTGGGTGGAGGCCGCCGGCTCGGTCACGATGGAATTCCCGGACCTGCCCGCACTCGTGGGCGTCTGCCGCGCTCGCGGCATCATCACGGCGCTCGACAACACCTGGGGCGCCGGTCTGGCCTTCGCGCCCTTCGATTTCAACGGCAGCGGGCAGGGCGTCGACATTTCCATCCACGCACTCACCAAGTACCCGAGCGGCGGCGGCGACCTGCTCATGGGTAGCGTGGTCACGCGCGACGAGCGCCTGCATCGCGCAGTCAAGCTCACGCACATGCGCATGGGGTTCGGCATCGGCGTGGGCGATGTCGAGACCCTGTTGCGTTCGCTGCCCAGCATCGCGCTGCGCTACCAGGCGCACGACCACAGCGCGCGCGAACTCGCCCGCTGGCTCGAAGGGCGCGCGGAAATCGCACAGGTGCTGCACCCCGCGCTCGAAAGCTCTCCGGGTCACGCGCACTGGCTGCGTCTCTGCGGCGCCACCGATCTGGCCGCCGGCCTGTTCTCGGTGGTGTTCGACGAGCGCTACGGCACCGAACAGGTCGATCGCTTTTGCGACAGCCTGGAACTTTTCCGGCTCGGCTATTCGTGGGGCGGACCGATCAGCTTGGTCGTGCCATACGACATCGGCCTGATGCGCGACGCCAGCGTTGCGAAGTGGCCGCACAAGGGCACGCTGGTCCGATTTTCGATCGGCCTGGAGGATGTCGGAGACCTTCGCGCCGACCTCGAACAGGCCCTTGCGGCACTCTGAGAGCCGGCGGTTATCGCGTACAGTCGGACCACGTGCAGTCACCCTGACTGCCTCGCCCGAAGGAGAAGCAGTGGCAACACCAAATTACGGCTATGAAAAGCGCCAGAAGGAATTGGCAAAGAAGAAGAAGAAGGAAGACAAGCTGAGGGAGAAAGCCAACCGCAAGCTCATGCCCAGCAGCGATGGGCTCGCCCCGGGCGATCCGGAAACCGACGTGGCCTCGCTGGAACGCGATCCGCCGACGGTCCCGGAACTACCCACGAAGAACGGCTGAGCAGCCGTTTTCAGCAACGATCCAGAAGAAGCCGCCGCGGCCCGGGCCTGCGGCGGCTTTTTATTTGGCTCTGTCGGGCCGTCACTTGGGCAGCAGCTTGCGCAGCGTTGGCCACACGTTGTCCAGCATGCGCGGCTGCGCGGCCGCCGTCGGATGGATCCGGTCGGCCTGGAAGAGCATTGCTGCGTCCGGGCTGTCCGCCACCCCCTTGAGAAGAAAGGGCACGAGCGGTGCCTTGGTCGCGCCCGCCACCTTGGCGAAGAGCGTCTCGAAGCGCCGCGTGTAGTCGCTGCCGTAGTTGGGCGGCACCTGGATGCCCACGATCAGCACTTGCGCGCCCACGGCCTGCGCGGCCTTGGTCATCTGCAGCAGGTTGTCCTCCGTGCTGGCCAGCGGCAGGCCGCGCAGCGCGTCGTTCGCGCCGAGTTCGAGCACTACGTGCGTCGGCTGATGCTGCGCGAGCAGGTTGGGCAGCCGAGCCCGGCCGCCGGACGTGGTGTCGCCGCTGATGCTGGCGTTGATCACCGTGGCCGCCACCTTCTGATCGACCAACCGCTTTTCCAGCAGCGGCACCCAGCCTTCGCCGCGCTTGAGCCCGTATTCAGCAGAAAGCGAATCGCCGAGGATCAGAATCACGGGCCGTTTGGCGGCGGCAGCCTGGGCCTGCGCGGCGATCCATGACCCTCCGCTGCCGGCCAGCGCACCACTCAAGATAAAGTGACGTCGATTCACCACGCGAAACCTTTCAATGTCCTCAATCCAAATCGATGGCCGCTCCGAACCCATTGTTGCCGTCGAGCATGTCTTCAAGTCCGTCACCGACTCCACCGGAACGCTGGACATTCTGCAGGACATCCATTTCACGCTGGGCGCGAAGGAGACGGCCGCCATCGTCGGCGCTTCGGGCTCGGGCAAGAGCACGCTGCTGTCGATCGTCGCAGGCCTGGACACGCCCACCCGCGGCACGGTGAAGCTCGCCGGTGAGGATCTGTTCGCCATCGACGAAGACGAACGTGCGGCCCTGCGCGCGCAGAAGGTCGGCTTCGTGTTCCAGAGTTTCCAACTGCTCGGCAACCTGAGCGCGCTCGAGAACGTGATGCTGCCACTCGAACTGGCCGACCGCAAGGATGCCCGCAAGGCCGCGACCGAGATGCTCGGCCGCGTCGGCCTGAGTCAGCGGCTCGGTCACTATCCCAAGGTCCTGTCGGGCGGCGAGCAGCAGCGGGTGGCGCTGGCGCGAGCTTTTGTCGTACAGCCCGCATTGCTCCTCGCCGACGAGCCAACAGGCAGTCTCGACTTTGCAACCGGCGAGCAAGTGATGAAACTGATGTTTGATCTGAACCGTGAACTGGGCACTACCCTCGTGCTTGTCACGCACGACCGGGGTATCGCCGAGCGGTGCGAGCGGCGGATCACGATCGAGGCCGGCCGCGTGGCGCTCGACGGTCACGGCGCCTGAGCGCTTTTTCGGACGGCGGGCCGCGTGAATGGCCTCCACGCATTGCAAGAGGAATTGCCATGCAGAAGCCGCGACCCGGTATTGACGAAGAAGACGACACCGCCTTCGGTGGACTGGCGCCCCGCAGCGGGCCGCGCACTGAAGTTCATTACGCCCGCTACGGTGGCGCCGGCAAATGGGTGGCTGCGATCGTTGCCGCGGTCGTGGTCCTGCTGATCCTGCTCTACATCACCGATCGGCTCTGAACTCGATACCCCGGGGCTCGATAATCCCCCGATGTCTTCCCCCAAAGTGATCTTCGGCTTCCATGCCGTGGGCGTGCGTATCAAGACCGCGCCGAAATCGGTGATCGAGGTGCTCTTCGATGCAAGCCGGCGCGATGCCCGCATGCGGCAGTTCGTTGCCCGCGCGCAGGAGGCCGGCGTCCGGCTGATCGAGGCCGATGGCCTGCGCCTGGCCAAGCTCGCCGGCAGCCATGGCCACCAGGGTGTGGCCGCGCGCGTGGAGCCCATTCCCCAGACTCATTCGCTCGATGAGTTGCTCGAAGGGCTGGAGGCCGCCGGCACCGTGCCGCTGCTGCTGGTGCTCGACGGCGTGACCGATCCGCACAACCTCGGCGCCTGCCTGCGCGTGGCCGACGGCGCGGGTGCTCATGCGGTGATCGCGCCCAAGGACCATGCCGCCGGCATCAACGCGACCGTCGCCAAGGTGGCGAGCGGAGCCGCCGAGACCGTGCCGTACTTCATGGTGACCAATCTCGCGCGCACGCTCGGCGAACTCAAGGAACGCAACATCTGGTGCGTCGGCACCAGCGACGACGCGCCTGGCACGCTCTACCAAAGTGACCTGAAGCGTCCGCTGGCGATGGTGCTCGGCGCCGAGGGCGAGGGCATGCGGCAACTCACGCGCAAGACCTGCGACGAGCTGGTGAGCATCCCGATGGCTGGTGCGGTCGAAAGCCTCAACGTGTCGGTGGCGAGCGGGGTGTGCCTCTACGAGGCGATGCGCCAGCGGCGCGCCTGAGCTAGTTTCGCGGTGTTCGATGCAGCCGACGCTCACCTACAACCCGCATTCCTCCGCGCCGCAGCTGCGGCTGCCGCCCGGTGCTTGTGACGCGCACGTCCACGTGTTCGGGCCGGCAGCGCGCTTCCCCTTCGCGGAAGGCCGCAGCTTCACGCCCGCAGATGCCCCGAAGGAAACCTTGTTCGCGCTGCACCGGCACCTGGGCATCGAGCGCTGTGTGATCGTGCAGTCGCTCTGCCATGGCTACGACAACCGCGTGGTGGAGGACGCGATCGTGGCCGGTGGTGGCAACTATCTCGGCGTGGCACTGTTGCCTCTGGGTGTGGCCGACGAAGAACTGGCGCGGCTCGCGTCCGTCGGGTTTCGGGGCGTGCGCTTCAATTTCGCGAGGAATTCGGCCGCCGATTTCGACGTGGAAGGCGTCGTTGCGTTCAGCCGGCGTCTCGAACCATTTGGCATGCACCTGCAGGTGCATTTCGAGCGCGGGCTGATCCATGAACTCGCTTCACCACTCGCGCGCAGTGCCGTGCCGGTGGTGGTCGATCACATGGCGCGCGTCGATGCTTCGGCAGGGACCACGGACCCCGACTTCGTCGCACTGCATGCGCTGATGCAGAACCCGCTGTTCCGCGTCAAGGTGAGCGGCGTGGACCGCATTTCTCGTGCAACGGACTACGCCGATGGCGCAGCGATCGCACAGAGGCTGGTTCGCGAGTTTCCAGAGCGCTGCCTGTGGGGCACGGATTGGCCGCATCCGCTTCACGATCATGTGCCGGACGATGGCGCTCTCGTCGACGCGCTCTTGCGCATTGCGCCCGATCCCGACGAGCGGGAGCGCCTGCTGGTGGGCAACCCGCGAGACTTCTATCGTTTCGACGGTCTTTGACGACTAGAGCAGAGTGAAGAAGCGCATGACCACTTGCGCCGGACGTCGAACGCCGACGCCGACGAACATGCGCTCGCCGATCCAGCGGAGCGAAGGTGACGATGTCTCGAAGCGTGGGTTGCAGCGGAAATAGATCTGACCGGGGTCCACCGGCTCGCCGCGCAGGAGCTTCGCCATCGCTTCCGGGGGCGCGGCGCGAACGGCATGGTTCTGCACGTAGATCAGATCACCTGCATCGGTCTCGAGCCCATAGCGGGCATCCAACTCGGACAGGGTGTCGCTGACGATCAACTGAAAGTCGGTGCCACCTGGAATGACTCGCGCCGTCCAACCATTCCCGCGTGCAGAGCCGCCGGTGATGGGCACTAGCCGGCGCATGCCGCGCGGCCCTTGGCTCAGCACCTGCGGTGCGCCGACTTCGACTTGAAGGTCGGCGAAGTATTCGAGCGAGGGTGGGGCGAGCGGGTCGGTCGGATTCATCCGCCGAGGGTAACGCCAATGGCGTGGTTGGGAATCAGGAAGGGTCCTTGCCCCGGGTGCGGCCCACCGCGCTGAAGATCCCGATGCCGAGCACGATCAGCGTTCCGATGCCGATGTAGAGCGTCGGGACACCCGCGACCGATGCACCCCAGATCAGGCCGGCCAGGAAAATCAGGAAACCGATCATGTAGAGGGCAAAAGACATGTTCTCTCTCCGAAACTGCGAATCGGGCCAGTCTCCATGACCCCGATGGCCGCAGCGGCGGTCTGGGCCGCCAATCCGTGTCGGAGCGTGCCTACCGCTGGGCGGCCGTCTCGGCGCTCGCCGCATCGAGCGCCGCGATGGTTTCGGGCGCCAGTTGGAGACTCGCTGCGGCGATCAGCTCGTCGAGTTGCTTCATCGAGGTGGCGCTCGCAATGGGCGCCGTGATGGAGGGGCGCGCGATCTGCCACGCGATCGCCACTTGGCCCTGGGTGGCGCCGTAGGCGTGAGCGGCCGCGTCCAGCGCATCGAGGACGCGAAGACCGCGCGGGTTCAGGTATTTCTTCGTCGTGTTGACGCCGCGCGCGCTCTTTGCAGCATCCGCCTCGGTCCGGTACTTGCCCGTGAGAAAGCCGGCCGCGAGCGCGTAGAAGTTGATGACGCCGATGCCGCGTTCGACGCACAGCGGCTCCAGTTCTTTCTCGAAGACATCGCGGTCGTACAGGTTGTAGAGCGGCTGCAGGCTCTCGTAGCGTGGCAGGCCCTGCTTCTCGGCCACATCCAGCGCTTCGGCCAGACGGGGCGCGCTGAAGTTCGATGCGCCGATCGCCCGCACCTTGCCGGCCTTGATCAATGCGGCAAAGGCCTCGGCAGTGTCTGAAAACGGCGTCTCCGGGTCGTCGTCGTGCGACTGGTAGAGGTCGATGTGATCGGTCTTCAGGCGCCTGAGCGACGCATCGACAGCCTCACGGATATAGGCGGGAGAGAGGCCCTTCTTGCCTTCGCCCATCGGCTTGCCGACCTTGGTCGCCAGCACGATGCGATGGCGTTTGCCGGTCTGCCGGAGCCACTTGCCGATGATGGTTTCAGATTCGCCGCCACTGTGGCCCGGCACCCAGCTCGAATAGACGTCCGCCGTGTCGACGAAGTTGAACCCGGCGTCGACCCAGGCGTCGAGCAGACGGAACGAGAGCGTCTCGTCGACAGTCCAGCCGAAGACATTGCCGCCGAAGGCGAGCGGAGAGACTTGCAGGCCGGAGCGGCCGAGCGGACGAAACTGCATGAGTGGATTCCTCGAAGGTTCGGATCAGACGACGCCCAGGGCGCCGAGCAGGGCGCCGGCGCCGAGCAACCACAACAGATGGATGCGGGTGCGCCACACGATAAACGCCGAGACGCCGGTCAGCAGCCAGAGGTGCCAGGCGGGCGCGTCGCCGGAATGGTTACCTGAGGCCAGCACCCAGCCGGTCGCGATCAGCAGGCCGACCACGACCGGCGCCATGCCCTGCTTGAACGCCCGCACCCCGCGCCGCTCGCGGTTGCGATGGCCCCAGCGGGTCGCGAAGTAGGTCAGCGTGGTGCTGGGCAGCATGATCCCGACCATGGTGACAGTCAGGCCGAGCAACCCGAGCAGCCACGCATGCGGACCGGCGCCGATGCCTCCGCCAGCGTTGAGCCCGACGTTCCAGCCCATCAGCGCGACGAACAGCACGTTCGGCCCCGGAGCGGCCTGGGCAATGGCGACCGAAGAGCTGAACTGCGCGTCCGTCAGCCAGCCATGCTGCGCCACCAGGTAGCGTTGCATGTCGGGCACGGTGGTGATGGCGCCACTGATCGACAGGAGGGAGAGCATGAGGTACTGGCCGAAGAGAGCCAGCCAGTCATGCCAGTGCATCACGATCGTCATGGGCTGATCTTTCGCCAGGTCCAGACGCAGGTCACGCCGCCGACGGCGAGCAGGACCCATCCGAGTGGGACTCTTGCGAAGGCGATCGCGCCGAACACCAGCGCTACCAGGCCGAGGCACACACCGAAGCCCAGCGGATGCCTGCGCAGCGCCGGGATCAGCTTGATGCCGGTCGCGGCGATCAGGCCGCCGGCCACCGCACCCATGCCGCGCAGTGCACCGGCCACCTGCGGATTGCCAGCGTAGTGCGCGTAGAGCACCGCCAGGGTCAGGATCACGCCGAGCGGCACGACCAGCATGCCGGCCACCGCGCAAATGGCGCCGCGCAGGCCGAAGTAGCGGTCGCCAATCATCAGCGCGAGGTTCACCACGTTCGGCCCCGGCAGCACCTGGGCCACGGCCCAGTCCTCGAGAAATTGATCGGGCGTCAGCCAGCGCTTCTTCTCGACCATCTCGCGCTGCACGACGGCGAGCACGCCGCCAAATCCCTGCAGGGCAAGCCAGGTGAATGAAACGAAAAGGTCTCGCGGGGACTGGGGTTGCGGTCGGTCGGGTGCCGATGCCGCGCTGGGAAGGGGCGGGTGCATTGCGGGCGATTATCGTAGGCAAGGCGCGCCGGCGTTGCCGCGCTCCGCTCGACTTGCGCGGCGGGGCCATGCTGCGACACTGCGCCAATGAATGCAGCACGCGCGCTCTTCGATCTCTGCAAGCAGTCCTTTGCGTCCTGGCGGGCGGACTACGCCCCCAGCATGGGCGCGGCACTGGCCTACTACACCGTTTTCTCGGTGGCGCCGCTGCTGCTGATCGTGATCTCGGTCGTGGGCCTGGTGTTCGGGCGCGAAGAGGCGCGCGGTGAGATCTTCGAGCAGCTTTCGGGGCTGATGGGGGCCGAGGGGGCACGCGCGGTGCAGATCATGCTCGAAGCGCTCAACAAGCCCAGGCAGGGCATCGTCGCGACGGTGATCGGCGTCGCCCTGCTGCTGGTCGGCGCGACCACGGTCTTCGGCGAACTGCAGGACGCCTTCGACCGCATCTGGCGTGCACCCGCGAGGGAGGACGTCAACGGACTGCTCGACCTCATGCGCGCGCGGCTGCTGTCCTTCAGCATGATCATGGGTATCGGCTTCCTGTTGATCGTCTCGCTGGTGGTCAACGCGGCACTGGCGGCGCTTGGCGAATGGTGGGCGCCGGTCTTCGGCGGCTGGGCCACGCTGGCGCAGAACGTCAACTCCGTGTTCGGCTTCGTGATCGTCACGGTGGGCTTCGCGATGATCTTCAAGGTCATGCCGCGCGTGAGAGTGCAATGGCGCGACGTGTGGATCGGCGCGGTGGTCACCGCCGTGCTGTTCACCATCGGCAAGTACCTGATCGGCTTGTACATCGGAAAGACCGGCATCGCCTCGGGCTACGGCGCGGCCGGTTCGCTGGTGGTTCTGCTGGTGTGGGTCTACTACTCGGCGCAGATATTCCTGCTGGGCGTGGAGTTCACCTGGGTCTACGCGCACGCCTACGGTTCTTTCAAGGGACGGCCGCGGCCGGCGGCCAGGGCGTCGCCGACGCGCGCTGAGCAATCCACCTGATCAGCCGGTGAAGCCGCCGTCGTCGAGGAACTTCTGCTCTTCGGCCGTCGTGCGGCGGCCGAGCACCGCGTTGCGATGCGGAAAGCGGCCGAAGCGCGCAATGATGTCTCGGTGCAGCACCGCGAAGCGCTGCGTATTGGCATCGAGTGCGGCATTGAGTGCGACCGAACGCTCCTGGTCCGCCAGCGATTCCGAATGCATGAAGGGCAGATAGAAAAAAGGCCGAAGCGTCGGCTCGACCTGGCGGTCCAGGCCGGCATCGATGGCGGCGCTCGCGATGGCCCGGGCTTTTCCGTCGGTGGCGAACATGTGGCCGCTGCCGCGCCAGGTGTTGCGAGGAATCTGGTCGAGCAGCACGAGCAATGCCAGCGCACCCTCGGCATCGGCGGCCCAGGGGTCGAGCGCACCGGTCGCGGCGGCGTGGTGGGCGGCTTCGAAGCGCGATTTGCACTCGGTGTCGAATGCATCGTCCTTGTCGAACCAGCGGTCGGGGCCAGCGTCTCGCCAGAACCGGACGACGTCGTGGGCGGAGGGAAAGGCGTTCATGGCGTCAGGATCATGCCACCGCATCCCGCAAGACGGGTTGCTGGCCGACAGCGCCACCCCGCAATGCTTTTTATCCTGTGGGATTGCCAACTACATGGAGATGCCTCATGACCCGATATGGCGCCACTTTGCGCATGGCCCTCGTGGCCGGCGTTGCGACCGCCGCTCTGGCGGGCTGCGGAATGATGTCCAAGTCCAATACCGCGACCTTCAGCGGCAGCATGAACGCGGCGAGCCAAGTGCCGCCCAACATGACGCGCGGCAGCGGTCTCGCCGAGGCGACGCTCAACAAGGACACGAACGTCCTCAAGTACAAGATCACCTACGACGGCCTGAGCGGGCCGGCCACGGCGGCGCATTTCCATGGACCGGCCGCTGCCGGCGCGAACGCAGGTGTGGTGCTGCCTTTCGCCAATGCGGCGAGCCCGATCGAGGGGCAGGCCACGCTCACCCCGGCCCAGGCGGCTGATCTGTTGGCGGGCAAGTGGTACGCCAACATCCACACGGCGGCCAATCCGGGCGGCGAGATTCGCGGGCAGATGCTGCCCAAGATGTAGTCCTCCGGAGAGAGGCGGGAACGGTGGCCCATGGTGTCCAATGGACGTCATGGGAACCACAGCAAATGCCAAGTATTCCGCCTCGCGCCCGTCCGGCCCCCGCGTCGACATCACCAGCGCCCGCAAGGCGCTGGTGCTCCAGGGCGGCGGCGCGCTGGGCGCGTACCAGGCCGGCGTCTACGCGGGCGTTTTCGAGAAGCACAAGGCGCTCGACTGGGTGGCCGGTGTTTCGATCGGCGCCATCAACGCCGCGCTGATCGCCGGCAATGCGCCCGAAGTGCGCGTGCAACGGCTTCGCGAATTCTGGAACATCGTTTCTTCGGGCCCGGCGCAGCGCGTGCCGGCGTGGTGGAGCGACCGGGCGATGTTCAACCAGTGGAGCGCCACATCGGCGGCGGTCTTCGGCGTGCCCGGCTTCTTCGAGCCGCGCCGCAGCCCCGCGCTGCTGCTCGGTGGCGCGGCGCCGGTGCTGAGCTATTACGACACCGGGCCATTGAAGTCCACGCTGGAGCGGTTGGTGGATTTCGATCGCCTCAACCACCCCGAGATCCGCTTCAGCGTGGGCGCAGTGAACGTGCGAACCGGCAATTCCATCTATTTCGACAACACCGTCCAGCGCATCGGCCCGGAGCACATCATGGCCAGCGGCGCGCTGCCGCCAGGCTTTGCGCCGGTGCACATCGACGGCGAGGATTACTGGGATGGCGGCATCGTCTCCAACACGCCGCTGCAGTACGTGCTCGACATGCATCCGCGCAGCGAACCGCTGATGGTGCTGCAGGTCGACCTGTTCAGCGCCCGCGGAGCCATGCCGCGCACGATCGCCGAGACATTGGAGCGGCAGAAGGACATCACATATTCGAGCCGCACCCGTATGAACACCGACGCGCTCGCCTCGAACCTGAATCTCCAGCAGGCGATCGCGGACCTCATCAAGAAGCTGCCCGCGCCATTGCGCAAGGACGCCAGCGTGCAGGCGGTGTGCGATCAGCTCTCGCACAAGCCGATCGAGATCGTGCATCTGATCTACCGCGACAAGCCCTACGAACTCGAATCGAAGGACTACGAGTTCTCGCGCGCTTCGGTCGATGAGCACTGGGAGGCGGGCTGGCGCGACATCTGCAACACGCTGGACCATCCGGAATGGCTCAAAAGCGCTTCGCAGGCCAATGGCGTCACCACCTTCGACCTGACCGAGCCCAACGCCCGGCGCGTTCGCCGTCCGATGAAGCTGCCGCACATTCCGGCCGGCGCCTAGCCGGCAGATCAGGTTCGTTTAAGTCTCCCGCGCCAATCTGCTGCCATGGGCACGCAGCTTGCACGCATCCTCCAACCTCCGTCACGCAAAGGAATCTCCATGCAACTCAAGGACAAGGTCGCCTTCATCACCGGCTCGGCCAGCGGCATCGGCAAGGAAATCGCCATCGTCTTCGCCAAGGAAGGCGCCAGGATCGTGATTGCCGACCTCAACAAGGAAGCAGCCGACGCCACCGCCGCCGAACTCAAGGCGACGGGCGCGCAGGCGATCGGCGTTGGCGTCGACGTCACCAGCGAAGAGCAGGTCAACGCATCCGTCGAGGAGGCCGCCAAGGCCTTTGGCGGCATCGACATCCTGATCAGCAATGCGGGCATCCAGATCGTGCATCCGGTCGAGGAGTTCAGTTTCGCCGACTGGAAAAAGATGCTGGCGATCCATCTCGACGGCGCCTTCCTCACCACCAAGGCCTGCCTGAAGCACATGTACGCGCAGGGCCGCGGCGGCAGCGTGATCTACATGGGCTCGGTGCACTCCAAGGAGGCATCGCTGCTCAAGGCGCCCTACGTCACCGCCAAGCACGGCCTGATCGGACTGGCGAAGACCGTGGCGAAGGAGGGCGCAAAGTACGGCGTGCGCGCCAACGTGATCTGTCCCGGCTTCGTGCGCACACCGCTGGTCGAGAAGCAGATCCCGGAGCAGGCGAGGACGCTGGGCATCACCGAGGAACAGGTCATCAAGAACGTGATGCTCAAGGAGACGGTGGACGGCGAGTTCACCACCACCGACGACGTGGCGCGCGTTGCGTTGATGTTCGCTGCGTTCCCGACCAATGCCCTGACCGGTCAATCGCTGGTCGTGAGCCACGGTTGGTTCATGCAGTGATCGCGGCAGGGGTACTAACCCTGAATTTCATGCCGGCTGAATGACAGCTTGACGGCCTAGGATTCCATCAACGGGCGCGATGGTGCACCCGACAGAACACGGAGACCCCAGGCCATGGCGACATCTCTTCATTTCATGGGCCGGCGCGCGGCCATCGCGGCGACGGCGTTGCTGCTGGCCGCTTGCAGCGGCCTCGGCACCCAGCCCGCGGCGACGGACGTCCATGTGATGACCTCGGGCGGCTTCACCGCGGCCTACAACGACCTGCGCCCCGGCTTCGAGAAGGCGAGCGGCCGCACGGTGAAGACCGCCTATGGCGCCTCCATGGGCAATGCGGACGATTCGATCCCTAGCCGGCTGGCGCGTGGTGAGCCAGCCGACGTCGTGATCCTCGCGCGGCCGGCGCTCGACGCACTGGTGGAGCAGGGCAAGGTCGTGCCCGGCAGCCAGGTCGACCTGGTGCGCTCCAGCATTGGCTTTGCGGTCAAGAAAGGTGCCCCCAAGCCCGACATCAGCACGGTGGACGCGCTCAAGCGCACCCTCATTGCCGCGCCCTCCATTGCCTATTCGGCGAGCGCCAGCGGCACCTACTACGAGACCGAGATGCTGAAGAATCTGGGCATCGAGGCGCAGGTCAAGCCCAAGAGCAAGCGCATCCTGAGCGAGCGCGTAGGCACCGTCGTCGCGCGCGGCGATGCGGCGCTCGGCCTGCAGCAGGTGAGCGAGTTGCTGCCCATCGAAGGCATCGACTATGTCGGACCCTTGCCGGCGGAAGTGCAGCGCGTCACCGTGTTCTCGGCTGGCGTCGCGAGCGCGTCGAAGCAGCCCGACGCAGCCCGCGCACTGATCCGCTACCTGAATTCACCGGAAGCCGCGCCGACCATCGCCAAGACGGGTCTCGAACCGCTGGCCGCTCCCTGAGTCGTCATCGAGGCAGCAGGCGCGCTGGCTTCGCCTTCACGATCGCTGAAGACCTCTTGCCCCGGGCGCACTGGCGCTCGGGACGCGGGCTGCCTAAAGTCGCTCCTCTCACGAGGAGACAACGCATGACGACGCCCGGCACTCTGGCCTTTCCTTCCATGAAGAACCGGTGCTCGCCCGCCGAATGGCAAGCTCGGATCGATCTGGCTGCCTGCTATCGGCTGATCGAGTTCTACGGCATGGCCGACATGATCGCCAACCACATCTCGGCGCGGGTGCCGGGGGAGGACGGCGCCTTCCTCATCAATGCCTACGGGATGATGTACGAGGAGATCACGGCGTCGAGCCTGATCAAGGTCGATCACGACGGCAACATCCTTTCCAAGCCGGATTTCGGCGATCTGGAATACGGCGTCAACAAGGCCGGCTACGTGATCCACAGTGCAGTGCATGCCGCGCGGCCGGAAGTCGCATGCGTGATCCACACCCACAGCTGGGCATCGATGGCCGTGTCGTCGCTGGATTGCGGACTGCTTCCGCTGACACAGACGGCCATGCGCTTCCTGAAGATCGGCTATCACGAGTACGAGGGCGTCGTGCTCGATACCGCCGAGCAGGCGTCGCTGGTCGCCGATCTGGGCCAGTCCGAGGCGCTGATCCTCCGCAATCATGGCGCGCTCGTCGTCGGAAACACTGTCGGCGAGGCCTTCAACTGGATGCATCGGCTGGAACTGGCCTGCCGGTCGCAGCTCGCGGCGATGGCCTGCAACAGTCCCTTCCGCCCGGTGCCGCCTGCGGTGCTGGAAGCGACCTGGAAGAACTACCAGCCTGGCACGCGCCGCCCCTACGGCGTCATGGAGTGGCCCGCCTTGCTGCGCAAGCTGGACCGGATGGACCCGAGCTTTCGCGACTGATTCATCGTAAAAAAGGAGACATCCCCATGAGCCCAATCCCTCCCGCCACCGTCTCCGATCGACCAACCCGCGCCGCGTGGCAGCCGAAGCGACGCGGCGCAGCGCTGGCGATGGTCGCGCTGTCCGCGTCGTTGATGGCCCCGCCCACGTTCGCGCAGGCGTACCCGGCCAAGCCGGTGCGCATCGTCATCGCGTTTTCGGCGGGCGGCACCACCGACATCCTGGCCCGCTCGGTGGCGCTGAAGCTCGGCGACCAGCTCAAGCAGCCTTTCGTGATCGACAACAAGCCCGGCGGCGGCGGCAACATCGGCACCGAGGCGGTGGTGCGCTCGGCGCCGGATGGCTACACGCTGATCGTCAACTCGGTCGGCCCGATCGCGGTCAACCAGACGCTCTACAAGAACCTGCCCTACGACCCCTTGAAGGACCTGGTGCCGATCGTGCAGATCGCCGACGTGCCGAACGTGCTGGTGGTCCATCCTTCGGTGCCGGCCAACACCTTCGAGGAATTCGTCGCGTACGCCAAGGCCAACCCGGGCAAGCTCAACTACGGCTCCACGGGCACCGGCACCTCCTCGCACCTGTCGAGCTTCATGCTGAGCCAACGCATTGGCACCGAGACGACCCACGTCCCCTACAAGGGTGCCAACGCGCTCAACGACCTTCTCTCCGGGCGCCTGCAATTCATGTTTGCCACGATCCCTTCGGTGATCCAGCACATCCGCGCCGGCAAGCTGCGAGCGCTGGCCGTCTCCAGCGACAAGCCCTCGCGCTCGCTGCCCGGTGTTCCGACCGTGGCGGAAAAAGGCTTCCCCGGCTTTGCGGCAGGGTCGTGGTTCGGCTTCTTCGCGCCGAAGGGCACGCCGGAATCGGTCATCGTGCTGCTCAACAAGTCAGTCAACGATGTCCTGCCTTCGCTGGAAGAGCAGATGATCCGCGAGGGCGCCGATCCGGTGGGCGGTACCGCGGCGCAGTTCGGGCAGTTCACCCAGCGCGAATACGAAAAATGGAAGGTGATCGTGCACGAGTCCGGCGCCACGCCGGAATGAGCGACGACCCCACGATGGCCCCGCTGCGCATCCTGCTGTCGGATGCTGCGCGAGAGCGCGTCGGGGCCGCCATTGCATCGGTGATGGGGTCGCGCGCGCATTGCTTCGTCGCACCGCGGCCGGGCATCGACGCCGATCTCGCCTTCGTGACACGCGACGTCACGGGCCTGTCGACCAAGCATGCCGTGCTGCCCGCAACGCAGGTGTTCTACGACGCGATGCTCGGTTCACCGGGCCTGCGCTGGGTGCACGTGCACTCGGCGGGCGCCGACCGGCCTGTCTACGTGGCGCTGCATGCCCGTGGCGTGGCGGTCAGCACTTCATCGGGCGCCAATGCAGCCGTGGTGGCCCAGACTGCGCTGGCCGGACTTCTGGCGTTGGCACGGCGCTTTCCCCAGCTCATGCGTGCTCAGCGCGAGCGCACGTGGGCGCCGCTGATCGGCACCGGCATGCCGCGCGACCTTGCAGGGCAGACCGCGGTGATCGTCGGGTGGGGGCCGATCGGCCAGCAGATCGCGGCCTCGCTCCGGCTGCTGGGCCTGCGCGTCTCCGTGGTTCGCAGCAGCGCCGAGCCTGCGGCAGCGGACGTCGAGACGCTGGCCTTCGAGGATATAGGGCACGTTCTCCAGCACGCCGACTGGCTGTTGCTGGCCTGCCCGCTGACGTCGCGGACGCGAGGCTTGATCGACGCCAGTGCGATCGCGCTATTGCCGGATGGGGCGCACCTGATCAATGTGGCGCGCGGCGAGTTGGTCGACGAGCCGGCGCTGATCGAGGCGCTCGCCGGTGGGAAGCTCGGCGGCGCCTTCCTCGACGTCTTCGCACACGAACCGCTGCCGCCGGAATCTCCCCTGTGGGGCTTGGACAACGTGATCGCCACACCTCACAGCGCGGGCTTTTCGGACGGCAACGCGGCGAGGGTGACCGAGCTTTTCATCGACAACCTCCGGCGCTGGCTGGCCGGCCAGAAGCTGCACAACGAGGTTGCCTGAGAATCGCCGGCGGCGTCAGGCTGCCGGTGGTGCGAACTTCAGCTCCCAGGTCTCGCCGACCAGCTGCAGGCCGAAGCCTTCGTAGGGCTCCGATTTGACCAGCCTGAAGCCGCGTGCCGCATAGATGCCTCGTGCCGCGGTGAGGCAGCTGTTAGTCCAGAGCACCATCTTCTTGTAGCCCTTGTTGCGTGCAAAGGCGATGCATTCGTCCGTGAGCCGTGCGCCCAGGCCCAGCCCGCGCGCCTTAGGGCTCAGGATCAGCATGCGCAGTTGCGCCGTCGTGGGCGACTTGCGCACCACGAACACGGCCCCGACACGCTCGCCGTCGAGTTCGGCGATCCAGCAGCGCTCCCATCCGGGCTGGAACTTGCGCAGGAATTGGCTGGCGATGTCGGCCACCAGCGCTTCGAAGTCGCTGTTCCAGCCGTATTCGCGTGCATAGATCTCGCCGTGCTGTTGCACGACCCAGCCCATGTCGCCCGGCCCCGGGTCGCGCAGGACAGCGGCCTTCGTCTTCGTCGGTGCGGCCGTGGCCGGGTCCAGCAGGTTTTGCACGGTTTGCATGGCTTCGATCAATTGCAGCCTTTGCGGCGGGGGGAGCGGTGCGAGGAGGGCGGCAGCCTCGTCGCGCGACTTCTGCTGCAGCGGTGCGAAGGCCTGGTGCCCGCCCTCGGTCAGGCGCAGCAGACTCTGCCGCGCGTCGCGTGGATCGGGATCGCGTCGGAGCCAGCCATTGGCTTCGAAGCGGCGCAGGATGCGGCTGAGGTAGCCGCCGTCGAGGTGCAGATCCTTGCCGATCTCGCTGGCCACGGGCGCTTCGCGGTGCGCGAGTTCGTACAGCACGCGCACGTCGGTCAGCGACATGTCGCTGTCGAGATACGGGTTGAGGACGCCGATGCAGCGGGTGTAGAAGCGGTTGAACTGGCGGATCGCCTTGATGGCGGCGACCCCGGGCAAGGTGATGGGAGCGGTCGACATGCTTGCCATTGTCATTTAAATAATTGACAAAAGCAACTAATAGGCAGAACCGCCTGCTTGTGTCCTTTACCCTTTAGGGCGACAGCACCACTGGAAAACCCTAAAATCTAAGGTTGCCCACCACGGGCCCACCCGGCCCGCAGGCCTGCGCGGCACCCTTGCCGTCCTATCCCCGATGAACGCCCCCGTCGACGTCTCCTTTTTCGCTCGTGCCGCCAAGCCGCTGACCAGCTACCGCAAGTACTGGGCAGCTCGTTTCGGCACGGCCAAATTCCTGCCGACGTCGAGGGCCGAGATGGATGCGTTGGGCTGGGACAGCTGCGACATCATCGTCGTCACTGGCGATGCCTACGTGGACCACCCGAGCTTCGGCATGGCCGTGATCGGCCGCATGCTGGAGGCGCAGGGCTTCCGCGTCGGCATCATCGCGCAGCCCGACTGGCAGAGTGCCGACCCCTTCAAGGTACTGGGCAAGCCGAACCTGTTCTTCGGCGTGACCGCCGGCAACATGGATTCGATGATCAACCGCTACACGGCGGACCGGAAGATCCGCAGCGACGACGCCTACACGCCCGGCGACGTCGGCGGTCACCGGCCGGACCGCGCGGCCATCGTTTACTCGCAGCGCTGCAAGGAAGCCTGGAGTGACGTGCCGATCGTGCTCGGCGGCATCGAAGGGTCGCTGCGCCGCATCGCGCATTACGACTACTGGCAGGACAAGGTGCGCCGCTCGATCGTGGTGGACGCCAAGTGCGACCTGCTGCTCTACGGCAACGCCGAGCGCGCCATCGTCGAGATCGCCCATCGGCTGGCCGCGCGCGAGCCGGTGCACCAGATCACCGACGTGCGCGGGACGGCCTTCGTGCGGCGTGAGACGCCCGAGGGCTGGTTCGAGATCAACTCCACCAGCGTCGACGAGCCCGGCCGGGTCGAGGCGCACGTCAATCCGTACCTGATGGTGTCGGACCAGGCCAAGGCCAACGGCGCGACCTGCGCCAAGGAAGACGAGGCGCAGGCTGTCGCGCAGGCGGCCGAGGCAGCTGGTTCGGTCAACCTCGCGATCAAGCCGCTGAAGTTCGTTCCCAATCCAGCCCTGCAGAGCCGCGAGCGCATCAAGGTGCCGCCACGTGATCGTTCGGTGATCCGCTTGCCTTCGTACGAGCAGGTACGCGCCGATCCGGTGCTCTACGCCCACGCCAACCGCGTGCTCCATCTGGAGACCAACCCCGGCAACGCGCGCGCCCTGGTGCAGGCCCACGGCGAAGGCACGACCGCCCGCGACGTCTGGATCAATCCGCCGCCCATTCCGCTCACCACGGCCGAGATGGACCACGTGTTCGACCTGCCGTACGCGCGCAGCCCGCATCCGCGCTACGCCGACGAGCAAGGCAGCCACGACGGCGCGACCAAGATCCCGGCCTGGGAAATGATCCGCTTCAGCGTGAACATCATGCGCGGCTGCTTCGGCGGATGCACCTTCTGCTCGATCACCGAGCACGAGGGGCGCATCATCCAGAGCCGGTCGGAAGAATCGATCATCAAGGAGGTCGAGGCGATCCGCGACAGCGTGAAGGGCTTCACCGGCACCATCTCCGACCTCGGCGGCCCAACGGCCAACATGTACCGCATCGGCTGCAAGTCCCCCGAGATCGAATCGGCCTGCCGCAAGCCGAGTTGCGTGTATCCCGGCATCTGCCCGAACCTCAACACCAACCACGATCCGCTGATCAAGATCTACCGCCGGGCGCGCGCGCTCAAGGGCATCAAGAAGATCCTGATCGGCTCCGGCCTGCGTTACGACCTGGCCGTCCAGTCGCCGGAATACGTGAAGGAGCTTGTGCAGCACCACGTCGGCGGCTACCTCAAGATCGCGCCCGAGCACACCGAGCAGGGCCCGCTCACCAAGATGATGAAGCCCGGCATCGGCAGCTACGACAAGTTCAAGCAGATGTTCGAGAAGTTCAGCGCCGAGGCGGGCAAGAAGCAGTACCTGATCCCGTACTTCATCGCTGCGCATCCGGGCACCAGCGACGAGGACATGATGAACCTCGCAATCTGGCTCAAGAAGAACGGCTTCCGCGCCGACCAGGTGCAGACCTTCTACCCGTCGCCGATGGCCACCGCGACGACGATGTACCACACCAACAAGAATCCGCTGCGCAAGATCACGCGCGACAGCGAGACGGTGGACATCGTGCGCGGCGACAAGCGCCGTCGCCTGCACAAGGCCTTTTTGCGCTACCACGATGCCAACAACTGGCCACTGCTGCGCGAAGCGCTCAAGTCGATGGGCCGCGGCGACCTGATCGGCAATGGCAAGCACCACCTGATCCCGACCTGGCAGCCGCTCACCGACGGCAGCTACCAGAGCGCTCGCCGCAAGAACTCGACCACCGTCGCGCTCACGCCGGTGAAGCCCGCCAAGGGCCGCATCCTCACGCAGCACACGGGCCTGCCGCCGCGCGAGACCGGGGCGGGTCGCACCAGGCCTTCCGCCGGCAAGCCGATCCGCAAGAGCCGTTGAGCTGACCGGATTGCCGCGCCGGCCACCGCTGCCTCGCGGTGTATGGTGTCGGCATGAGCAAGTTTCTGGTCGCGCTTTCGCAGTGGTGCCGTATCGGTCTGTGGCTATCGCTCTGCGCGATGGCGTCGGGCTCGCAGGCGGCGACTCTGGAAGCCGGATCGGCGCAAGCCATGCGGGAGCTGCATCGCAAGCTCGGCGATCAGCTCGCCCAGAGCCCATTGAAACGGCCTGTCGTCCTCGACTCCACCGAAACCGATGGCGGGCTCCAGGGCGACGTCTATGCGGTCGTCGATCATTCGCTCGAAGACGTGCGCCGGGCGCTCGAACGTTCATCGCAGTGGTGCGAGATGCTGATCCTGCACATCAACAACCGCCGTTGCCGCGCGGAGCATGGCGCCACCGGCGAGAAACTCACACTCAGCGTCGTGCCGCGTTATGACAAGCCGATCGAGCAGGCCTTCGAGCTGGCCTTCGTCCACCGCGTTGCAAGCGCCACGCGCGACTACCTCCTGGTCGACCTTTCCGCTGAATCGGGGCCGATGGGCACCAGCCACTATCGCGTGCTGCTCGAGGCCATGCCGCTCGGCAATCGACAGACCTTCCTGCACTTTGCCTATGCGTACGACCACAACATGGTCGCGCGCCTGGCGACGATGGCCTACCTCGCGACCTTCGGCAGCCACAAGATGGGCTTCACGGTGGTGGGGAAGACGTCGGACGGCGGCCCCGAATACATCCGCGGCCTGCGCGGACTCGTCGAGCGCAATGCGATGCGCTATTTCCTCACGCTCGAAGCCTATCTCGATGGCTTCTCGGTCCCGCCGCCGGAACGGGCCGACAAGCGCCTGAATAGCTGGTTCCAGGCCGTCGAGAAGTATCCGACGCAACTCCACGAGGTCGATCTCGAGACCTATCTTGCAGTCAAGCGTGAGGATCGGCAGCGAGATGCCGGAACGGCGCGCTGAACGCTCAGCGCAGAACCAGCACCGGTGTATGCGAATGCGTCAGCACATGCAGCGTTTCGCTGCCCATCAGCAGGCGCTTGATGCCGCGGCGCCCGTGCGAGGCCATCACGATGAGGTCGCACTTGTGCACGCGGGCGGCTTCGATGATGGCTTCGGACACGAGCTCCGATTGCATGACGATCGCCCGGGTGCTCTTCACGCCCTTCGAGTCTGCGGCGGCCTTGACGGCATCGACCACGCGCTGCGCTTCGACGTCGGCCTGCTCGCGCAGGCGCGTGACCTCCATCTGGCTCATCAGCATCGAGCCTTCGAAGTAGCTGGCGGGGTAGTGGTGGACCACCTTGACGGCGATCAGCTCGGCCTGCGTCAGGAGAGCCAGGTCGATGGCGCTGGTGACGGCCAGTTCCGACAGATCGGATCCGTCGGTGGCGACGAGGATGCGTTCATACATGGCGACGCTCCCGGGCGAGAGAGACCCGCCCCCGCTTCAGATTAGTGCGCGAACGGGCGTTGAGCAAGGCGTCTGCAAGCGTCTAGGCGGGGTCGCCTAAGGCCAACAGCCGCGGATCGAGGGCGGTGCCCAGCCTCGCGGGCGTTGGTCCTTTTGGGGAACAATCGCCGGATCTTGGCCCGTCGTGTCGATCCCTACAGCCTTCGATTGTTCGTCTCTGCAGCGCGGGCAGGATCGATCGTCCGCGCCGCCGAACAGGAGCACATCGCGCCGTCCGCGCTGAGCAGGCGGCTGGCCGATCTGGAGCATGCTTTCGGGACGCCGCTCCTGATACGGTCGCCACGTGGCGTCACGCTGACGAACGCCGGCCGACTGGTGCTGGCGCGCGGCGAGAAGATCGACGAGGACTTGCAGGCGCTCGTGCGGGAAGTGCAGACCGAAGGCGACGAAGTGCGTGGGGCCGTGCGCCTCTACGCCAACATGTCCGCAGTGATCGGTTTCCTGCCGGAGCGCTTGCGCGCCTTCATGGCGGCTTATCCCCAGGTCGAAGTCTCGCTGCAGGAGAACGACACGCGCGACGTCATCCGCGCCTGTCTCGACGATCGTGCCGACGTCGGGGTCGGCGTCGACATGGCGGTGCCGCCCGGCCTCGAGTCCTGGCCCTTTGCCATGGACCCGCTGCAGGTGGTGCTGCCGGCCGGCCACGCGCTGGCAAAGCACAAGGTGCTGAGCTTTGCGCAGGCGCTCGAACTCCCGTTGATCGGCGTCCATCAGGGCGGGGCGCTCGATCGCTCGATGCACGAACGCGCCGCCGCGCTGCACCGCCGCTTTGCGCCGACCGTGTCGGTCAGCAGTTTCGACGCGGTCTGCCGCATGGTCGAGGCCGGGCTCGGCATCGCCGTGATTCCCGGGAGCGCAGCCGCGGCCTATGCCGGCAGCCCACGCTTCGTGCGGCGACCGCTCGACGAGCCCTGGGCGGCACGCGCGCTGCGCATGTACGCGCTGCGCAAGACGCCGCGGCCTGGCGCGGTGGGCGCCCTGATCGAGAGCCTCCGGGGGTAAGCGGCGATCTCGCATTTCGCGGGAACCCGTCTGCCGCATCGGCGCTTTGCAGCACGCAGCGCGCCCGCGAGAATTCGGCATGCCAGCCATTTCGCCCACGAGGTTCCCCGCGATTCAGTTCGCGCCAGCCATCCTCTTTCTGAGCCAGTCGGCCGACGTGGTCACTCGCAGCCTGCAGGGCGAATCGATCTCGCTCGACGAGGCGCGTCCCTTGCGCGACGACGTCTCGACCGACGAGATCACGCCGCTGCCGATCCTCACGCACTACGACGACAAGCTCGGGCGCTACCCCTACATCGGCTTCAGGGCGGGCGACGATGCAACGCCCATCGGCACCGATGCGATCCGCACCAGTGGTGTCGAGGTCGTGGTGAGCGGCAAGCGCTATGGCAAGGGCTCCTCGCGCGAGCACAGTCCGGCCGCGGAAAAGCTGGCCGGCGTACGGCTGGTGATCGCCGAGAGCTTCGAGCGCATCTATCGCCAGAACGCGGACAACATCGGACTTTTCACGTCGACCGATTTCAGCCTCGTCGAACGCATCCAGGCAGGAGAGGCGATCCCTCTCGCGGATCTCGTCGCGGGTAGGGATGCGTTGGCGGCTGCGATCCTCCGGAACGGTGGATTGCTCCGCTTCGGCCAGCAGCACATGCGCGACATCACCGTCGCGCCCGAGGTGGCTGACACGCGCCCGCGCACGCTGTTCGAGAAGATCGTGGCGCGCCATGCGCTGGCGACCGATCTGACCGAGGCGCATCCCGCGCCGGGCGATGGTGCCTTCGTGCGGGCCGACTGGCGCTTCATTCACGAGTACTACACCGGCATGGCCGCGCACATGTTGCACACCACTTTCGGCCGCCCGCTGGTGCTGTACGAGCCGGGCTCGATCATCGTGTTCGAGGACCACACTTCCTACGTCGAGGAAAGCCCCGCGCACGTGCGCGGCGGGCTGGTGCCCAACGTGCACCGCATGGTCGAGGCGCAGCGCGAGTTCGCGGCCGCCTACGCGCTGCGCTCGCATCGCACACTGAGCGAGGCCGAGGCGGCGTCCGACGATGGCAGCAACGTCGCAGGCATCTCGCACGCGATGGTGGCCGAGCACTATGCGCTGCCGGGGCAAGTCGTCGTCGGCACCGATTCGCACACGCCGCACAGCGGCGCGCTGGGCTGCGTCGCCTTCGGTGTCGGCACGACCGATATGGCCAATGCCTTCGTCACCGGTGCGGTGCGCCTGACCGTGCCGCAGTCGCTTCGCATCGTGCTGGAGGGGAGGGTGCCGGCCGGCGTGACGGCGAAGGACATCGTGCTGCACCTGCTGTCGCAGCCGATCATCCGCAGCGGCGGTGGCGTGGGCAAGGTGTTCGAGTTCTGCGGCGAGGGCATCGCGGCGCTCTCCACCGACGAGCGGGCCACGCTCACCAACATGACGGCCGAGCTCGGGGGCTTCACCGGCATCGTCGCCCCTGATGCGGAAACCGTGCGCTTCCTGCGTGAGCGGCGCGGCATCGACTTCGCGCTCGAGCCCTGGATGCACAGCGACGAGGGCGCCGAGTACGCTGAAATCCTTCGCATCGATTGCGCCGGCGTGCCTCCGATGGTGGCCCGCCCCGGCGACCCGGGCAACGGACTGCCGTTGGCGGAGGTGCAGGCGCCGGTCCGCATCGACATCGCCTACGGCGGGTCATGCACCGCCGGCAAGCGAGAGGATTTCGATCACTACCACGCGGTGTTGCGCTGGGCTGCCGATCGAGGACTCCGCGTTGCGCCGCATGTGGAGCTGTTCCTGCAGTTCGGCACCACGGCCGTTCGCGATCACTGCATTTCCCAGGGCTACATGGATGCATTCGACAAAGTCGGCGCGCGCATGCTGCAGCCTTCGTGCGGTGCTTGCGGCAACTGCGGGCCCGGTGGCTCGACGAACGGGGATCAGGTCACCGTCAGCGCGATCAACCGCAACTTTCCGGGGCGCGGCGGGCCAGGCCAGGTCTGGCTCGCGAGCCCACCGACCGTGGCGGCCAGCGCGATCGCCGGCGAGCTCGTGTCCTTCGAGACGCTGCAACAGCGGCAGGCCTGAATCCGGCCAGGGCTGACGTTCCCGCATGCCGCCAGGCATGACTCGCCATTTGGGCGCACGCAGCACGGGCACAATCCGCGCCATGAGGCAATGGTTGCGTACGCAAGGTGGCTGGTGGCTCGCATGGCTGCTGGTCACCGGCGTCGGTGCGGTCTGGATCGCGCGCGCCGAGATCCAGCAGTTGAACGAGGATTTCGAGGTCAACGGGCGCATTGCGCATCGCCTGATGAGCCAGCAGGTCGTGCAGTACGACGCGGTGCTCGCGACCCTCGCGTTGCTGGAGCCCGTGCCGGGTGCCAACCAGCCCGAGCGTCGGCTGCCGTCGGTCTATCCCTCCATCCTTGGCGTGCTGCGGCGCGAGACGGGCACGGATTGGTCCGATCCGCAGCTGGCCCAGGCCGAAGCCAGGTCACGCGAACTCCGGCGCCCTGAACTCGCGACGAGTGACTTCGCCAGCGGCCGCTATCGGCTCGTGACCGGCTCGGTGCCGACGAGCTATGCGCTGGACATCGACCTCGCGACGGCCGTGCCTTGGCGCGATTGGCCGATGGATCCGAAGACCAGCCCGGTGCGGGTGACACTCGAGCGGACAGGGCAGTCTTTCGTCGTGCAGCCGGGCGATTCGACCGCGCGCAACGGCTGGCGCTTCGATTTCCGCAAGGCGCTGGCTTCCGAGAGCCAGTCCTTCGACCTCGTGGCGGAGCGCGTCGTGTCTTGGCGGGAACTGCCCTGGGTCCTGATGGCCGCATGGGCGATCGCGGCGGGTGTGGTGCTCGCCGGGGCCTACACCTTGCTGCGCCAGCGCATCGCGCGGCAGCGTGCCGAAGAGCTGCTGCGGCTCGGCCAGGTGGCGCGGCTCAACGCCCTGGGCGAACTGGCGGCCGGAATGGCGCATGAACTCAATCAGCCACTGACTGCGGTGCTTGCAAACACGCAGGCCGCCCAGCGCCTGCTGAATGACGACCCGCCTGAACTGGCGACCGCGCGAACGGCGATGCGGCAAGCTGCGGAGCAGGCGCGTCGCGCCGCGGACGTGATCGGCCGTCTGCGTCGCGTGATCGCGCGTCCGGACCGCCACGCCGAGACGCGGCCCGTGGTGTTGCAGGAGGCCCTGCGCGGCGCATTGCACCTGCTCGCGCCCGAATTCGATCGGCGCGCGGTAGGGCCGGCCTTCGACGACGCGGCCCACGCGCCGGTCACGGTGCATGCCGATCCGGTCGCACTCGAACAGATCGTGCACAACCTGCTGATGAATGCGCTTCAGGCGCTGGAAGACGTGCCCGCAGGCGAGCGCGGCCTTCGAATTTCAGTCGACCGTGAAGGCGGGCACGGCGTACTGGCGGTGACCGACAACGGACGCGGTATCGCGCCGGAATCCTTGCCGCGCATCTTCGAACCCTTCTTCAGCACGCGGGACGGCGGCCTGGGGCTCGGACTCAGCCTGTGCGAGACGCTGGCCGTCGGCATGGGCGGCTCGCTCGCCGCCGAGGCCGCATCGCCGCGCGGCGCCCGCTTCACGTTGCGGTTGCCGCTGGCGAACTCTTCCTCGACGGAGCGGCGCGCATGAACGAACCGCTGTCACCGCTGATCCACCTGATCGACGACGACCTCGCGGTGCGCGAGAGCCTCGCGCTGCTGATCGGCACGGTGGGCCTTCGCACGCACGCCTGGGCGGACCCGCAGGCCTTTCTCGACGGCTTCGACCGCAGCAGCATCGGCGCGATCGTGCTCGACGTGCGCATGCCCGGCATCAGCGGGCTGACGGTGCTCGACACCTTGATCGCGCAGGGCGTGGACCAACCGGTGATCATGCTCACCGGTCACGGCACGGTGGAGATGTGCCGGCGCGTCTTCAAGGCTGGCGCGGCGGAGTTCCTCGAGAAGCCGGTGGATGACGAGCAGTTGCTCGAAGCCTTGCAGCAGGCGGTGCGGCAGCACGTCAACTCGCGCGAGCGGACGCAGGCCGACCAGGCCGCGCGCGATCGCTATCTGCAGCTTTCGGAGCGCGAGCGCGAAGTGCTGGGCTTCATCGTGGCGGGGCTGACCAACAAGGAGATCGCCCGCGCTCTGGCCCTGTCGCCGCGAACGATCGAGACGCACCGCGCCAATCTGTTCGGCAAGCTGGAGTGCGACTCGCTGGCGCAACTGATCCGGCGATACGCCGCATTGGTCGACACTCCGTAGTTTTACGGAGCGGCGGGCGTAGCCGTACGAATGGTCCCGGGGCCGAGCTATTTCTACAGTTGCCATGCGGTCGGCGAAATGCCGGCGCAAGCAACCCAATCACCTCTGGAGAACTCCATGCATTCGACCCTTCGTCTCGGCGGCCTCGCCGTTTTGCTCGCCGCTTCCGCGATGACAGCGCAGGCGCAAACCCAGGCACCGAGCCCGGCCGTGCGCGCTGAAAAGAACATGTCGCTCGAACTCGCGAACCAGATCGCCGCCGCCAGCGTTGCGGCCTGCGCCGCCAATGGCTATGCCGTGGCCGCGACCGTGGTCGACCGCTCGGGCACCGTGCGCGCCGTGCAGCGTGCCGACAACGCCGGTTCGCACACGCTGGGCGCCAGCGAACGCAAGGCCTGGACCTCGGCATCGGCCAAGTCGCCGACGCTCGCCATGATGGAGAACGCGCAGAAGAACCCCGCCGCGGCGAACCTCGTGAACATCCCCGGCTTCCTGCTGCTCGGCGGTGGGGTGCCGGTCAAGGTCGGCAATGAAGTGATCGGAGCCGTGGGCGTCGGCGGCGCGCCAGGCGGCCATTTGGACGAGCAGTGCGCCAACGCCGCACTCGACAAGGTCAAGGGCCAACTGGGCTGATCGCCATGAAGGCCGCGCTGTACCGATCGAGCCTTGCCGCCGCTGTTGCGGCGCTGCTGATGTCGTCCGGCGGCGTGGCGCTGGCGCAGGTGCCGCCGACGGCTGCCGAAGTCCAGGCCTACCAGGGCCTGCACCAGGCCGCGTGGCGAGGCGAGATGAGCAGGCTCAAGGCGCTGATCGCGGCCGGTGCAGATCTGGATGCTCGCGACAGCCTCGGCCGCACGCCCCTGCACGTGGCGACCTATGCGCGCCAACGCGAAGCCATCACCGCGCTGGCAAAGGCCGGAGCGAACCTCCAACGCCTGGAAGACGACCGCTATGACGCCGTCACCATCGCTGCAGTCGCGGATGACGTGCCCACGCTCGCGCTGCTGCTGTCGCTCGGCGCAAGCGCCGGGCAGACCACGAGCCGCTACGACGGCACCGCACTCATCGCGGCGGCCCACCTCGGCCATGACGAGGTCGTGCGGCGCCTGATCGCCGCCGGCGCACCGCTGGACCACGTCAACAACTTGCACTGGACCGCCCTGATCGAATCGATCGTGCTCGGCGACGGCGGGCCGCGCCACCAGCGCACGCTGATCGCGCTCGTCGATGCGGGCGCCAATCTGCAGCTCGCAGATCGGCAGGGCAACACCCCGCTGCAATTGGCCAAGGCGCGTGGCTACAACGCCATGGTCGAAAAGCTCAAGGCCTCGGGCGCAAAGTAGGGCGGCTCGGGGACAATCGGGCGATCCTTTTCGCAGGACTCGCTCCATGTACACACCGCCCCAGTTCAACTCCACGGACCGTGCGACCGCCGCGGAGTTGATGCGCGCGCATCCCTTCGCGACGCTGATCTCGAACGACGACGACGGACTGCCCTACATCACGCACTTGCCGCTGGTGCTGGACGATCGCGGGGAGGACGGTTTCGCGCTGCTGGGCCATTGCGCCAAGCCCAATGCGCACTGGCGTTACCTGCGGGCGCGGCCCACGGCGGTCGTGAGCTTTCTGGGGCCGCATGCCTACATGTCGCCTTCGGTCTACCCCGACCTGGCCCGTGTTCCGACCTGGAACTACCTCGCAGTGAATTGCACGGTCGAAGCCCGGCTGATCGAAACGCCTGCCGAGAAAGACGCCTTGCTCAAGCGCCTGATTGGCCAGCACGAGCCAGCGTACGCACAGCAATGGCGCGATCTCGGCGAGGAGTTCCAACTCAAGATGCTCAACGGCATCGTCGGCTTCGAACTGCGCGTGACGGCGCTGCAATGCAAGCTCAAGCTCAACCAGCACCGCAAGGAGGCGCACGCCGCCATGCATGCGCAATACAGCGTGGGATCGCCTGACGAACAGGCGCTGGCCGGCTGGATGAAGCGGCTCGGCATGAACGTCTCCGACACGCAAGCTGCGGAGGAGACCTGAGATGCGTGTCATCGGATTGATCGGTCTCGTTCTGGCGCTCGTCATCGTCGGCTTGCTGGTCAAGAAGCAACTCGGCGGCATGACCGCACCCGCACTGTCGACCGGCCCGGCACCCGCAGGCAGCGCGCCGGCCGGCGATGCCCGCGCGCAGAGCCAGCAAATTCAGCAGCAGTTCAAGCAATCGCTCGACGCCGCGATGCAGCAGCGGCGTCCCGTCACCGATGACAACTGACGATCACTGGATGGCTCTCGCGCTGGCGGAAGCGAGACAGGCAGCCGAAGTCGGCGAAGTGCCTGTGGGTGCCGTGCTGGTGAAGGATGGCGTGCTGATCGCCAGCGGCCGCAACGCACCCGTCTCGCTGCACGACCCGAGTGCGCATGCCGAGATCAACGCACTGCGAGCGGCGGGTGCCGCGCTGGGCAATTACCGCCTCGATGGTTGCGAACTCTTCGTGACATTGGAACCCTGCGCAATGTGCGCCGGTGCCATGCTGCACGCGCGGCTCGCCCGCGTGGTGTTCGGCGCTGCGGACCCGAAGACCGGCGCGGCGGGATCGGTGATCGATCTGCTCGGGCAGCCGCAGTTGAATCACCACACGCGGGTGCAAGGAGGTGTTCTTTCGGCCGACTGCCAGGCGCTTCTGCAGAACTTCTTCCGCGACCGTCGCAGCGCGGCACGCGAGGCGGCCGAGCCCTTGCGCGACGATGCTCTGCGCACGTCGGCCGATCGCTTCAGCGCGTTGGCCGACTACGCGTTTGCTCCGCATTACATGAGCGATCTTCCGAGCCAGCAAGGCTGGCGCATGCACTATCTGGACGAAGGACCGCAGGATGCGCAGGCCGCCTGCCTGTGCCTGCACGGGCCGGGGGAATGGAGCTACCTGTTCAGGCACCTCTTGCGTGTGCAGGGTCTGCGCGTGCTGGCGCCCGACCTGATTGGCTTTGGGCAAAGCGACAAGCCCAAGCGCGAGGTCGTGCATCAACTCGCGTGGCATCGCGACGTGCTGCTCGAATGGCTCGATCGCTTGCAGCCGGGGCCGCTGGCACTCGTGCATAGCGAGAATGCTTCCGCGCTGGCGTCGCTCCTGGCTGAGGCCGCGCCCGAACGCTTTCCCTTGGTGATGGTCGCGCCGGATGGTGGCGGATCCGTGTCCGATGCATGGCGGGCACCCTTTCCCGATCGCGGCTACGAGGCCGCCTTGCGCGCGCTCGGACCTGTTCCGAAGCGAGTCTCCGGACCCACGGCCGCACAGGCGGCCCAGTTGGCAAAGGATGCAATGGGATACTTCGCCCCGTGAAAAAACACATCTACATCTATTCGCCCTCCAGCGCTGTGCGCGACAAGGCTGCGTTCAAGCGCGGCGTCAAACGGCTCCAGGCGCTCGGTCATGAAGTCGAAGTCGACGAAGCGGCTCTTGCAACACACCAGCGTTTCGCGGGCGATGACGCCACGCGACTGGCCGCGATCTCACGCGCTGCGGCCAGCGGCGCCAACGTGGCGCTCATTTCGCGCGGCGGCTACGGGCTCACGCGCATCCTCGACGCGATTCCGTACAAGGCCGTGGCCAAGGCCATTCACCACGGCACCGAGTTCGTCGGACTCAGC
The DNA here is from genome assembly GCF_030317005.1 of Variovorax sp. J22R115. Lineage (NCBI taxonomy): Bacteria > Pseudomonadati > Pseudomonadota > Betaproteobacteria > Burkholderiales > Comamonadaceae > Variovorax > Variovorax sp. J22R115. Next base: position 66,334 of record NZ_JASZYM010000002.1, on the reverse strand, counting down.
GACTTCACCGCCTTCCAGAGCGCACTGCTGGCCAAGACCGGCGCCGTGACCTGGGCGGGCCCCGCGGTCGGCGAGGACTTCGGCGCCGAAGCCGGGGCCGACGACATCATGGAAGCCTGCTTCGACGATCTGTTGAGCGGGCGAGGCGAGGGCACTGGCTGGCGCATGCCGGCGCGCGACAGCGCCGATCTGCCCAAGCTCCGCAGCATCCACGACGCCGTCCTCTGGGGTGGCAATCTCTGCGTGCTGACGAGCCTGCTCGGCACGCCGTACTTCCCGGCGATCGACAAGGGCGTGTTGTTCCTGGAGGACGTCAACGAGCACCCCTATCGCGTCGAACGCATGCTCGATCAGCTGCGCCATGCGGGTGTGCTCGGGCGTCAGAAGGCGGTGATCCTGGGGTCCTTCACCGGCACGAAGAAGGTGCCGCACGACCGTGGATTCAGCCTGCAGACCGTGACGGCGCGCCTGCGCGAGTTGATCAAGCCCCCGGTCCTGACCGGGCTGCCCTTCGGTCACGTGTCGACGAAGGTGCTCCTGCCAGTCGGCGCGAAGGTCGAACTGGCGGCCGATGGGCGCGACGTCTTCATGGTCTGGGGACATCGGCACGCCCATTGAGCGTGCCGGGAGGGCGCGGCCGCGAGGGCGGCGCGCCAGCTCAGGTGATGATGCGCTGGTGGGTTCTCGGACCCATCGTGCCGGGCAGGCCGCCCTTGAACAGGCGGTTGATCTGGCGCATCTGGCGCCTTGCCGCCACTTCGCCGTCGACGGCGCTGAGTGCTGTCAGCACATCCTGACGCAGATACCAGAGCGCTTCGAGATCACCCGCGAAGCGGACGCGTTGGGCAACGCGCTGGATCGAGTGACCACCGTGCACTTGCAAGAGGGACAACATGGCGGTACGGATCTGGCCCATCTGACGATCCGCGGAACGGCGGAGGCCGAGCCCGGGAAGAGACAGAAAGCGGAAGAACCTGCTGAGGGACACCATGGAGGTAAAGGCGTGTTGCCGAAAGCCTTGATGGCCGCTACGTTAAGGCGACGTCCTCTGCGGCACAAGTGTCGACACAATTATTCATGTTTAAAAACAACATACTTCACGAATCAGTTCGCGTATTGGTGGAAGAATTGATACCTAAGTGTTACTTTTAAAAATGAAACTTGGTGTTCCTGTTGTCACGAAATGAAAAAGCAACAGCTTTCCCCGCTTCCTGCGCGATTTGAGCGTTTGCGACAGGGTTTCTCTGCTGCTTTGCCATAATCGAACAGCGAGAGCTACCAAAAACTGCACAACATGGGCGCCAATTCCACAGTCGTATTTGCTGACTTGACGGGGAGCACCAGGGTTTTCGAGGCCATGGGGAACGCCCGTGCGACCGAGACGGTGACGCGCCTGACCCAGTGGATCGGCGGCGTGTGCGAATCCCATGGCGGACGTGTCGTGAAATCGCTGGGCGATGGCGTCTTTGCCATCTTCGCCAACGGCGTGACTGCCACCCGGGCCGTGCTGGAAATGCAGCGCAATCATCAGAAGCGCTTGCAGACCTGGCCGGCGCCCTTGCGCATGGAACTGCAGATCGGTGTCGCCAGCGGCGAAGTCGTCGAAGTCGACGGCGACTGTTACGGCGACGCAGTCAACCTGGCATCGCGGCTCAGCGATCTGGCCGGCCCCGGCCAGATCTGGGCTACCGAGTCGGTCATCGAGCAGTTGCTTGAGGGCGAAGTGCGCCATCGCAACCTGGGGCCGATCAATATTCGCGGCAAGGTCGAGATGCCCGTCGTCCACCGCGTCGACTGGCAGGACGAGGTTTCCGAGTTCCTGACGATGCCTGCCGCGCTGATCCAGCCGGCGCGTGCGGCGGATTCGTCCTTCGGCCAGATCGAACTGGCATGGCTCGACGTGCGTTCGATGTTTCGCGCGGCTGAATTGCCCATTCACCTGGGGCGGGTCGACGAGGCGCAGTTCGTCGTCAACGATCCACGGGTGTCGCGCCTGCATGCGCGCATCGAAGCGCGGCACGGCAGTTGTGTGCTGGTCGATGTCAGCACCTATGGCACCTGGGTCCGCTTCCACGGCACCGCGGGCGCCAGCGGCGAAATCGCGCTGAGGCGCGACGAGTGCGTGCTGCACGGCAGCGGCGAGATCGGCCTGGGCGCACCGCTCAGCGATTTCAGCGCGCCGACCATCTCGTTCAACACGACCGGTGGCAATGTGCTGCTGGCTCGTCGCGACGTCCGCTGACACGCCTCTCGCCTGCGAGGTTCGATGGATGGCCGACCGGGCGGCGCACCGGCTGTCGAGAGCCTTGTTCGATCCAGCTATATCGAACTGAAGATTGCTTCGTTGTCTTGTCATGTGTCTTGCCCAGAATGCGAGGCTCATCGATACGCCCTACAAGACACGAACCATGAGCTCGCTCTCCCCATCGATCCATCCTGCACAGCGCGTGATCGGCGTGACCGCCAAGGCCTGGGGCATCGCCCCCGCATCGGCGCATGCCATCGCGCGCCGTGCTCACCATGGCTATGTCTCGGTCCGCGCGCTGCGACGACTTGCAGTGGCTTCCGCATCGACAGGGTCGCTCACCATTGCCCATTCATGGTGAGTGGAACTTGAACTTGGATATTTGCGCCATTGGTCGATACTGACGGCCTGTTCTTCCATCTCGCAGGCCGCAGATCATGAACACCCGCACATCGCTGAGTCCGCTCCTCGTGCCCGATATGCGCACAGACCACATCGTGGGATCCGGCGCATCGCAGGTCACCGTGGTCGAGTATGGCGACTTCGAGTGCCCGTCGTGCCGGCAGGCGCACCCGGCGGTGAAGATTCTTCTGGCGCACTTCGGCGACAAGGTGTGCTACGTGTTCCGCCACTATCCATTGCGCGAGGTTCATCCGCACGCGGAACTGGCGGCGGAGGCGTCCGAGGCGGCGTCGGCGCAACACAAGTTCTGGCCGTACCACGATCTTCTGTTCACCCATCGGCAACATCTCGACAAGCCGCACCTTTTCGAATTCGGCGAGCAGCTTGGCCTGGATATGTCCCGCTTTCGCAATGAGGTCGAAGACCACGTCTACCTGCAGCGCGTGCAGGAGCAGGTCGACAGTGGTCGCCGCGTTGGGGTGCGCTCGACGCCGGCCTTCTACGTCGACGGCGTCGGTACCGACGTGACGTTCGGGCTGCAGCATCTGCACGAGGCGGTCGACAAGGCCCTGCTCGCCTCCGCAGCGTAGCCTCCCACGGCCGACCTCAGGCCGGTTCGAGTACCTGGAGCACGCGGCCGTCACCTATGAATGACTCGCCGACCAGCATCCGAAACGCGGTGTCTGCCGGAAACCGAGGCAGCGCCAAGGCGGGCGCGAGAAATTCCACTTCGAGTGTCTGAGCCGTTCCGCGGCGAAAGGCTTCGCCGGGCCGTACCCACCACCTGGCAGAGAAGGCCTCGTTGTCGACGACGAGCGCGCAGCGATGCTCGCCCTCGGCGACCGGCGTGTCGTGGGAGGGCAGCTTCGGTTGGCGCAACGTGAGTTCGACGCGCGCGTGCGGTTCGAAGGCGCGTCTTTCGTCGAAAGGCGAAGGCGGCGGCGCAGCCGGGCGCCGGATCCGCGCGATGAGCCAGGCAATGACGTTGCCGATGATCGGCACCCACAGCAGCATCAGCAGTGTGCCGATGTCGCGCAGGGTAGATCCCGGCGCCGCGAAATGCCGCATGACGGCGCCCCCGATGGCGACGCACAACAGGATGATGACGATGAGTCGGCGTCTGAATTGGATGGTGGTCATGGTGGATGGGTAGCTTAGCGGGGTGCTGCCGGCCTGCCGATCGGCCGGTGCTTATTCCAGAGGCAATGCGGCGGAAACCCGCGCCAGGTCAGGCTGCGTGCGAGGGTCTCCCGCTACTACGCACAGTGTTATCCACAGAATTGCGGCACAACTCAGGTGAGAGTCAGCTTGGCCGTCCGATTCATGCGGTTTCCGGTTGACCCACCCCTCTGCCTCCAGCTCCGCAAACAGCGGAGTCAGCGACTGGAGCTTGACGCCTTCGCGCGCGCCACTCTGCGGAGTCCGTAGGGGGTTGCGTCACGCGATCCAGGCGTGACGGGGTCAGTCCCTCGGCTTCAACGCGATGCGCTCCCATTTGATGCAATATGTTGTCGCATTAATGAAGGCGAAAGAAAGTGCGATTGGCCAGCATCATGTGGGCTTTGTCGTTAGATTGGTTAGGGATAACCATGATTTTTGTCATCGAAATTGATGCGCTCAAGATCGACGAATACTATAGAATACGTAAACATATTGACGTATTGGCTCTGTTTTTAGGGGCCGCCGTATAGGACGATAGCAAGCTTCAAACCTGATGGAGAACCTCATGCAAAGATTCGAAGGCAAGACAGTGGTGGTCACCGGTGGTGGTGGCGGTATCGGCGGCGCGACATGCCGTCGCTTCGCCCGCGAAGGCGCGAAGGTGGCCGTGTTCGACATGAATGTGGAAGCCGCCGAGAAAGTCGCGGCGCAGATTCGCGACACGGGCGGGCAGGCGCAGGCCTTCCGCTGCGACATCACCGATCGCGCCAGCGTCGACAAGGCGGTGGAGGCCACGCAGCAGGGCCTGGGCCCGATCGACGTGCTGGTCAACAACGCCGGCTGGGACGTGTTCAAGCCCTTCACCAAGACCGAGTCGGCGCAGTGGGACAAGCTGATCGCGATCAACCTGACCGGCGCCCTGCACATGCACCACGCGGTGCTGCCCGGCATGGCCGCGCGCAAGGCGGGGCGCATCGTCAACATCGCATCCGACGCGGCGCGTGTCGGCTCTTCGGGCGAAGCGGTGTACGCCGCCTGCAAGGGCGGACTGGTGGCGTTTTCCAAGACCATCGCCCGCGAACATGCGCGCCATGGCATCACGGTCAACGTGGTGTGCCCGGGGCCGACCGACACCGCGCTGTTCGCCGACTACAAGGAAGGCGCCGGCAACCCCGAGAAGCTGATGGAGGCCTTCACGCGCTCGATTCCGCTGGGCCGCATCGGCCAGCCCGAGGACCTGCCGGGTGCCATTCTCTTTTTCGCCAGCGACGACGCCGGCTTTGTCACCGGCCAGGTGCTCAGCGTCTCCGGTGGCCTGACCATGAACGGCTGATCGCCTTTCCATACACCCCCAAGGAGAACACCATGGAATTCGAAGACATCCTCTATGAAGCCCGCAACGGCGTGGCCTGGATCACGATCAACCGGCCCGAGAAGATGAACTCGTTTCGCGGCCAGACCTGCGACGAGCTCATCAAGGCGCTCAACCGCGCGGGCTACGACAAAAGCATCGGTGCCATCGTGCTGGCGGGTGCGGGCGACCGCGCCTTCTGCACGGGCGGCGACCAATCTGCGCACGACGGCAACTACGACGGCCGCGGCACCATTGGCCTGCCGATGGAGGAATTGCACGACGCCATCCGCAACGTGCCCAAGCCGGTGATCGCCCGCGTGCAGGGCTTCGCCATCGGCGGGGGCAACGTGCTGTGCACCATCTGCGACCTGACCATCGCCTCCGAGAAGGCCATCTTCGGCCAGGTCGGCCCGAAGATGGGATCGGTCGATCCGGGCTATGGCACCGCCTTCCTGGCGCGCGTGGTCGGCGAGAAGAAAGCACGCGAGATCTGGTATCTGAACCGCCGCTACAGCGGTGCCGAGGCGGTGGCCATGGGCCTGGCCAACGCCGTGGTTCCGCACGAGCAGCTCGACGCCGAGGTGCAGAAGTGGGCCGAGGAGATCTGCGAGCGCAGCCCCACCGCCATCGCGATCGCCAAGCGCAGCTTCAACATGGACACCGCGCACCAGAGCGGCATCGCCGGCATGGGCATGTACGCGCTGAAGCTCTACTACGACACCGAAGAGTCGCGCGAGGGCGTCAATGCCCTGAAGGAAAAGCGCAAGCCCGACTTCCGCAAGTACGTGAAGTAGGGCGCTTCCCCGCTGCCGCCCCAAGGAGACGATATGAACCCCTACATCGACGAAGACCTCGCCGCGCTGGCTGAACATGCGCGACGCTTTGCTGCCGGCCGTGTCGCGCCGGGCTTTCTGGAACGCGACAGGACGCGCGTGCTCGATCGTGCGTTGATGCGCGAAATGGGCGAGATGGGATTCATCGCGCCCGAGCTGCCCGAAGAGCACGGCGGGCAGGGCATGGGTTGCCTGGCGGCCGGCGTGATCCACGAAGAGATTGCGCGAGCCGATCTCAGCATGTCCTACGTCAACCTGCTGGCTTCGCTCAATGGGCAGATCCTTGCAGAGCATGGCCGGCCGGAAGTGGTCAAGCCCTGGCTGCAGAAGCTCACGCGCGGCGAGGCGCTGTTCGCCATCGCGCTCACCGAACCGCGCGGCGGCTCGGACGCGGCCAACCTGCGCCTGAGAGTCGAGCGCGTGGGCGACGAGTACGTGATCAACGGCGAGAAGACTTCCATCTCCGCAGCCGACCAGGCCGATGCGGCCGTGGTGTTCGGCCGCACGGGGTCGATCGAATCGGCCGCGCACGGCGTGACCGCACTGCTGGTGCCCCTGGATCTGCCGGGCGTGACGCGCAACCGCTTCGACTGCCACGGCCAGCGCGCCATCGGCCGCGGCTCACTGTTCTTCGAGAACGTGCGCGTGCCCGTGAGTCATCGCCTCGGCCACGAAAACAAGGGCTTCGTGCAAGTGATGCAGGGCTTCGACTTCTCGCGCGCGCTGATCGGCCTGCAAGTGCTCGCGGTGGCCCGCGTGGCGCTCGAGGAAACCTGGGAATACGTCGCCCAGCGCGAGGCCTTCAGCAAACCGCTGTCCGCATTCCAGGGCGTGTCGCATCCGCTGGCGGATTTCGACACGCAAGTCGAAGCCGCTCGCCTGCTGTGCCTGCAGACGCTCTGGCTGAAGGACAAGGGTGCGCCGCACACGGCCGAAGCCGCGATGTGCAAGTGGTGGGCGCCCAAGCTGGCCTACGACGTGGTGCACCAGTGCTTGCTGATGTTCGGCCACGGCGGCTACGACCGCGGCGTGATGGAGCAACGACTGCGCGATGTGCTGGGCTTCCAGATCGGCGACGGCACGGCCCAGATCATGAAGACCATCGTGGCGCGCACCCGTGCCGGCCGCAGCGCCGTGCCCGCCTGAAGCGCCACCCACCCCGCCAACGAAAGAGGAGACAACCATGGAATTCGACGCCGTACTGCTGCCCCCGCGCCGCGCCCGGATGATTGCGCAGGGCCTGTGGCACGACCGCACCATCAACGACGACCTCGACGCCTGCGTCGTGAGTTGTCCCGACAAGCTCGCTCTGACCGCACTGCAGGTGGAGGACGGCGTCACGACCCGCTTCACCTACCGCCAGATGGCTCAGATGGCCGACCGCATCGCGGTGGGATTGGGCCGCCTGGGCGTGGGCCGCAATGACGTGGTGGCCTGCCAGTTGCCCAACTGGTGGCAGTTCACGCTGACCTATCTGGCCTGCTCGCGGCTGGGCGCCGTCATCAATCCGCTGATGCACATCTTTCGCGAGCGCGAGCTGTCTTTCATGCTCAAGCATGGCGCGGCCAAGGTGATGATCGTTCCGAAGACCTTTCGCGGCTTCGACTTCGAGCGCATGGTGGCCGGGCTGCAACCGGGGCTGCCCGACCTGAAGCAGATCGTGGTGATCGGCGGCGCGGGCTCCAACAGCTTCGAGGCGCTGCTCAGCGGTCCGGCCTGGGAGGACGAACCCGACGCGCAGGACATCCTCGCGCGCAGCCGCCCCGGCCCTGATGACGTGACGCAACTGATCTACACCTCCGGCACCACGGGCGAGCCCAAGGGCGTCATGCACTCCGCCAACACTACGATGGCGAACATCATGCCCTACGCGGAGCGCCTGCATCTCGGCGCCGACGACGTGGTGCTGATGGCCTCGCCCATGGCGCACCAGACCGGCTTCATGTACGGGCTGATGATGCCCATCATGCTGAAGGCCGGCGCCGTCCTGCAGGACATCTGGGAGCCGAAGCAGGCCATTGCGCTGATCCGCGAGGAGAAGGCGAGCTTCACCATGGCCTCCACGCCGTTCCTCACGGACCTTGCAAAGACGGTGACGGAATCCGGCTCCGGCGTGCCGAGCCTGCGCGTGTTCCTGTGCGCGGGCGCACCGATTCCCGGCCCGCTGGTCGAGCAGGCGCGCCAGGCCCTCGGTGCCAAGATCGTATCGGCATGGGGCATGAGCGAGAACGGTGCCGTCACCCTGACCCAACTGGGCGACGATGACGAGCGCTCCATCCACACCGACGGTTGCCCGTTGCCGGGCGTGGAGGTCCAGGTAGTCGACGTTGATGGGCAAGCCTTGCCGTCGGGCGAGGTGGGCCGGTTGATGCTGCGCGCCTGCTCGAACTTCGGCGGCTACCTGCAGCGACCGAAGCTCAACGGCACCGACGCGGATGACTGGTTCGACACCGGCGATCTCGCTCGCATCGACGCGCGGGGCTACATCCGCATCACCGGCCGCAGCAAGGACGTGATCATTCGCGGCGGCGAGAACATCCCGGTCGTCGAGATCGAGTCGCTGCTCTATCGGCATCCGGACATCGCCATGGCTGCCATCGTGGCCTATCCCGACGAGCGGCTCGGCGAACGCGCCTGCGCGGTGGTGGTTCCCCGGCCTGGAAAGAGTGTCGATCTGCCCTCGATCGTGGATTTCCTGAAGGCCCAGAAGGTGGCGATCCAGTACATCCCGGAGCGGCTCGTCGTGCGCGACGTCATGCCGTCCACGCCATCCGGAAAGATCCAGAAATTCAAGCTGCGCGAACTGCTGCGCGAGAACGCGGCCTGAGCGGCAGGCGCATCGCTTCCATCACCACAACGGAGACAAGACATGGATTTTCATTTCACTGCGGCCGTGCGCCGGAGTCTGGTTCGGGCCGCCATCGGCATGGGCATGCTCGGCGCGGCCTGCGCGATCCAGGCGCAGACGGCGGGCAACTGGCCCGCCAAGCCCATTCGCGTGGTTGTCGGCTTCGCGCCCGGCGGCAGCACCGACGTGATGGCGCGCATCCTCTCGCAGGCGCTGTCCGAATCCCTGGGCCAACCCGTGGTCATCGACAACAAGCCCGGTGCCAGCGGCAACATTGCGGCTTCGGAAGTGGTGCGCGCCGCACCGGACGGACAGACTTTCCTGATCGCACCCACCTCGGTGGAGACAGCCAATCCTTCGCTTTTCAAGTCGACCCTGCTGCCGTCGCGCGACCTCATGCCGGTCGCGAGCGTCGGACGCACGCAGATGTACCTGGTCGCCAAGCCGCAGATGGCCGCGAAGGACGTGCGGGATCTCGTCGCACTGGCGAAGGCCAAGCCGGGCACCTTGTCCTATGCCTCGGCCGGCGCGGGCACGCCGCCGCACCTGGCCTGTGAACTGTTCAAGCAGGCGACCGGCACCTACATCACCCACATTCCCTACCGCGGCGCGGCGCCTGCGCTGCAGGACGTGCTGTCGGGCCAGGCCGACTTCGTCTGCGACCCGGGGATCGCCTTCCCGCACATCCGCACCGGCAAGGTCAAGCTGCTGGGCATCGTGAGTGCCAAGCGCTCGCCTTTCTTCCCCGACGTTCCGACCGTGGGCGAGCAGGGCTTCCCCGGTGCCAATCTCGACATCTGGTTCGGCATGTGGGCGCCCAACGGAACCTCTCCCGACATCGTGGCCCGCATGAACCGCGAGATCGGCAAGGCGCTGTCGCAGGCGGCCGTCAAGTCGCGCTACGGCGACCTGGGCGCCGAGCCGGTCGCCATGGACACAGCCGACTTCCGCAAGATGCTGGCCACCGAGGGCACGCTGCTGTCCGGGCTGATCAAGGAACAGAAGATCGTCGTGGACTGACCCGGGAGCAAGCCGCCATGCAAGAGCAACCCATCCTCGCGGAGACCCGTGGCCGAGTCGGTGTCATCACGCTGAACAGACCGCAGCAGATGAACGCGCTCGACGATGCGCTGATGGATGCGCTCGGCGCGGTGCTGCTGGCCTTCGATGCCGATGCCGGCATCGGCACCATCGTCATCACGGGCAACGCCAAGGCCTTCGCGGCCGGCGCCGACATTGCGGCGATGGCGGACTGGAGCTACATGGACGTCTTCCAGGGCGACTTCATTAGCCGCAACTGGGAAACCATCCGCCGCGTTCGCAAGCCGGTGATCGCGGCGGTGGCCGGCTTCGCGATGGGCGGCGGCTGCGAACTGGCGATGGCCTGCGACCTGATCGTCGCGGCCGAATCCGCCCGGTTCGCGCTGCCGGAGATCAAGCTGGCGATGCTGCCCGGCGCCGGCGGCACCCAGCGCCTGCCCCGCGCCATCGGCAAGGCGAAGGCCATGGACATGTGCCTGTCCGGCCGCATGCTGGATGCAGCCGAAGCGGACCGCTACGGCCTGGTCTCGCGCGTGGTGCCCGACGAAAGATTGCTTTCCGAAACCATCGACCTCGCGACCCGCATAGCCGGCTTCTCTCTACCGGCGCTGATGGCAATCAAGGAGTCCGTGAATCGTGCCTGGGAGGCTTCACTCACCGAAGGCATCGGCTTCGAGCGCCGGCAACTCCATGCGCGCTTCGCCAGCGAGGACGCGCACGAGGGCATGCACGCCTTTCTCGCCAAGCGAGAACCGGTATTCAGGCACCGCTGACGCTACCACTTGGGATGCACCGGCGCGAACACCGGGCGGAACAGATAGCGGCGTGCGATTTCGCTGTAGCCGCGGTAGTAGAAATGTCCATTGCCAGCCAGCACGGCGGCACGATGGCGCCGGAAATGCACCGGGATTTCGTACCAGGGCATCGTAGGCGCGCGGTGGTGCACGTGGTGCAGGTTGTTGTAGAGGTAGAGCAGGCCGAAGAGCAGGTTGGATTCGACGATCGCCACGCGCTCGTGCGGCGTGTCGCTCCAGCGGTGTTCCGTGAAGGAGCGCAACGCGCCGAGCATCATGCCGGGGTAGACGAAGCAGATCAGGTATTTGCCGAGGCTCATGCCGCAGACTTCGATCACGTAGTACAGAACCGGCGCCACGCTCAGCGCATGCACGAGCCAGATCCCGACGTGTGAGAAGTCGCCGGCGTAGATGCGTCCGACCTCGCCGCGAACCAGCTTGTAGAGCCGCAGGACCGGGCCCAGCACCACGCGGAAGGCGAGGGTCTGGTTGGCCTGGTAGATCCACCGCCATGCTGCGCCGTAGCCGGCCCACGCGGGCGCAGAGTGGTAGGCGCTCTCGGTGTCGCGCTCAGGGTGGGTCAGGTGAAAGTTGACGTGGTGTGCGCTGTGTCCGCGGTTGTAGAGGGGGTAGGGCAGCCACAGGTTGATCGGCGGCCAGACGCTCGCCCATCGCAGCCATTGGGGCAGGTGGCGCATCGCATGAATGCTCTCGTGCTGGAGCGAGAAGTGCAGTTGCGCCAGATAGCCGCCGAGCACGAACAGCAGCCAGCCCGGCAGCGCGCCGTGCGAGGCGACGAGCGCCGCCCAGGCAGCATAGATCGCGACGGCGAGGATCAGCGTCGGGACTTCGTAGTGGCGCCACCAGGGTGCTGCACGCGCAGCGCGGGTGGAAGGAGCAGGAATGTGCGCGGTTGTCATGGGTCGTCCGATGCGGCGCGATGATAGGAAGGCCACCGACATCCGCATGCGCCCATTCCGCATGTCCATATGCGCAAAGCTTTGTTCGCAGCAGCGCGTGGACAACCTAGATTCGTCGGCTTTCACGCCCCGCGCGACGCCCGACCCATGAACCTTTCGAATCGCCGCAGCCTGCTTTCGGAGCTTGCGCTTGCCCTGTCTTCCAGCTTCGGCTTTGCCGCGGACAACTATCCGAACAGGACCGTCAAGCAGGCGGAGATCCAACCCAATTGAGCGATACCGGAATTTCGCCCCAGGCGCTGCGCGACCTGCTGCTCGGTCCGACCGAGTTGGCGCTTCTGGATGTGCGGGAGGCGCGCTGGTTCAACGCGGGCCATCCCAACCTGGCGCGACTTGCGCCCTTGAGCGTGCTGGAACTGCAGATCGATGCGTTCGTTCCGCGGCGCGGCACCGACGTCGTCATCTATGACGCGAACGATGCCGATGACGGTCCTGCGGCCGCGGCGGCGGCCTTGCTGTGTCGGCTCGGATATTCCGGGGTACGGCGGCTCGCGGGCGGGCTCCAGGCCTGGAAGGCCACGGGCTATCCGGTCATCAACGGCTACAACACGCTGGTCAAGGCCTTCGGCGACGGCGTGCGGCAGCGCTACGAAACGCCGGTGCTGCCTCTGGCCGAACTGGAGGCGCGGAGGCGCAGCGGCAAGCCCACCACCGTGATCGACGCACGCCCCAGGGAAGAGTACGAGTTCCTGTCGATCGAAGGCGCGCGCAGCTACTCCGGCACCGAGCTGGCGCTGCGCCGTTTCGCGCACGGCGACCCGGAGCACCTATGGGCCATCAACTGCTTCAGCCGCACGCGCGGAATCATCGGCACCACGACGTTGCGGCTCCTCGGACGCGCGCCCGATGCGGTCTTCGTGGAAGACGGCGTGATGGCCTGGGGATTGCGCGGCGCCCCGGTGGTCCAGAACGCAGTGCCGGTCGACGACGTGCCGGCGGAGGAGCCCGCCGTGCTGCGTGGGCTCGCCGAAGATCTGCGATCGCGCTACGGCCTGAAGTGCATCGACGCTAGCGGACTGGGGCGGCTGCGGGCCGAGTCCGGCAGGACCCTCTACGTCTTCGACGTGCGTCCGCTCGCTGATCCTGCCAAAGCCGCCGCGTGCGACGCGCGCCACGTGCCTGGCGGGCAGCTGCTGATGCACTTCGAGAACCTCGTGGGCACGCGCAACGCGCGCATCGTGCTCGTCGATGATGCTCATCTGCTTCGCGCTTCCGTCACGGCTTTCTGGCTGACGCAGTTGAACCAGGCCGAGGTTCATGTGCTGGAGGGCGAGTTGCCGACAGCGATGCCTGTCCGGGCCCCGCATGAGGCGGCCCCCGATCAGGTGCCGGACGCACCGGCGGCGCTCGACGCCGATCCGCTCGCGCACCTGCTCGACGCTGGATTGGCGCAAGTCGTCGATGTCGGCCCGAGCATGGACTACGAGCGCGGGCATCTGCCCGGCGCGTACTTTCTCCTCCCGGCCTCGTTGACTCCGCTGGAGGTGCTCTTGCCATCGGATGCCGCCATCGTGTTCACCTCGCCTGATGGCGCAGCCGCCCGGCTGGCGGCGCGCGACGCACGGCGACGCTGGCCCGAGGCCACGGTGGCCTGGCTGAAAGGCGGTACGCAGGCCTGGCAGGCTCGCGGCCATGCGGTCGAGTCCGAGATTCGCGCGTCCCGGCTGCTTACCCCATTCGACGATGACTGGGGTTCCGTCATGCGCGTCTTCGGCCCGCGCCGGGACGCGGTGTGGGACGCCTACCTGCAGTGGGAACGCGGCCTCGGCTCCCGAGTGGCCAGGGATTCGACGGTGCAGTTTCGCTTCCTCCGCGAACCTGTTTCGCGCTGATCGGCGGCGTGGCAGGGCGTTGGCGGTGCGCAGATGGCGCCGAGCGGCGCTTCCGTCGCCACGCCCGGTAGCATCACGCGATACTGCTGCGGTCCGATGACGCCAAGCTCGATCGCCGTGCCTACATTGCCGGGCATGACACCGCTCATCACAACTCATTCTGGCAATCCCCGGTCCTTCTCGCGCGTCGCGGTCGAGCGGCGAACAGGCGGTTGGCTCGAACTGGTGGTTCTTGCGCTCTCCATTCCCTCGGTCGCTCTGCAGGACTGGCGGACACGCAGAACGGCCGGCACGGCGGACCCGGTTGAAGAGCTGGACGAAGCGGAATGGGAGGAAACCGCGGCACCGGCGAGCGAAGCCCCGATTCCCCAGGACTGGCTCTTCTGGAGCTTCTTCATGTGCACCGCGATCGCAGCGTTGCCCCTGATCGGCATTCGCTGGACCACGCCGGATGTCGCGTCCATCGCCTGCGCCTTCGAAGACGCCATCCTGTTGGCGCTGCCCGTTGTCATCCCGCTGCCGTTCCTCTTCATGGGCTGCGTGGGTGCGCTGACCTTTCATTCGGCATCGCGAACTCCCGCGGCATTCGGGATCTTCGGCGTGGCGCTGGCGATTGCACTCGCAGCGGCGCACGCCTTGCTTGCCTAGGCCGCAGGCGCAAGGCCGGGCCGCTAGGGCCCCACCATCCCCCGAACCTTGTTCGCCAGCGCCGTGATCTCGAATGGCTTCGTCATCACCTCCATTCCCCGTTCAAGATGGCCGTTGCCCACGGCCGCGTTCTCGGCATAGCCGGTGATGAAAAGCACCTTCAGCTCCGGCCGCGTGACCCGCGCCGCGTCGGCCACCTGGCGGCCGTTCATGCCGCCGGGCAGGCCCACGTCGGTGATCAGGAGATCGACGCGCGCCCGGGACTGCAGCAGCCGCAATCCCCGCGAACCTTCGTCTGCCTGAATCACCCGATAGCCGGCCTGTTCGAGGACTTCGGCGACGAGGATCCGGATGTTCGCCTCGTCCTCGATCACCAGCACGGTTTCGCCGTCGCCGCGCTCGACGGACTCCTGCGCGTAGCGGGGCTCATCCTGATCGGGATCGCCGAGGTGCCGCGGCAGGTACAGGCACATCGTGGTGCCCTTGCCCAGTTCCGAGTAGATGCGCACCTGGCCGCCGGACTGCCGCACGAAGCCGTAGACCATCGACAGCCCCAGGCCCGTGCCCTGGCCGATGGGCTTGGTGGTGAAGAAGGGGTCGAAGCAGCGCGCCTTGATTTCAGCTGACATGCCCGCGCCGGTGTCCGTCACGCACAGTGAAACGTATTGCCCCGGCGGCAGTTCGCGCTCCGCCGCCGCGCGGTCGTCGAGCCATTTGTTCGCCGTCTCGATGGTGAGGCGGCCACCGTCGGGCATGGCATCGCGCGCATTGATGCAAAGGTTCAGCAGCGAGTTTTCGAGTTGCGGCGAATCGACCTTGGTCGGCCAGAGGCCTCCGGCGCCGATCACCTCGACCTCGATGCCCGGCCCCATGCTGCGGCGGATCATCTCTTCCATGCTGGCGACCAGGCGGTTGACGTCGGTCGGCTTCGGGTCGAGCGTCTGCCGGCGCGAGAAGGCCAGCAGCCGCTGCGTCAGGGCCGCGGCGCGGCGCACGGACGCCTGGCCCATGGCGATGTAGCGCTCGACACCGTCGACCTTGCCCTTGGCGAGCCTCGCCTCGAGCACCTGCAGGCTGGCGCTGATGCCGCCGAGGAGATTGTTGAAATCGTGCGCGATGCCGCCGGTGAGCTGGCCGACGGCTTCCATCTTCTGGGATTGGCGCAGCGCCTCCTGTGCCATGTTGAGCTCGATCTGGGCATCCTTTTCGGCAGTGATGTCGCGGCCGCTGCAGTAGTAGCGGCCTTCCTCGGGCACCCCCGTCCATGACAGCCACCGGTACGTGCCGTCCTTGCAGCGATAGCGATTGACGAAGTTCACGACCGGCGTGCCGTCCTTGAGCTTGGCGAAGCCGTCACGCGTCGTCCGGAGGTCATCGGGGTGGAGCAGATCGAAGATGGGTGTGATCCGCAGTTCGTCCTCGGTCCATCCGAGCACCGCTTGCCATGCGGGATTGGTTTTCTCGAACACGCCCTCGCCGTCGAGTACGCCCAGCAGGTCCGACGTGAGCTGCCAGAAGAGGCTGCGTCCGTGAGACCGCTCTTCCACCTGGCGCTCCAGGTCGGCATTCAGCGTCCGCAGCAGGGCCTCGGTCGCGCGCAGGCGCTCGCGCTCGCCGTTCAGGCGCCGCTCTGCCTGGACCTTGGCCGTGGTCTCGACCACGACGGCCATCACGCCTGCGGGCATGCCCGCTTCGTCGAGCAGGGGCGAATAGTCGAGGTTCATCCAAGCGGGTTCGGCGCGGCCGTTTCTTGCGAGGGTGAGTTCCTGGTCCTGGTAGCTCAAGGTCCCGCCCGCCAGACCGACCTTCATCACGTTGTCGTTGAAGTCGGCGACCTCGGGCCATCCCTCCCGGACGTTGGACCCGAGCAGCAGGGGATGCCGGTTGCCGGCGAAGACGGAATAGGCGTCGTTGTAAATCATCACGCCCGCTTCACCCCACAGCATGACGATGGGAACGACCGATCGCAGCATGAGCGCGGTCGCGGTCATCACGTGCGGCGGCCACCGCTCGATCGGACCGACGCCGGTCGTGCTCCAGTCATGCCGGGCGATCAGTTCGCCGAGCCGACCGCCGCCCGCGAGAAAGGGCAGGGGCTCTCTCATCGGATGCCCTCGTGCTCGGCAACGGAGCGGCCGTTGCGCGACCACACCTGCAGCAGGAAGTCATCCTCCTCGTGGCGCGCGATGCATGCCAGTCCCAGCGCAGCCAGCGCCGCATGCACGGCGTCGGTCGACAAAACGCGCCCCTTGAAATCCGGCCGCCAGTCGCAGGCGACCAGCGTTCCTTCGACCGTCAGCGAGTGCCGGCAGCAACCCGCCAGGCTTCGCATGGCGGACTCGTCGAGAAAGTAGCCCAGCTCGCTCAGCACGATGAGGTCGAAGGGCCCGGCATCATGCGGCCAGTCGTCGGGGAGTTGGTGCCGCTCAATGCGCACGTTGCGCAATCCGCGTGTGCGTTGGGTTGCGATCTCCGTCGCGCGCTCGGAGAAGTCGGCGGCCAGCAACTCGTCGCAGCGCTTCGACAACGCGACGGTGAGTTCGCCGATGCCGCAGCCGGGCTCGTAGGCGTGCTCGTAGCGCTGCCGAGGCAATGCGGCCAGCAGGAGATTGCGCTTCCGCTCTTCGTACCAGCGGGTGCGCAACTGGTAGGGATCGTCGCTGCCGCCGTAGAGCCCGGCGAAATACGATTCTTGGTCCTGCATGGTGCTCACGTGAACATCACCTCGAAGGGCCGGGCTGCGCGCTCGACCGTGGTGGAGCGCAGGATCGGTGCGGCGCCCGTGGAAGCGTCCGGCTCCAATTGGCTCTTGAAGCACTGTACCGCTTGGCGCTTGCGACTCACCGCGTCGGCGTCGAGGTCCACCCGGATGGCGCGATGCCAGGGTAGCCGCTCATCCCCCGGTGCGGCCCAGTGCCACGCCCACACGGGCACTTCGACCAGTCGCGCCCCGGTGCGAGCTGCCGCGAACGCGCAGGCGTGACCGGTGGCCTCGTGGTCGGGGTGGCCGTCCTGTCGCCAGGTCGTGAAGATCACGTCGGAGCGATCCAACATCGGCAGCAGCCGTTCCGCCAGCTGGCCGCGCTGATCCCGCAGGTCGCCGTCGGGCATGCCGAGGCGCATCGGCTCGACCTGGATGCCCAGGCATCGCAGGGCGTCGCGGCTCTCCTGGGGGCGCACCCTGACCAGCCGGTCGGCGGGCCAATCGGCGGAGCCACGATGGCTGGCGGTGCCGTCCGTCACCGCGACGACGCAGACGGAGGTTCCGCTGCGGGCAAGCTGCGCCAGCAGGCCGCCGACCGAGAGCACCTCGTCGTCCGGGTGCGGCGCCACCACCACCGCGCGGGCGCCGTGAGGAACCAGTTGCTCGGACGTCGTCGCCCGAAGGTGCCGTAAGCCGGGCCATGCATTCCAGTCGGATTCCGAGGTGCCTTGCCCGCGAATGGGGCGATCGGTCACAGCATCCATGGTGGGGTGTCTCCGTGCAGGTTCTGTTGGCCCAGTGCGGCGAGGTCGCGCTCCGCGTGGCTTTGTCGCAGGAACACCGGCAGATCGGCCATGGCGCGCGCGAAGCGTGGGTTGCGACACATCGGGCCGGCGCCCACCGCGAGACCCGCGTGGTGCATGACCTCGTTGGCGGCCTGCTCGACCACGAGCCGTGCGCGCAGGGCATGGCGTCGCGCGTCGTCCTTTGGATGCGCATCGATCCAGGCGGCGGTCTCGCGCAGCACAGCGGCACCGGCAGCGAGCGCCACGTCGATGGCGCCCAGGTGCGCGAGCCGATGCGCGTCGGGCGCGTGGCCGCTCGACTGCCACGTTATGCGCGCGATGCCGAGCGCGCCGCCGAACCAGCAGGCCGCGATGCCGGCGCCGCCTTGCCAGAACCCGGGGCGGTTCACGTAGTCGCCGGGACCGCCGATCTGCGCCGCATCGACGTGGTCGAAGCGAACATCCACGCTCCCGCTCGCCGCCATGCCGACGGCGTGCCAGCCATCACTGGTCACCGTGACGTCCGGCGGCGCGATGGTGACGGCGGCCAGACAGGGCTCGTCCGCGGCATTCCAGCAACTCACCACCGCATGTGTCACGGTCGCGGCGCCCGAACACCAGGCCTTGGTGCCGGTGAGGCGCACCTGGGGCGCATCGGGCGCGTGGAATCCGGCCAGGTCTTCTGCCGGGGACACGGCATTCATCGCCAGTCGCGCATCGGGCGGCTCGGCACACCAGGTGCCCCAGCGCGATCCCTGCGGCGAGGTGGGCGCGCCCAGTTCCTGCAGGATCGCGAGCGCGTCGGTGTGGCCCTCGAACAGCTTTACCAAAGAAAGATCATGGGCCGCCACCTCGGCCAGCACTCGCCAGCGCGCGAGCGTCCGGCCTGCACCCGGCAGCGGAAGCTGGTCGAGCCGGTTGTCGACCAAGTGGGCGAGCGTGAGCCCCGTTCCGTGTTGCTGCTGTAGTCGCGCCAGGGCGTCGTCGGTGACCGGGGCGAGCATGCGTGAAGGCGGAGTGATCGATGGGGCGGGAGGATGAAATAGCCCGGCGACGGTATGCGAAGTGGCCAGCGCGCTTCGTCAGCGCACGCCGCCGACTCGTGTAGGAGACGACAGCTCAGGGCTCGACCAGGAAACTGGCCAGCAAGGGTGCCGCGCCTTTCAGCAGCGCGAACTCGTCGTCGGGCAGCGGCAGCGCTGCCGTGTCGAAATGGCTGAGCGTGCCCCAGATTTCGCCGCTGGGATTCAGGATCGGCACGCTGTGGTACGAAAGCGCGATGCTCGGATAGGAGTAGCCCCGCAGCCTCGTGTCGGCTGCCGAGTTGTCGGTGCGGAACTGGCCGTCGCGCACGACGAATTGGCAGTAGCTGCTGTCGAACGGAATGGCCGCGAGGTATTCGGGTCGCAACTTGCCCGCCTTGTCATGCAGGAGCACGTTCTTCAACGTGAGGCCCGAAAGGCGGTAGATGGCGCTGTACCGGTGCAGAACGCCCTCATTCAGAAAGGCGAGGCCGTTGGACGGGCCTTCGGCGTCCAGGATGGAAGAAAGCGTCTGCAAGGTGCGAGGCAATCCCATGCGGCATTATGGGCTTGTCAGCGCCGGCAAGGCCGTCGGGTTCAGCTGCTGGACGATCGCGTGCAGCAGTGCGTCGGCAAAGCCGCCGCGGGCTCTGGCCTCGCGTCGGGAACTGGTCACGACCCGCGGCTTGGCGCTCCACGCGATCTTCGCGCCCGAGGCTTCGAGCGCGCGCACGAGGTCCACGTCCTCGCTGCAGCCCAGGTGCCGGAATCCGCCCGCCCGCCGATACGCCGGTGCAGAGACGCCCAGGTTGGCGCCATGGATGTGCTGGTGTCCGTCCCGGTCATCGTAGGTGTGGAGGAAATGCCGGCGCAGGAGGTCGGCATGGACCCCGTGCTGCGACCAGTCCTCCACGCCGACCGTGCCGCAGACGGCATCCGCATCGAGCGAGAGTTGATCGGCCAGCCAGCCGGGCGACACCACCGTGTCGGCGTCGGTGAACGCAAGCCACCGCGCACCTCGCGCGAGCAGGACCTCCGCACCTACCGCGCGGGCCACGCCCACGTTGCGGGCACGCACGCTGATGGTGATGGCGCCCGCGCGGGCGGCCAACACGCCCGTGGCGTCGGTGCAGCCGTCGATGACGACGACGATCTCGACCGGTTCTCCGCCCAGATCATGATGGAGCGCTGCACGTCGCGCCGCTCCGACGCAGTCGGCAATCGTGTCCTGTTCGTTGTGCGCCGGGATGACGATGCCGAGCATGTGTGGTTGTTCTTGGTTGTTGCGAGTGGGCTCTCTCGTGAATGCGGCAAACGTAGGTCGACCGGCGCGCGAATCGCGTCGGTAGAGAAATGAAAGGCGCGTAGGGCGCCGCCGGAAGTTCAGAAGGGAATGTCTTTGGACATTGCGCAGGCGCGGCCGGCGTGGCTGGCCGCGGTGCGGTTAGCGGCCGGGCGGTGCGTGCGCCTTGTCGCCGGAGGCCAGTTGATCGCGCACGGCGGTCACATGGGATCCGACTTTCGCCAGGGCATCGTTCAACGTTGCCTCGGTGCAGTGGAATTGGGCGCACCAGTACTGCAGCTCGACGGGGTCCTGGGCGTTGACGCGGCCTGGGTCCAGGGGCTTGAAGTGGCTCAGATCGACGGTCATGTCCGCTCCTTCAGGTGTCCGCAACCAAGTCTTATAGGTCGTGGGCCGGCCGCATACAAGCGCGAGACATCGACATCGGCAACCCCGCGTAACACAGGGTTCATTCTGGAGGCGTACGCTTCGGCACAGACGGCCTGCCGGCGCTGGTAGAGGTCGCTTCGGCACCCACCCGTCAAGGGCGGTTCCTCGATGCCGGCGGCTGTCTTTGCCCCCTTTTCGGTGCCCAATCCTGAGGCACCGTGTTGGAAGCCAAGTCTGGAGTCGATTCCCGACGTTCTTCAGGGTGTTGTCCACAGGTCTGTCCACGGGGCTGGTGGAGAACCTTGGGCGGCCATCCCGGATCGGCAGGACGCCGAGCTATCGATCGGAGCCCGTCTCGTCTGGAACGCCCGCCAGGTCCGCAAGCCACACCGCGGCCTCCGAATCGCTCGGTGCGCGCCAGTCGCCGCGCGGCGAGAGCGATCCGCCCGAGCCGACCTTCGGCGCGTTCGGCACGCACGAGCGCTTGAACTGGCTGGTCTTGAAGAAGCGGTACAGAAAGGTGCCGAGGTGTTTGCGGATCTGGGCGATCGAGTAGGCGTTGCGTTCGGTTTGCAGCTCGTCCGGCCAGCCGCCCTTGTCGCGGTCATGCCATGCCGTGTAAGCCAGGAATGCCACCTTGGAGGGCTTGAAACCATAACGCAGGGTGTAGTAGAGATGGAAGTCCTGGAGCTCGTAAGGCCCGACGAAGTCCTCGGTCCTTTGTCCCGGCTGCCGCGTGGCATCCTCCGCCGAGCCCGCTTCGTGCGGCACCAGCTCCGGGCTGACCTCGGTCGCGAGGATCGCGTGCAGCACCTCGCTGCCGGCCGGGCCGATCTTCCCGTTCTGTGCGACCCAGTGCACCAGATGCTTGATGAGCGTCTTGGGCACGCTTGCGTTCACGTTGTAGTGCGACATGTGATCGCCGACGCCGTAGGTGCACCAGCCGAGTGCGAGTTCGCTCAGGTCTCCCGTGCCCACCACGATCGCCCCGTGGAAGTTGGCGAGCCTGAACAGGTGGCTGGTCCGTTCGCCAGCCTGCACGTTCTCGAAGGTGATGTCGTACTGCGGCACGCCTTCGGCGAACGGGTGTCCGAGATCTTCCAGCATCTGGTTGCAGCTCGGCCGGATGTCGATCTCGCGCGCGGTGCAGCCGATCGCGTCCATGAGCTGATGCGCCTGGACCCGGGTCCGGTCGCTGGTGGCAAAGCCCGGCATCGTGAAGCCGAGGATGTCGGCTCGCGGCAACGACAGCCGGTCCATCGCCTGCGCACACACGAGCAGTGCATGGGTCGAGTCGAGCCCGCCCGACACGCCGATCACCAGCTTCTTGATACCGGTGGCCTCCAGTCGCTGCACGAGGGACTGAACCTGGATGTTGAAGACCTCCATGCAGCGCTCGTCGCGATGGCGCGCATCCGCCGGCACATAGGGGAAGCGCTCCACGTTGCGCATCAGCGCCGGCGCCGGCATCGATCTCGGCACGGTGCAGTCGAACTCCACCGTGCGCCAGCCGGCCAGCGCCTGCTTGTGCCGCTGCACCGACACGCCGAAGGAGTTCTGCCGCATGCGCTCGCGCGAGAGGCGTTCGAGGTCAACGTCGGACATGATCATGTGCGACTGGTTGCTGAAACGCTCGCTCTCGGCCAGCATCTCGCCGCTCTCGTAGATCAGGGCCTGCCCGTCCCAGGCGAGATCGGTGGTCGATTCCCCGATGCCGGCCGACGAATAGAGATACGCGGCGAGACAGCGCGCCGAATGCAGGCTGACCAGCCGGTGGCGGTATTCGGACTTGCCGATCGTGATGTTCGAGGCGGAGAGATTGACCAGCACCGTGGCCCCGGCCAGCGCCGCGTAGCTCGATGGCGGGATCGGCACCCAGACGTCCTCGCAGATCTCCACGTGCAATTTCAGGAGCGGCAGTTGGCGGGCCTGCACGATGACGTCGGTGCCGAAGAGAACGCGCTGGCCGCACAGGTCGATCTGGTCGGAGAGGGCGCTGTCGGCAGCGCTGAATTGGCGGGCCTCGTAGAACTCGCCGTAGTTGGGCAGATACGTTTTGGGCCACACGGCGAGGATGCGCCCACCGCCGACTGCGACCGCGCAGTTGTAGAGCCTGTGGTCCACGCGCAGCGGCAATCCCACGATCGCCAGCGCACCGACCTGTTTAGATGCGGCGACCACGGTCGCAAGCGCGGCTTCGCAGCCATCGAGCAGCGCGGCCTGGTGGAAGAGGTCGTCGCAGGTGTAGGCCGAGAGGCCCAGCTCGGGAAACGCGACGACCACCGCACCCTTTGCGCTGGCCTCGCGGTAGAGCGCCACTGTTTCGCTGGCGTTGAACACCGGATCGGCGACCCGGTTGCGCGGCACCGCCACCGCCACTCTCGCGAAGCCGTGGGCATAGGGATCGAGAAACTCGGGCAGCGTGGTCATGAAGCTTTCCTGAACGAAGGTACTCCCGCGATGTCGTAGACGGCGGAGGAGTCAAGCTTGCGGGTCCCCAGCCTACAACGCGGACGTGACTTTCCGTCCAAGAATGTTCTTTTGTGTTTAGTGAACGGAAGCACCATGGAAGCCAAGTCCTGGATTGCGGCGCTCAAGGAAGCCGACGCCAATCGACCGGATCTGCCCGGCGAACATCTCATCGTGCTCGGCGTCGGCCTGTTGCTGTTGATGGCAACGGGGCACAGCCGCACGCTCATCGGCAAGGCGCTGATCGGGGCCGCGGCCGGCGCGTTCATCGGACGCGCTGCCAGCGGGACCGGCGGTGTGGCGCTCTTGAAGTCCAAGGTCGACGAGGCGCTGACCCGCTGCAGGCTATAGGCCGGCGCGCGTTCAGCGCGCGCGCTTGACCAGTGCGCCAGGGTCGCTGCGCGGAGCCCGCTTGGCCGGCTTGCGCGGACCCAGGTTCGCGAGCAGCGGTTGCGGCTCACCTGAAGGCGCCTGTTGCGCGACCGGATCGAGAACCGCACCCATGCCCTTCGAAAAGTCGAGGCATGCGCGATCGAAGGCGGCCAGCGCCTCGAAGTATTCGCGCCGGGCGGATTTGGCGGTCATGAGTCAACCCTGTTCGAGAAGCCACTGCTCCCGTGTCTGAAATGGACAAATACCGAGGTTTTTGTCTTACAAGTCTGCGAAGGCCGTACGAAGACAAGAGTACACAATGTGAAAACCTCCTTCACTTGGTTGGAGCGATGGGATGAAGTTTTGCGAAGCGTGCCACACGGCGAACAAGGACCGTGCCAGATACTGCTGTGGTTGTAAAGGCAGGTTTTCGGGCGTGCGCTTCGCGGCGAACACCTCGGCCAGCACGACACCCGGTTCGCTCGAGGCCTCATCCACACCGCCGGTGCCTACACGAACGCTGAACCGTGCCGACCCATCGCGCAGCCAGCTAGGCAAGCGCACAGGCTTGCGCGTGCTGTTCCTGCTGCTGCTTTTGCTGGGGGCGTTCGCGTACTGGTATTCGAGTCAGCTTGCCGCTGGCTGGTCGACGATCGAGAACGCCGTCTCTTCCTCTGCCGCCTCTCTCACATCCCGGATCGATTCGCTGCGAGAGTCGCTCGCTTCGGAAGAGGTGTCCATCGTCGAGACGGAGGTACAACCCACGGTAGCCGCCAGCTCCCGTGAGCCTCCCGTACCGCGGCCCGAACCGGCAACCGTATCGCAGCGACGCGGCGACGACAGTTCCTCCAGGCCGAGAAGCAGCGACACCGTGAACGCATTCGAATCGGGACGCAAGGCCCCACGCGCCGCGGCCGTCGAACGCGTTCAGCCTCCGGTCGTGATGGGTTCGGCCTTCCAGGAGCCGGCGCCTCTTGCGCCGACGGACACGCCGGCGGTGGACATCCCTGCGACCGCGCGCGTCGCCACGGAGCCAAAGGAAAAGGCGTGCTCCGAAACGCTCGCCGCATTGGCCTTGTGCCCGAAGTGACGAAGTCCGAACGCACGCCTTCCGTGGCGCTTACTTCCTTCGGCATATAGGCCGTCGGCTGCATTGAGTTTCCGCCTGGGGTAGCCCACGATGGCGCCCTTCGTTCGGCAGCGCCGTGCAAGGCGCACCGCCTAGGAGGAATGCCGCCATGGCCTGGCAGTCGCTCGCCAATCGCCTTTCGACGCTGCCGCGCGTGCTGGCCGGGCCGGTGCTGCGAAGGGTCGCGCCGCGCAGCGTCAGCGTGTGGCTGGCGATGCGCGCGGGCGGCGACGTCACGCTCACGGTGTTCGATGCGCTCGACGCGACCGTGGCTTCGGGCCATCGCCACACCGTTGCCGTCGGCACGCAATTGCACATCGTGTGCGTCACGGCGGTTCCGGATGCCGGCGCGCCCGACCTCGTGGAAGGCGTGATCTACCGCTACAAGCTCGCGTTCGCCTTCGATGACCAGCAGGCCATGGACCTGCCCACAGCCACGGGCACGACCACGCTGCCCGCCGCTTTCGCTTACGTGCCCTTCGGCCTGCCGAGCTTCTGCCTGCCGCCCGCGTCGCTCGAGGACCTGCGCCTGCTTTGCGGCTCGTGCCGCATTCCGCACGGCAACGGCAGGGATGCCTTTTCGGTGGGCGACAAGCTGTTGGCGCAAGCCGCGTCCAACCCGATCGCGCGGCCGCACCAGTTGTTGCTGACAGGCGACCAGATCTACGCGGACGATGTCTCGGCCTCGCAGCTGATGGTGCTCTCCGATGCCGCCCATGTGCTGCTCGGCTGGAAGGAACAGATTCCCTACGACGTCGCGGGCAGCAAGGCGGACGTGGACAAGCTCTTGCCCTTCCTGCGCCGCGATCCGCTGGAGGCCGCAGGTTTCACTTCGGAGGACCTCGACGGGCAATTGCTGTCGCTCGGCGAGTACCTGTGCATGTACATCATGGTGTGGTCCGATGTGCTGTGGCCCGCCGACATGCCGATCTTCAGCGATGTTGCCGATGCCACGCGCGTGGTGCTCGGCGGCGATGCGATCGCATTCAGCCACTGGTTCGGCAAGCGCGTGAAAAAGGGCCACCATTTCGGCATGGACCGCGAAGCGAAGAAGCTCGCGTTGTTCCGCCAGGACCTCACCGACGTGCGCCGGATGCTGGCCAACATCCCGTGCTACATGATCTTCGATGACCACGAGGTCACCGACGACTGGAACATGACGCGCGACACCTGCAAGTCGCTCTACGGCCATCCGCTCGGCCTGCGTGTGGCGCAGAACGCGCTGGTGGCCTATTCGCTGTGCCAGCACTGGGGCAACGTGCCGGAGGTGTTCGAGGACCCGGCCGCGGGCGGCGCCAAGCCACCGGGCAAGGCCTTGCTCGACCTGCTGGACGGCACCACCGATGCCGGCGACTACGAGGCGAAATCGCCTGCGCTGCGCAAGCTGGTGGCGGTGCACGACGAGACTTTGCTGGCGACTCGGCCCGCGAATGCCACGTTCCATGAGGCGGACGAGCTGGTCTACAACTACACGGTCGAAGGGCCAGGCCACCAGATCATCTTCACCGACTCGCGCTCTTGGCGCTCCTTTCCCACGGGCCGGGTCGGCGGCGGCGTGCTGATGCCGGCTGATCAGCTGGTGCAGCAGATCGTGAACACGCCGCCGGCGGGCGAGCGCATCGTGATCGTCGTGATGACCACCAACGCGCCGGCCGTGGAGCCGATCCGCTCCGCGGCGCGCCACGATGGAGTCGCCAATTTCTTCGAACATTTCCCCGATGTGTACGAGGCGTGGGAGTTGCCGTCCATCCACTTCGACCGGCTGATGGCGAGCCTGACCGAGAAGCTGCCGAAGGTCGACGGTACGCGGACCGGCGCGCTGGCCATGATCTCCGGCGACGTGCATTTCAGCTTCGCGACCCGGCTGCTCTACAAGGCCGCCACGCGCCTGGGGGACGTGCAGCCCCAGCCGGTGAAGGCGGTGATCGCGCAACTGGTGGCAAGCTCGTTCCGCAAGGAGACCGACAGCACGCTCGGCTTTCATCGCGACGGCTACGCCTACACGCCCAACCCCATTGCGTGGCTCATGATCCCCAAGACCACGCCGCAGGGCTACGTGGGCTGGAACGTCGCGCAGGGTTCGGAGAAGGTGGTGGGGCAGCGCGGCCTTCACCCCGCAGGCACATTCGTGCCGCTGTTCACCATCGAGCTCGACCAGCCGACCCTGCCCACCGAGCCGGACGGCTTCTTTCTCGGCAATGCGATCGACCCCCAGACGCCACCCGACTACAGCTACCGCCTCGACTACCTGACACCGCCCGAGGTCAGCGTCCCCGTGGACACGACGCCGATTCCGACGCCGACCGCGGGCAGCACGCCCGACCAGCGCAAGATGGCCGCCGAGGCGCTGCGGCTCGCGGCCACGAAGTACCGCATGTACAACGCCGGCGGCGCGGTGAACAAGGTCATCGGCACCAACAATTTCTGCGAGATCACCTTCGACTGGCATCCGACCAACGTCAGCCTGCGCCGCCTGCACCACACCGTGCGCTGGCGCAAGGACAAGGACAGCGAGCTCCAGCTCAGCGACTACGTGGTGAGCCTCGATCCCGACGACTCTGCATTCGCGGAATTCGTGCCGCGCGCGATGCCATGAGCGCCGCCCGGCCGCCCGAAGGCGCTCGCACCGCAGTGCGAAGCACGGAGGTTGCCCGATGAGCGCCACCTTCTTCGAATCACTCTCGAGCGGACTCGCGAGCCTGCTCGACCCGGTGATCCAGGTCGTCGAGGAGCCGGCCTTCCTCCAGCGCCTGCTGGCCGAGCTGGGCGTGCCGCCCGACTCGGACAGCAACACGCTGCTGGAGGCGCTCGCGGCCGTCGCGGAGTTGAGGCATCGCATCGATGCGCTCGCAGCGCAGGAGGCGCCGTCCTTCGATGCGATCGCCGCCGTTCTGGACGCGGCCGCCGAGGCCTTCGAAGCCTTGCGGCGTCTCGAACAGCAGGGGCCGCTGGCCTCGCTCGAGGGCCTGGGTCGCGAACTGGTCGACCTGCTGGTGATGGCCTTTCTCGAAAGCCGCGTTCCAGCCGCACGGCCGACGGCGGCGCTGCTGACGCTGCTCGAACCGGCCGACGAGCGCCAGGGCAACCCGCCGCTCGTGCAGGGCGGTCGCCTGGTGCGCGACAGCTACCGGCTCGACCGCTGGCACCTCGACCGCTTGCCGTCGCTGCTGAAGGATCCGATGGCCGTGTTGCGCGCCGAGTACGGCAATGCAATGCAGACCGCGGCCGATGCGCACGCCATGGCCGACAAGCTGTTCCCGCGGCTTGTGCGTCTGCTGCGTGCGCTTGGCGTCACTTGCCGCTACGGTTTCGATCCCGACGATGCCGTCGCGCTCGGCGATGCCGGCCCGCTGATGGCGCATGCGCTGATCGTGTACGTCGACGATCCGCTCTACGGCGCGGCGTCCGAGTCGGGCGTCGTCCTCTCGCTGTCGCCGGCGGAGCAGGGTGATCTGGGCCTGGTTATCAGCCCCTTCGGCGCGATCGCAGTGCAAGCGAGCGCCGGGCCCTGGAAGATCGCGGCCGCTCTCACCGCGGGCATCGACGTCGTCGCGTGGGGCCGGCACGGTGTGACGCTGCTTGCGAGCCCGGGCACCGTCGAGGCGAAGGGCAGCGCATCGGCGACGCTCGAGACGATTGACGCGGGGCCGGCCTACGTGATCGGGCAGCCCGACGGCGCGCGCATCGAAGTCGGCGGTGCGCGGATCGGACTCGAAGTCGCTCTGTCGGAGTCGCACGCATCGCTGGCCGTGTCGGCGGACGTGACGAAGGCGATGGTGGTCATCGCCGCCGGCGACGGTGATGGGTTTCTCAGCGCGATCCTTCCCGCCGGTGGCCTGCAGGCCGAGGGCGATCTCGGCATTGCGTGGTCGAGCGACAAAGGCCTGACCCTGCGCGGCAGTGCGGCGCTCGAAGCCTCCGTGCCGGTCGGCTTGTCCTTCGGCGGCGTGACGCTCTCCGCACTGACGCTGGCCTTGCGGCCGCAGGATGCCGACGTCGCCGCCGAGGTGTCGGCCAGCGTGTCGGCCTCCATCGGGCCGTTGACGGCGGTGCTCGACAGCATCGGCATCGCCGGCCTGCTGAGCTTCCCGTCCACGGGTGGCAACCTCGGCGTCGCGAATCTCGCTCTCGGCTTCAAGCCGCCCAGCGGCGTGGGCCTGTCGGTGGAAGCGAGTGGCGTGCTCACGGGCGGTGGCTTCCTGTTCCATGACGAAACGCAGAAGCTCTATGCGGGCGTCATGCAGCTGTCGTTGCACGAGACCATCACGCTCAAGGCCTTCGGATTGATCGCGACGCAGATGCCCGACGGCAAGCCGGGCTTCTCGATGATCATCTTCATCACTGCCGAGGACTTCCGGCCGATCCCGCTCGGCATGGGGTTCACGCTGCAAGGCATCGGCGGCATGGTGGCGGTCAACCGCACCTTCGATCAGGACGTGCTGCGCGCAGGATTGAAGAACGACACGCTCGGCACACTGCTGTTCCCGCGCAATCCGGTCGCCAATGCGCCGGCCATCATCCGCTCGCTGGCCAGCGCGTTCCCGGCGCTGCGCGGCAGCTACCTGCTCGGGATCCTGGCGCGCATCGGCTGGGCCACGCCCACGCTGGTGTTGCTGGACTTGGCGCTGATCCTGCAGTTCGGCGCTCGCTCGCGCCTGCTGGTGCTGGGCCGCATCAGCTCGATGCTTCCCTCGCGTGACAACGACCTTCTGCGGCTGAACCTCGATGCGATGGGCGTGCTCGACTTCGACGAGGGCACGGCCTCTATCGATGCCGTGCTCGTCGATTCGCGGCTGGTGCACAAGTTCGCGCTGACCGGCGCCATGGCCTTGCGCGCGCGCTGGACCTCCGGGCCGGGCGCGGGCTTCGTGCTCGCGGTGGGGGGCTTGAACCCTCGCTTCGCGCCGCCGGCCAACCTGCCGAAGCTCGACCGCATCGCCATCGCGCTGAGCTCGGGCAACAACCCGCGCATCACCTGCGAGGCCTACTTCGCGATCACCTCGAACACCTTGCAGTTCGGCGCGCGGGCGCAACTGCATGCGGCCGCCTACGGCTTCAGCGTCGATGGCGACATCGGCTACGACGTGCTGATCCAGCTCGTGCCGCTGCATTTCCTCGCCGACTTTCATGCGTCGGTGCAACTCAAGCGCGGCTCCAGCAATCTCTTCAAGGTCTCGCTCCAAGGCGAA
This sequence comes from Variovorax sp. J22R115, assembly GCF_030317005.1. Classification (NCBI taxonomy): domain Bacteria; kingdom Pseudomonadati; phylum Pseudomonadota; class Betaproteobacteria; order Burkholderiales; family Comamonadaceae; genus Variovorax; species Variovorax sp. J22R115. The sequence goes on along the minus strand of NZ_JASZYM010000002.1, from coordinate 36,854 downwards.
CTCGAAGGGCCGCGTCCGCTGCGCGTCAGTGGCAAGGCTTCGTTCGAGATCCTCTGGTGCGACTTCACGGTGCGCTTCGACAAGACCCTGATCGACGGCGAGAAGCCGCCGCTGCCGCCGGCCGTGGATGTGCTCGCGGAACTGAAGAAGGCGCTGACCACGCCGCAAAGCTGGACCACGCTGGGGCCAGCCCATGCCAGCCATGGCGTGGCGCTGCGCAAGCTCGCCGCCACGGGCGGGGGCGGCGGTGCGATCGTGCTGGATCCGCTCGGGCGCCTGGTCGTCAGGCAGCAGGTCGTGCCGCTGAACACCTCGCGCGACGTCGATTCGTTCGGCGGCGCGCCCGTGGCGGGTGCCCGGCGCTTCACGGTCACGGCGACGCTGAACACGCAGCCGCAAGGCGGCGGCCCGGTGCGCGACCAGTTTGCGCCCGCGCAGTTCTTTGCCATGAGCGACGACGAGAAGCTCGCGGGCCCGTCTTTCGAGGAGATGGATGCGGGGCTGGTCTTCGGCAGTGAAGCGGTCAGCTTCGATGCGGCGGAAGTCGTCGCGGCGCCCCTGAAGTACGAGTCGATCGTGATCGACGACATGAGCGCGCCGCCGAAGCCGCCCGCGCCGCCGTTCGTCATGAGCTTTGCGCAGCTGCGCTTTCACAGCCGCACCGGCGCGGCCGCGCGGGCACCAGTGCGGGCCATCGGCTTGGCTCGCTTCCGCCGGGGCGAAGAAATCGAAGCCGAACCCTCACAGGCCGTGGAGGTGGAAGCGCCCCGGTGGGCCATCGTTCCATTGGCCGACGGCGCGCCGCCACCGGTCGATGCAACGCTGCGGACCTGGAGCGAATACCGCGCCGCGCTGGACACGCTCAACCGCGGCGGCGCCCGGTGGCAGGTGGTGCCGCTGCACGAGTTGCAGGCCTAGCGAACGCAGCAGGAGACGATCGATGCCAAGTTCCGATCCCGCAGCCAACCTGAGCCTCCTGCCATGGGTGCGCCAGGGCGCCGCCGCGAGCATCACCACGCCCGATTCGCTCGGCGCGGGCCAGCACGCGGTGGCCGATCTGTCCGCCGTGCTGTCGGTCAACGGCAGCGCCGCGCCGCCGGTGACGGTGCGGCTGCGCGGTCCGGCCGACGTGGTGGGCATCGACGCCAACCAGATCGTGCGGCGCGATCCACGTCCGGGCAGCATCGACTTCGAGCCCAACTACTTCGCGGCGATCGAGTTCGACCGGCCCGACTTTCCATGGCTCTTCACACCGGCCCGCGCCGATGCGACAGGCAAGCTGCGGCCCTGGCTCAGCCTGGTGGTGGTGCGCAAGCAGGACGGTGTGTCGCTGGGGCCCACCGTCGATGCGCCATGCACCGCGCTGCAGATCGCCGCACCCGCGAGCCTTGCCGCGGAGCTGCCGGACCTCGTCGACAGCTGGGCGTGGGCGCATGCGCAGGCCGCAGCGCGTGACGCGGCGCAGGTCGGTGGGGCGCTCGCCGGTTCGCCGGCCTTGTCGCTGTCGCGCCTGCTGTGCCCGCGCATCCTCCGCGCAGACACCGACTACATCGCCTGCGTGGTGCCCACCTTCGAACTCGGGCGCAAGGCGGGGCTGGGCTTGCCCATTGCGGACACCGACCTTGTCGCGGCCAACGCGCTCGCGCCGGCATGGACGCCAACGCAGAAACTGCCATTCCTGCTGCCGGTCTACCACCACTGGGAATTCCGCACCGGTCCGGGCGGCGATTTCGAATCGCTGGTGCGCCGGCTCAAGCCGCAGCCGGTGCCCGAGGGCTTGGGGCGCAGGCCCATCGACATCAGCCAGCCGGGCTTCGGCCTGCCGGCGGAGTTTCCGCCGCACGTCGATCTGGGACTCGAAGGGGCACTGCTGCCGATGGAGACGCCCGACACTCCGGCGCCGTGGTCCGAGGAAACGGCCTTGCCATTCCAGACCACCCTGGCCGGCATCATCAACGCGCCGGGCCTGAGCGAAGTGGCCGACCCGGATGCCGATCCGCTGCTTGCGCCGCCCGTCTATGGCCGCTGGCATGCCGGGCGCGCGACGGTGGCGCGCGGCGTTCCCCGGTGGCTGGACCAGCTCAACCTCGACCCGCGTTCGCGCACCGTGGTGGCGTTCGGCACGCGAGTGATCCAGACGCATCAGGAACCGCTGATGGCCGCGGCCTGGGAGCAGGCGGCCGATCTGCAGCGCGCCAACCAGAGGATGCGGCAGCTGCAACTGAGCCTGGCCGTCGGCACCAGCCTGCACGCCCGGCACTTCGCCAACCTCGGCGCGGAGACGCTGCTGCGCATCGGCTCGCCGGCCCTCGCGCGCATTCGCACCATCGCCGCCGACGAGACGGCGCCGCGCACGCTGGTCGCGCGGATGGAGGGCAAGGCGCTGCCGCTCGCGGCCACCAGCCCGGCCATGCGCCGCATCGGCCGCGAGCGCGGCCCGTTCACACGGCGCATCGCAGCGCAGGGCCTGACGCGATCGACCACCATGACGTGGGTCGCCAAGCTCAATCTCGGCATGACCTTCTCCGCGCCGGACGCGACCGATCAGGCCACGGTGGATGCAGTGCGCATCCGGCTGCCGAACGTGACGATTCGCCCCTTCCGCGACGTGACGAAGACACTGATCGACGGCCTGGTCGGGCGGCCCAATTTCCAGGTCATGGCCGAGGGCGCGCCCGTCAACGTGCCGAGCATCTCCGTGATGATGGTGCTGCCTGACAGCCCCTCCGCACACAACTTCCGGCTCGCCGCGAGCGAGCACCTGGGCCGCATCGATCCCGGCCGCTTCAAGGCCATCTTCGCCCCGGCACCCGGGATGGCGATGGATGAGTTGAAGGAGACAGTGCTGGCGCAGACCCGCCCGCGCCAGACGCTGGTGGCGCTGGCGCGCGCGATGGTCTCGGTCGGCGCCGGCGCGGTGCCGCCGGTGGACACGCCCGCGAGCGCCGCGGTGGGCATCGACACCATCATGGCCGCGCCGACCTTCCGCCAGCCGATGTACGAGCCGCTGCGCGACCTGTCGCAGGAACTGCTGCTGCCGGGTTTGCAGACCGTGCTGCCCGACAGCGTGATCGGCCTCAAGACCAACCGCCGCTTCGTCGAGGCCTACATGGTCGGGCTCAACGTCGAGATGGCGCGCGAGTTGCTGTGGCGCGGCTTCCCGACCGACCAGCGCGGCACCTGCTTCAACCAGTTCTGGGACGTGCGCGGCGCGCCGGAGCCTCGTCCGGACATCGGACCGCTGCACTTGTGGGCCGATCGCCCGCTGGCCGATCCGGCCACCGCGCCGGTGCGGGAGCAGTTTGTCATGCTGATGCGCAGCGCGCTGCTCCGGCGCTATCCCAACGCCATCGTCTTCGCCGTGCCGGGCGTGATGGATGCGAACGGCGTGCGCTCGCCGAGCGAGGACGCGGCGGTTGAAGTGCAGCCGGCCTTCAGCGGCAGCATGCAGCCGGACGTGTCCTTCTTCGGCTTCGACTTCACGGCCGCGCAGGCGACCGGTGCCGACGGAAACGCCGGCTACTACATCGTGATCCAGGAGCACCCGACGGAGCCGCGTTTCGGCCTCGACGAAGACACACCGACGGACAGCGCCAGCCACCTGGGCGTGGCGGGCGGACCACCCGCCGGACTGCCGCTGGAAGGCCTGCAATGGGGGCGCAACGGCGCGCACATGGCCGGCATCGTGCGTCAGCTTCCGGTGCGCATCTCGATCCATGCCTCGCAGCTCGTCAAGCACTGAGCGATCGCACCATGGCCACTGTCACAGGCTTCTCCGCTGCAACCTTCTTCAGGAGCAACCTGAAGCTCGCCGCCGCGGCGCACCCGCAGTTGCCGGCGCTGATGGGCGACACGCTGTGCCCGAGCGACCGGCCGCTGGCGCTGCTGCCCGTGCGGCTCGAGACGCGCTTCTTCGCGCAGCCCGATGGCGGCAGCGAACTCCGGGTGCGCATGTATCCCGACAAGATCCACCTCGACTCGCATGAGCCCGAACTGCTGCCGGGCGAGCGGGAGTGGGGACGGCACTACTGGGAGCAGGACTGGCGTGCAGGGCCCGACGCCGCCGCGCGCGCCGATGCGTGGCGGCAGCTGGCCGATCGCTTCGGTGCCGCGCGCGCGGCGTGGATCGCGCGCGTGCTGGAGCCTCGCAATGCCGCCCAGCGCCCGAAAGCGGCAGTGCCCGCGGCCGATCCCTTGCCGGACGCACCGCAATGGCCGGAGGTGTCGGTGGTCTCGGACGGCAAGGACGCCGCATGGCGGCGCGCGCCGATCGCCCGGCTGCTGCCGGATCGCTGGATCGCCATCGTGCAGTCGGGCGGCCTGCCGGTGATCGCGGTGAGCGGCGGCGACATTCGACGTCCGCTGGCGACGGGCCCCGATCCGCAGGCGCCTGTGACGGAGGTGCCGGACGATCAGCTCGCCGTCGACGCCGGCATGCGCTGGATGGTCGATTTCGAGGAAGCCGAGAGAGCCGGCATGGCGTTGCGCATCGCGATCCCGGCGCCCCTGCTGGCCGCGGGACTCGACAGCCTGTTCGTGCTCGGCACCGCATCGACCACCGCGACGGACACCGCGGCGCAGCTGGCCTCGTTGCTCGACGCCCATCACTACACCGATGGCGCCGAGTTCCTGCGTACCGGCACGCCGACCAACAACTCGGCCGACCGGCGGGCCGGCTACGACTCGTCCGACCCGGGCCGCATTCAGAGCTTTGCCAGCGAGGTCGCTTTCGAACCGTCGACGCTCGCTGCCGCATCGAATGCCGTGCGGCTCGGCGCCGCGCTGGGCCTGCCCGCCGGACAGGTATCGCCGGTGCTTGGCCGTCTGCCGCTGGCGGCGGGACAGCAGGACACCGACATGCGCGCGATGAACAACGCGCTCTGGCCGGCCGGATGGGGCTACTTCCTGAACAACCTGGCGGGGCCGGACGGCAGCGGCCTCACGCTCGAACACATCGCGTGGGCCCGTGCCCATTTCCTCGACCATGTGCGAAGCGCCGGGCCTTACCCCAGCCTGCGCGTCGGCCGCCAGCCCTATGGCATCCTGCCCGTCACCTCCCTCGACCAGTGGCACCCGCGCACCGGCGAGGAGGGCGCATTCGCGCGCGACCTCTGGCTGCGAAACGTGTTGCAGCAACTGCGTGACGGCGCCTGGCGACCGCAGTTGGGCGACGCTGCGCGCGTCGGCCGCCGGCAGCCGGCCGATCCCGATGGCGACCTGGCCGACGTGATGCGCACCGATGCCGTCTCGTGCAGCTACAGCACCCGCGCCGTGCTCGGCCGCCACTACCTGCAGCACCTGCGCGCCTTCCTGTTCGAAGACCTGCAGGGCAACGGCTTCATTCCGATGCAGGAAGCGATCGCGACCGGGCTGCTGCAGCGCCTCGGCTTTCCGTGGCGCCCCCGGCTCACGCGTGCCGTCCACGCAGACCTGGGCTACGACGTGACTTCGCCGCTGGTGCAGGCGGGCGAGGTCTCGCCCTGGCGCAAGCTGGAGCCCGACTACATCGGCGCATTGCTGGCCGCATCCGGCATCGATGCATTGATCGCCATGCGGCCGGACCCTGCCAACCCCGATAGCACGTCGCCCCTGCTGCAGACGTTGCTGCGCCATGCACTGCTGCGTGAACTGGCGGAGGCCACCGCCCTGATCGCGGCCGGCTCGCCCGGCAACGATCTGTCTGCCTTGCTGCGTGATCCGGAGCTGATCGACCTCGTGGTCGGTGCCGGGCCGACGCTCACCTGGAAGCGCCAGCTCGACCTCCAGGTGCCGGCCGTGACGGGCGACCGCACGATCCGCCAGTTCCTCGAAAGCGCGGGCAGCTTCGATCAGCCCGCGCTCGCGTCGCTGGGCGCCTTCCGCGACAGCCTGGCCTGGTTGCGCACGCTGGACAGCGAGTCGCTGCAATTGCTGATGCAGGGCACGCTGGATCTTTCGTCGCACCGGCTCGATGCGTGGATCACCTCTTTCGCAAGCAAGCGGCTCGCCGCGATGCGCGCAGAGTCGCCGCAAGGCATTTACGCGGGCGGTTACGGCTGGGTCGAGAACCTGCGGCCGACGCAGGCCTCGTCCGCCGCGCCCGTCACGCCGCCGGCCGGCGAGCCGGGGCCGCTCTTCGCGTCGCCGAACGACAGCGGCTTCATCCATTCGCCCTCGATGACGCATGCCGCCGCCGCGGCGCTGTTGCGCAATGCGCACCTGGGCGCGACCGGCGTCCCGAAGGAAGAGGGCGCCTTCGCGATCGATCTCACATCGCGCCGCGTGCGGGAAGCAACCCAACTGCTGGAAGGCGTGCGTCAGGGGCAGCCGTTGGGCGCATTGCTCGGGTACCGCTTCGAACGCAGCCTTCATGACCTGTCCCTCGACCGCTTCATCGCGCCGCTGCGCGACTTCGCGCCGCTGGTCGCGGGCAAGCTCGAGCCGAAGACGCAGCCCGTGGAAGCCATCGCGGCGAACAACGTCGTCGATGGCCTCGTGCTGCACAGCCGCTGGCGCACTGACGGCCGGCCGGTGAACGCGCTGCTGCAACAGGCGGGCGCCAACGCCGACGAGTTGGACAAGATGGTCCGCGAACTCAATGCCCTCGGCGATGCCATCGACGGACTGGGCGACGCCTTGACCGCCGAAGCCGCCTACCAGATGGCGCGCGGCAACACTTCGCGCATCGCCAGCACGCTGGCCGCCATCGCGCACGGCGACGCGCCTGCACCCGAGCTGGAGGTGGCGCGCATTCCGCGCAGCGGCATTGCGCTCACGCACCGCCTGCTGATGGTGTGGAGCGGAAAGCCCACCGCGACCACCGGTTGGGCTGCGGCATCGACCTCGGCGCGCGCGAGCGCCGAACCGATGCTCAACGCCTGGGCCGCCAGGCTACTGGGCGACCCGCGCAGGGTGCGATGCGTGATCGAGCGCATCGACGGCACGAGCGGTGCCGTCGCGGAGACACGCGTGCTGCGCCTGAGCGATCTTCAACTGGCGCCGCTCGACGTGGTTTACGGCGTGGAAACCGTGGCCGGTCCGCGCCGCACCGACACCTCGCCCGACGACGTCGAGCAGCGCCTGCTGTACTTGGCTCGCCATCAGGAGGGCGGCTTCGGCCCGCAGGCGAACCTGCGCATCCAGCATGCGCGGCCCGCCGATCTCGCGGGCGCGGAGCTGACGCTGCTCGGCGTGCTGGAGCAGGCCCGCGCCGCGCAGCGCCTGCTCTCGAACGCGCGCGGCGCCGATGCCGAGGACCTGAACCCGCCGGAACGCGCCGCCGCGGGGACGCTCGACCTCGCCGAGTTGGAAACCCGCGCAGTGAAAGCCGAGAACGCTCTCACTTCTGCCCACAAGGCACTCGACGCCCTGGTGAAGAAGGGCGCGGCGAGCACGGCCGACGCGCTGCGCACCGCCATGCTGAAGCTCGGCAGCTTCGGTCTGTCGCCCGCCGTGCCAGCCATCGCGGCGGGCGACGATGCGCCGTCGCGCGAGGCGTTGCTGCAGCAGGCGGCAGCCCTGCTCAAGCAAGCCAGGCCGCGCCTCGACCAGGGCGCGAGCCTGCGTGCCGCAGCCGCAGCCGCAGCTGTATCGCCCGAGCCGCGCACGCGGCGCGACCGATTGATCGAGCGCATGCGGGCCGTGTTCGGCGCAGCCTTCGTGGTGCTCCCACGCTTCACGTGCCACAACGCGGCCGCGTCGGAGCTGGCATCCGCGCTCGCGGCGACGGCTCTCACGCAGGGCGGCGACCCGTTGGCCGCACACACGTGGTTCACGCGCAGCGCACGCGTGCGCGATCCGTTGGCTCGCCTTGCCGCCTGCCTGCGTGGCGCCGAGGTACTGAACACAGGCGAGCGTCTGAACCTGCGGGTGGCGCAATTGCCCTTCGTCAGCGGCGAGCGCTGGGTGGGCTTGCCCTGCAAGCCGACCGCAGAGCCGCCCTCGGGCAAGCTATCGCTGGTGCTGCAGCTGCCGGCCACGCTCGACACTGCGTTGCCGTTGTGCGGCCTGGCCGTCGATGAATGGATCGAGGTCGTGCCCAGCCGTCGCGAGACCACCGCGATCACCTTCCAGTACAACCCGCCGGACGCCTGCGCGCCCCAGAGCGTGCTGCTCGCCGTGCCGCCGGTGCCGGAAGAGGCGTGGACCATCGCCGGCCTGCACCGCGTGCTGGCCGAGACGCTGGACCTGGCCAAGCTGCGTGCCATCGACGCCGAGGCGCTGGCTGGCACGGCCCAGTACCTGCCCGCGCTCTACCTCGCCTTCAACGCGAAGGACGACGTGGTGTCCACCGACGCCGCGCCGCTGACGCGATAGCTCTTCATCCAGCGCCCGGACACGCCATGCCTGCCAAGCCCAAGCCGCCCACCGACGCCGTCGCTGCGCCGCCCAAGCCGCGCCTGCCCAGGCAGCCGCCCGAACCACGCGAGCCGCCGGACCCACCACCGCCGCGTCCGCCGCGCCCCCCTCCGCCTCCGAGGCCACCGCCCCCGCCGCCGCAGCCCCCACCCCCGCCGCCGCCCACCGGCCCCACCACGGCGTCGATCACGAGCTGGACCCGGATTGAGCCGCATTGCCGCGACGAGGCCATGTCGACCGGCACCCACGCACGGGCGTTCGATCCGCTGTGGTTCCTGGCGCGGCAGTGGCAGGTCGGCGAATTCCAGGCCGAGGACGCGGGCTCGCCCGTGCAGGCACGCGTGCGCGCCACCAGCGCCATGCTGTCGCGCTGCCACCTCGGCGAGTTGAAGCACGACACGCGGATGCAGGCGCCGCCCTATGACCCGATGGGCACGCCGCTGGAGGTGCACGTCGAGCGCCGCCGCATGCGCCCGGTCGATTCGAACGACCCCCGCATGCTGACGCTGGCGGTCGAAGCCGGCCTGCAGTTCCTGCGCATGCTGGAGTTGCAGCCCTTGTCGAAGAGCTATCGCGCGGCCTTGATCGCGCGCTTCGCGCTGCAATCGTTGCCCGCGGCGCCGGTCGATGCCGACCCGGTCGACGAGGCCACGTCGCGCTTCGTGCAGACCATGACCGGGCGCGCGCCCGATGCACGCCGGCTTGCCGACGCCTTCCGCAACGGCGGCGCGGCGCAGGTGGTGCTCGAAACGGCCTTGAAGATCGCCGTCGCCGACCGCGCCGAGGTGCAGCAGGCGGCGCTGGCCTGGCTGGCCTGGTACGACGCACTCGTGAACGAGCCGGCTCCGACCGCCGATGCGGCCGGCGATGCCTGGCAGCCATCGCGCCTGGAATACGCGGTCTCGGTGGCCGCCCGTCTTTCTGATCGTCCCGAAGACGAGATCGCGCTGACCGCCGCCGAGTTCGACGATGGCCGGCTCGACTGGAGCAGCTTCGATCGCAACCTCGAAGTCCGCATGGGCACGGACGGCGATCGCAAACTGAGCAGCGTCGTTGAGACCACCGTGCCCGCACCCGTCGGCTTCCGGGGCGCACCGGCGGCGCGCTTCTGGGAAATGGAGGACGCACGCATCGCCTACGGGCTGCTGCCGGTGGGGCCGACCGACCTCGCGCAACTGATGGTGATCGAGTACGCCGGCAGCTACGGCAATGACTGGTTCGTCGTGCCCCTGACGCTGCCCGTCGGTTCATTGACGCGCGTGGACTCGCTGGTCGTGACCGACACCTTCGGCGTGCGCAGCCTGCTGCGGCCCCTCGGCGATCCGGCTTTGCCGCGGCCCTACTGGTCGATGTGGCAACTGGGCTGCCTGCGCCGGGCGGGCGAGGCGCCCATCGACTCGCCGCAGACGAATCTCTTCTTCCTGCCGCCCTCGCTCGGCCGCGTGATCGAAGGCGGCGTGCTCGAGGACGTGCTCCTGATGCGCGACGAGATGGCCAATCTCGCATGGGCGATCGAGCGCAGTACGGAGAGTCCTGTGGAGGAGGCGGTGCAGCGCATCGAGAACGACGCGGGGCCGGCACCGCCACCCGCCCGTGCCGATGGATCGCTGCGTTACGTGCTGTCTTCGACGGTGCCTGCCAACTGGATCCCGCTGTTGCCCGTGCAACTCGCCGGCGAGGGCGGCAAGATCGTCCAGCGCCTGCGGCGTGGCGCCGTGCTGCAACCGGACGGCTCGATGAAGATCCATCCCGCGCAGGGCACGGTACTCAATGCGGGCACCCAACTGCTGCTCTATGACGAGGAGGTGCCGCGCGAAGGTGCGCACGTGATCCGCTCCCGGCGAATGGCGCGATGGACCGACGGGTCCACGTGGATGTGGACCTCGTTCCGAAGGCAGGTCGGGCGCGGGGAAGGATCGAGCGGCTTGCGCTTCGATCAGGCGGAAGGGGAGGGAGAAGGCGACGCCTAGCGTCAGTGTCGTCACAGTGCCAGCGAACCCTGCCGAATCGTCAGCCAAGTGGGCAAAACGCTGCAACCTTGCGGCTACCGTCTGACACGCGCCCTGCGCACACTGGCTTGCATCAACCGAGGATTTCCCGATGCAAGCCCGTCACTACCCCAGCACCGTCTACCTCAGCGCCCCCGAGATGATTCGCCTCGTCCGGCGCAAGGGCCTGTCCGACTGCATTGCAGGGGTGGCTCATCGCATCGAGTGCGAGTTCCTGCGATGGAACGAGTTCGACAAGAGCGCGCGACTGGCCAGCCATTCGGACGTCGGCGTGATCGAACTGATGCCCATCGCCGACGCGGAACTGTTCGCCTTCAAGTACGTCAACGGCCACCCGAGCAATCACCGGTATGGCCTGCCGACGGTGATGGCCTTCGGCGTGCTCGCCGACGTGCGCACCGGTGCGCCGCGCTTCCTGTCGGAGCTGACGCTGACGACGGCCATCCGCACCGCCGCGATGTCTGCGGTCGCCGCCCGCAAGCTGGCGCGGCCGGGGAGCCGCAGCATGGCGCTGATCGGCAACGGCGCGCAAGGCGAATTCCAGGCGCTCGCGTTTCGCGATCTCGTGGGCATTCGCGAACTTCGCTTGTTCGATACGGATCCGGCCGCCAGTGCCAAGCTCGCCGCCAACCTCGACGGCCTGGGATTCCAGATCCGCATGTGCGGCAGCACGGCCGAGGCGGTGCGAGGCGCCGACATCGTGACCACCGCGACGGCCGACAAGACCAACGCGACCATCCTCACGCCCGAGATGATCGAGCCCGGCATGCACATCAACGCGGTGGGCGGCGACTGCCCGGGCAAGACCGAACTGCATCGGGGCGTGCTGGAGCGCGCGTCGGTGTTCGTCGAGTTCGAGCCGCAATCGCGCATCGAAGGCGAGATCCAGCAGATGCCTTCGGACTTCGCGGTCACCGAGTTCTGGCAGGTGCTCGCAGGCCATCGGCCGGGGCGTGTCGATGCCGCGGAGGTCACGGTGTTCGACTCGGTCGGCTTCGCGCTGGAGGACTTCGCGGCGCTCGCCTTCATGCGCGAGACGGCCGAGGCGCTGGGCCTGGGCGAGATCCTCGACCTGATGCCCGAGACGGCCGACCCGAAGAACCTGTTCGGCGTCTTGCGGGTCAGGAGTGGCAGCGAAGACACGCGCGAAGTCACGATGGCGGCGCTCCACTCAGTGCCGATGTGAAGAGCCGCTTGCCCCGGGACCGGAGCAGCGTCACCAGACGCTGCGCGGCCGGCGACAGGTAGCCCTCCCTGCGATAGGTGACGCCCAGGTGGCGTCGCAGCGTCGTCTCCTTCAACGGGACCTCGCGCAGCACGCTCTTGGCGCCGCTCGCGTTGAGCGTGTGGCGCGACAGGAAGCTCAGCAGGTGCGTGCGAGCGATGAGTCGCGGCAGCAGCGGGATCGAGTTGGCATCGATCTGCGCCGTCGGGGTCGGCAAGCCGCGCGAGCGGAAGGCGGCGTCCAGCCACTGCCGGCTCACGATGGTGTTCACCGGCAGCACCCAGCGCCAGGCGAGCAGCGATTCCATCGTGATCCGCGGCAGCGCGAACACCGGGTGATCGGGACTGGTCGCGACCACCACCACGTCCTCCACGATCGAGTGCGTCACGAAGTCGTCGTCGTGCTCCGGCATCAGTCCGATGAGCAGGTCGATCGCGCCTTCGCGCAGCCGCTCGCGCAGCGCGATGCTCGGCGCGACGGTGATGTCGATGGTGGTCTCGCTGGCTTCGGCCAGCAGCAGGCTGCAGATCTCGGGCAGCACGTGGTCGGCCGCGATCGGCCCGCTGCCGATGCGCACGTGGCCGGCGTTGCCCTTGGCGAAATCACCGACCTCGCGCAGCGCTTCTTCGGTCGCGCCGCGCAGCACGCGGGCGCGCGCCAGCAGCACTTCGCCCACGGGCGTGAGCCGGATGCCGCGGCCCTTGCGTTCGAACAGCACGGCTCCGAAGGCTTCCTCCAGCCGCTGCACCGCCTTGGTCAGCGCGGGCTGGGTGCGGCCCAGCTTGTCGGCGGCCTGCCCGACGTGGCCCAGTTCGGCCACGGTCTCGAAATACTTCAGGTCTCGAAGTTGGACGTCCATTCATAGCTCCGAGGAATCAATGGATGAACATTATCGAATGGACGGAATGGGTTGGAGTTTTCAGAATTCGCTCTACCAACAGGAGACATTCCATGACACGTCGATACCGTTTGCTGGCAGGCGCCGCTTTCGCACTGCTCGCCTGCAGCAGCTTTGCCCAGACCCCGTGGCCCGCAAAGCCGATCAAGCTGGTGGTGCCTTTCCCGCCCGGCGGGGGCACCGACTTCGTGGCGCGCCTCGTCGCCGAGAAACTGACGACCCAGGCCGGCTGGGTGATCGTGATCGACAACAAGCCCGGCGCGGGCGGCAACATCGGGCTCGACGCCGTCGCCAAGGCAGCGCCCGATGGCTACACCATCGGGCTCGGGCAGACCGCCAATCTGGCGATCAATCCCGCGCTCTACGCAAAGATGCCCTTCGACCCGCTGAAGGATTTCGCACCGATCGCCTCGGTCGCATCGCAGCCGGTGGTGTTGATCGTGAACGCATCGTCGCCCTACAAGACCCTGGCCGATGTGGTCGCCGCATCCAAGGCCAAGCCCGAATCGCTGCGCATCGGCCTGGCCGGCAACGGCACCGTGGGCCACCTGGCCGGCGAGATGCTGGAGCGCCGCGCGGACATCAAGGTCCTGAACGTGCCGTACAAGGGCGCAGGCCCGGCAATGACCGACCTGCTCGGCAACCAGGTGGAGCTGAACTTCGCGAACACGCCGGTCGCGATTCCCCAGCTGAGCGGCGGCAAGGTGCGTGCGCTGGCCATCAGCGCGCCGCAGCGCCTGAAGAGCGTGCCGCAGCTCGCCGCCGTGCCGACCGTCGCCGAGCAGGGCTACCCCGGCTTCGATGCGATCACCTGGACCGGCCTGGTCGCACCCGCCGGCACGCCGCCGGCGGTGGTCGAGCGCATCAACATCGAGGTGCAGAAGATCCTCAAGCGCCCGGACGTGATCGAGAAACTGGCGCTCGAAGGCAGCACCGCCGCCGCCGAGGGCACGCCCAAGCAGTTCGCCGACTACATCCGCAGCGAACACCAGAAATGGGGTGCGCTGATCCGCGAAGCCAACATCAAGCTCGACTGAGCAGCGACAGGACATCACCCAGTGAACCCCACCATCCTGGTCACGGCGCCCAAGCTGGCGAAGGCCGGCGCCGACCTCCTGGCGCAAGCCGGCGCGCGCGTCCTCTACCTTTCCGATCCCAGCGTGGAAGAGGTCGAACGCATCATGACGACGGAACCCGTCGATGCGGTCATCTCGCGCACGGTGCAGCTCACTGCCCGAGCGATCGCGGCGTGCCCCACGCTCAAGGTCATCTCCAAGCATGGCGTCGGCGTCAGCAACATCCACGTCGATGCAGCCACGGCGCGCGGCATTCCGGTGTACGTGACGTCGGGCGCCAATGCGCAGTCGGTGGCCGAGATGACACTGGGGCTGATGTTCGCCGCCGCGCGCCGCATCGGCTGGATGGACGCCGAACTGCACGCGGGCCGGTGGTCGCGTGCGCAGGATGGCGTCGAACTGCACGGCAAGACGCTCGGACTGGTCGGCTTCGGCCAGATCGGCCAGCGTGTCGCCACCGTATGCCTGGCGCTCGGCATGGACGTGGTGGCCTTCGACCCGGCGCTGGCCGACGGCAAGAGCCCGGTCGATCGCGTACGGCTGGTGCCGTCACTGGACGCGATGCTGCCGCTCGTCGACGTGTTGAGCCTGCACGTGCCTCTCAACAAGCACACCCGCAACATGGTGGGCGCGACGCAGCTTGCGGCGATGCGGCGCGGCGCGATCCTCGTCAACACCGCGCGCGGCGAAGTGATCGACGAGCCGGCGCTGATCGACGCGCTGCAAAGCGGCCAGCTGCATGCGGCCGGCCTCGACACCATGGCGACCGAGCCCCTGCCCGCGGGCAGTCCGCTGGCCGCACTGCCAAATGTGGTGCTGACACCGCATGTCGGCGGCTCGACGCCGGCTGCGCTCGCTGGCATGGCGAGCGGCGCCGCGCGCAACGTGCTCGGGTGGCTTCAGGGCCAGCCGGTCGATGCATCCGCCTGCGTCAATCCCCAGGTCTTTTCCTGAACCCCAACGTCTTACGTCCCCGGAGATTCCATGAGCAACGAAACCGCCGTCCAGTGGCCCGCCGGCTACCGCATCCATCCCCGCGCCGAAGGCCCCGCTGCCGATGTGGTGGCAGCGTTCCGCGTCATCCCGGTCGCGGCGATCGGCGATGCGATGAGCCGCAACATCGGCACCATCGGCCTGCGCCCGTACCACGCCCGGCTCGACACCGTGCTGTGCGGTCCGGCCGTCACGGTGCGCGTGCGGCCCGGCGACAACCTGATGATCCACAAGGCGCTGATGATGGTGCAGCCCGGCGACGTGCTGGTGATCGACGGCGGCGGCGATGTGTCGCAGGCATTGGTCGGCGGGCTCATCCGCACGACCTGCCTCTTCAAGCGGCTCGGCGGTCTCGTCATCGATGGCGCGGTGCGCGACCTGGGTGAATGGGCGGAGGAGGGCATGCCGATCTTCGCCCGCGGCCACACGCACCGCGGCCCGAGCAAGGACGGCCCCGGCGAGATCAATGTTCCGGTCTCCTGCGCCGGCTTGGCCGTGCTGCCTGGCGACCTGATCGTCGGCGATGCCGATGGGGTTATCGCCATCCCCGCGGCCGAGTGCGCCGACGTCCTCGCTCGAAGCCGCGCGCACCTGGTCAAGGAAGCGAAGATCCGCGCCGACAACGCCGCAGGCAAGTCCGACCCCGAGCGCTTCGACGCGACCTTGCGCGCCAAGGGCTTGCCGGTGTGAGTGCCGCCGTGACGCCCTCATCGTCCAGCTTGGAGCACGTGGCGGCGCCGAGTTCGTCCGCCCCGGCTGGCGCAGGCGCGCAGAAGCTGCCGCGCAAGCTGCGCCGCATCCTGTCGCTGGACGATTTCGAGCACGCGGCACGGCGCTTCCTGCCCGGGCCCATCTTTGCCTACGTATCGGGCGGCTGCGAAACGAACCGCTCGCTGCGTGCCAATCGCAGCGCCTTCGAGGGCTTCGCGTGGGTGCCCCGCATCCTGACCGACACCTCCGCGCGTACGCTCGCCACGCCCTTGCTCGGCCGACAGTACGCGGCGCCATTCGGCATCGCACCCATGGGCATCAGCGCGCTGTCGGCCTACCGCGGCGACCTCGTGCAGGCGCAGGCGGCCGCGGCCGCCAACGTCCCGATGATCCTGAGCGGCACATCCCTGATCCCGATGGAGGAGGTCGCACGCGCCAATCCGGCAGCCTGGTTCCAGGCCTACGTGCCTGGGGAGCCGGAACGCATCCTCAAGCTGCTCGAACGGGTGGAGCGCGCCGGCTTCGGCACGCTGGTCGTCACGGTGGACACGCCCGTCTCGGGCAACCGAGAGAACAACATCCGCGCCGGCTTCTCGACGCCGCTGCGTCCGAGCCTGCGCCTCGCGTTGGATGGCATCACGCATCCCGGCTGGCTTTGCAAGACGGCACTGCGCACGCTGCTGTCACATGGCATGCCGCATTTCGAGAACTCGCAGGCCACGCGCGGCGCGCCTATCCTCTCGTCCAGCGTGATGCGCGACTTCGGCGCGCGCGACCACCTGAACTGGGAGCACTTCGCGCTGATACGCCGGCGCTGGAAGGGCGCACTGGTCGTCAAGGGCATCCTCGACCCGCGCGATGCGCTGCAGGCGCGCGAGCACGGTGCGGACGGCGTCATCCTGTCGAACCACGGCGGCCGGCAGCTCGATGGCGCGGTGTCACCGATCCAGGTGCTGCCGGCGGTCGTCGACGCGCTCGGCAAGGACTATCCCGTGATGATCGACAGCGGCTTTCGTCGTGGCAACGACGTGCTGCTGGCACTGGCGCTGGGCGCGAAGTTCGTCTTCGTCGGGCGGCCCTTCAACTACGCCGGCGCGGTGGCAGGGCAGGCCGGTGTGGAGCACGCCATCGGCATCCTGGCGTCGGAGATCATGCGCAACATGGCGTTGATCGGGGTTCCGAGTCCCGCGGGCGTGTCTCGCCAGAATCTGTTCGGAAGCGCGCCGTAGCCGCAACGGCGCCCCCTATCTGCGCAGTTGCATCGACACCGAGAACCGGTCCGCCGGATGCACCGAGACGGAGATCTCGAAGACATCGCCCTCGGCGTCGAAGTAGCGGCGAACGATCTTCAGCGCGGTCGTGCCCATCTTCACCTGGAGCCTCCCGGCCATGGCGCCATCCGTGATCGTGAACGCGCGCACGTCCTGATGGATCTCCGCGATATGCCGGTCATACCGGTCTTCGATCAGTGAACTGATCAGCGAGTCGGGCGAGGCCTTGACCACCTCGGCGATGTCGGCGTAGCCGGGATCGATGTAGACGTCGGTCCAGCCGATCGGCAGCGCGTCCTCGTCGCCGACCATCCGCAGGCTCGAGATGCGCAGCCAGGGCGCGCCGTCCGCGCAGCCCAGCTCCCGGGCGAGTTCGCCCGTCACGGTCGTCTGCTCGATCTCCTGCACCACGCGCTGGTGCTCGGCGCCAAACTGCACCAGATCGTCGACCGATGCCAACGAAGGCCGGAATCGGGGCCTCGGCTTTGCGGAGACCACGCGCGTGCCCACGTTCTTGCGCCGCGACACCAGCCCCAGGTCCTGCAGCTCTGCCAGTGCGGCCCGCACGGTGTGCCGGCTGGTGCCGTAGTGCTTGCAAAGCTCCAGTTCGGTCGGCAGCAGCGTCCCTACCGCGAAGTGCCCCGACGTGATGCCTTCGGTCAGGTGGCGGGCGATGTTGGAGAAGTTGGCCTTCTGCGGGGCCGGTTCGAGAGCGTTGTTCATGGGCTTAAGGGTATACCCCATTCCGAAGTTATGTCCGAACATATTACAGTGAAGATATGTCCGGACATATCGGTGTCCGTCCCACACCACTTCACGAGGCCTCCATGTCGACACCTTCACTTCCCATGGCCAGCACGGTCGTTGATTCCATCCTGTTCCGCGATGCATTCGGCACGCAGAAGATGCGGCAACTCTTTTCGGACGGCGCCCTCATCCAACGCTACATCGACGCGGAGGTCGCATTGGCGAGGGCCGAGGCCCGCTGCGGTGTCATCCCCGCGGAAGCGGCCGAAGTGATTGCGCGCGAATCCAGGATCGATCGCATCGACTTCGACCACATGCGCCACGAGACCGACATCGTGGGCTATCCGATCCTGCCGCTGGTTCACCAGCTGGTCGGCATGTGCGGCGAATCGGGCCGTTACGTGCACTGGGGCGCGACCACGCAGGACATCATGGACACCGCCGTCGCGCTGCAGGTGCGCGATGCGCTCGACAGCGTGGGCGAGGACATCCGCGAACTGCGCGGCATCCTGGCTGCACTGGCGAAGAAGCACCGCGACACGCCGATGGCGGGCCGCACCCATCTGCAGCAGGCACTGCCCGTGACCTTCGGCTACAAGGTGGCGATCTGGCTGGCCATGTTCGACCGCCACCAGCAGCGCCTTGCCGAACTGCGGCCGCGCGTCGCGGTGGTCGAGTTCGCGGGCGCCGCCGGCACGCTGGCATCGCTCGGCGACAAGGGATTCGAAGTGCAGAAGGCGATGGCCGAGGAACTGAAGCTCGGCGTGCCGGCCACCACATGGCACGTGGCCCGCGACGGCTTTGCCGAGGCGGTGAACCTGCTGGCGATCATCACAGGCTCGCTCGGCAAGATTGCGCTCGACATCATGATCATGGCGTCGACAGAGTTCGCCGAGGTGTACGAGCCCTTCGTCAAGGGGCGCGGCGCGTCGAGCACGATGCCGCAGAAGCGCAACCCGATCTCGAGCGAGTTGATGCTGGCCGCTTCCAAGGCGGTGCGCCAGCACGCTGGCCTGATGGTCGACGCGATGGTGCAGGACTTCGAGCGCGCCACCGGTCCGTGGCATGCCGAGTGGATCGCGATCCCTGAGAGCTTCATCCTCACATCCGGGGCCTTGCATCAGGCCAAGTTCGCACTCGGCGGCCTGATCGTCGACGAGGCCCGCATGGCCCACAACCTCGGCATCACCAAGGGCCTGATCGTGGCCGAGGCCGTGATGATGGGCATGGCCCCGCACATCGGCCGACAGCAGGCACACGACGTCGTCTACGACGCCTGCCGCACCGTGAACGAGAAGGGCGGCACCCTGGCCGAAGCGCTGGCGGCCCTGCCGGAAGTCACGAAGCACTTCGACCGCGCCACCATCGATCGCCTCACAGATCCCGCCAACTATCTCGGCCTTGCGCCGCAGATGGTGGACCGCGCGTTGGCGCTGTCCGCCGACATCGCCATGCGTGCACCCGCCGCTGCCCACTGACCACCACTCAAGGAAATCATCATGAAGTCGAACTGGAAACTTGGCGCGCTCGCGCTGGCCTTTGTTGCAGGCAGTGCGTTCGCGCAGGCCTACCCGGCGAAGCCGGTCACATGGATCGTGCCGTTCGCCGCAGGCGGACCGACGGATGCACTCGCGCGCAGTATTGCCGAGCGCGTGGCGCGTGAGATCGGGCAGCCGATCGTGATCGACAACGCGCCCGGCGCAGGCGGCACGGTCGGTGCCGCCAAGGCGTCGCGCGCCGCTCCCGACGGCTACACCATGCTGGTCGGCCACATGGGCTACATGGGCGCCGCGCCGGCCCTGTACAAGAAGCTCAACTACGACCCGGTCAAGGACTTCGCGCCGGTGTTTCGCTTTCCGGATACGCCGCTGGTGCTGATGGTCCGCAAGGAGCATCCGGCCAAGGACATCAAAGCGCTGGTCGATTTCGGAAAGGCCAACCCGGACAAGCTGTTCATCAGCAATGCGGGCGTCGGCTCCAGCTCGCACCTGATCGCGGCGCTGTTCGCGTCCACCGCGGGCATCAAGATCTCGCAGGTTCCCTATAAGGGCGCCGGCCCCGCGCTGATCGACGTGATTGGCGGCCAGGTGGATGGCATCTTCGACCAGACCAACACCGCCTTGCCGCAGATCAAGGAGGCCAAGGTGCGTCCATTGGCGGTGACATCGAAGGTCCGACTCCCGCAATTGAAGGATGTGCCGACGTTGGCAGAGACCGTGCTGCCCGGCTTCGAGGCATCGACGTGGTACGGCGTCTACGCCCCCAAGGGCACGCCGCAGGCGGTGCTGGACAAGGTGCAGGCGGCTTACCAGAAGGTGATGACCGACAAGGCCTTCACCGACAAGATGGCGGAGCAGGCGATCCAGTTGCTGCCCGCCGAGCAATACACCGGCGCGGCGCTGGGCAAGCACACGGAAAGCGAGGTCGCGCGATGGAAGTCGGTAGCGGCCAAGACCAACATCTCGCTGGACTGATCATGGGCGCCGCACGCATCGAGAGCGATGCCTTCGGCCCGGTCGAGATCCCCGCCGACCGCTATTGGGGCGCGCAGACGCAGCGCGCACTCGGCGTCTTCGAGGTCGGCGAGGAGCGTTTTGCCGTCTGCCTGATCCGCGCCTTCGGGCTCCAGAAGATGGCGGCTGCGCAGGCGAACCTGCGTTGCGGAACGCTCCCGGCCGAGCTGGCTGGGCCCATCGAGGCCGCTGCCGCCGAATTGCGCGACGGGCGCTTCGATGCGCACTTTCCGCTCACGGTCTGGCAGACCGGCTCCGGCACCCAGACCAACATGAATGCGAACGAGGTGATCGCGAACCGGGCGAACGAGTTGCTGGGCCAGCCGCTGGGCACCCGATCGCCGGTCCATCCCAACGACCACGTCAATGCATCGCAATCCTCGAACGACAGTTTCCCCACCGTCATGCACGTGGTCACGGTCCTGGAGCTGGAACAACGGCTGAAGCCATCGCTCGTCTTGCTGCGAGACAGCCTGCAGCGGCGTGCCGAGGCCTTTGCCGATGTCCGAAGGATCGCGCGAACCCACCTGATGGACGCAGTGCCCATGACGATGGGACAGGTCTTCGACACCTTTGCACGCCAGGTGGCCCACGGGGTCGACCGGATCGACGCCGCGATGCCACGGCTCCTGCGGTTGCCGCAAGGCGGGACGGCCGCCGGCACGGGACTGAATGCGCCACCCGAATTCGACGTGCTCTTCTGCGAGGCGATCAGCGCGCTCACCGGACGGAAATTCCTGTCCAACCCCTCGAAGTTCGAAGGCATGGCCGCACACGATGCGTTGGTCGAAGTGTCGGGCGCGCTCAACGTCATCGCGACTTCGCTGATCAAGATCGCGAACGATGTGCGTTGGCTCGGGTCAGGTCCGCGTTGCGGCCTGGGTGAGTTGAAGATTCCGGACGACGGCCTGACGAGTTCGATCATGCCGGGCAAGCGCAATCCGACGATCGCAGAGGTACTGGCGCAGGCCTGCATGCAGGTCGTGGGCAATCACGCGACCATCACCATGGCCAACGCATCGGGCAACTTCGAACTGAACGTCGCCAAGCCTGTGATCATCGCCAACCTGCTGCAGTCGATTCGTGTGCTGGCCGATGCAACGCGCGTTTTCGCCCAACGGCTGGTCGAAGGCATCGAGGTGGACCGTGCGCGGCTTGCTGGCAACGTCGAGAACGCGTTGCTGCAGGTGACGGCGCTGAACCCGCTGCTCGGCTACGACAAGGTGGCGAAGATCGCCGCCACGGCGCTCGCGCAGGGACTCACCCCTCGAGCGGCTGCGTTGTCACTTGGTTTCGTGGACGAGGCGACCTACGACCGGGTGGTGGGAGCATCGACGCGATAGCGAGCGCTGCGGCGCCGTCCTGCTCAGGCGGTGTCGGCACGTTGGCGCGGCAGGAAGTTCATCGCGACGCTGCCCGAACTGCCCGCGCGGACGACACGGTGGATGAAGTCGAGCTTCTCGATCACCGGCGGGACGATGATGAACGGATAGCTGTCGTGCGCGCCGAGGCTGCGATCCATGGCATTGATGAACTGGGAGACCGGCAGCCACTGTTCGACGACGGCGTCCGGGATGGATTCGGCCTGCAGATCGAGATTGCGCACTTTCAGGGCAGGTCCACCCGGCAGGGCCAGATCCAGCCGCGCACCCCAGGAGGCGGCGGTTTCCAGGCCGTCCACCATGTGCAGGTAGTGGGCCCAGGTTTCCGCCCAGTCCTCCCACGGGTGCGAACTGGCGTACACGCTGATGAAGCGCAAGGGCCAATCAGCCACCGGCGAGGCGTAGTGCGTTTTCAATGCCTGCTCGTAATCCGCACGTTCGTCGCCGAACAGAGCCCGGTACTCGTCGATCCACGGAGTCCCTCGCACCAGCCGATCCCAGTAGTAGTGGCCGATCTCGTGCCGGAAGTGGCCCAGCAGCGTCCGGTAAGGCTCATGCATCGACATGCGGATGTGCTCGCGTCGCGCATCGTCGGCTTCGGCGATGTTGAGCGTGATGACACCCTCGTCGTGGCCGGTCAGGACGCGCTCCTTCGGGCTGGCCTCCTCGAGGAACTCGAAGGACAGGCCATTGGCCGGATCCTCCAGCTTGTTGGGCGTCGGCAGGACCAGTTCGACCAGCGTATAGAACAGGCGGCGCTTGGCCTGTTCGAGCGCGGCCCAGTAGCCACGGTTCTCCGGTTTGGTCAACGCGGGAATGGTGTGTGTGGTGCGGCACGACAGGCAATGCTCGTGTGCACTTCCGGCGGGCACCATCCAGTTGCACACGCTTTCATTGCGGTTCACGCAGGGGCGGTAGTCGGCACCCGGGTGGCCCAAGCGGCGCCATGAATCCTCGTCGGTCACCTCGAAGGCGAGCATGAGTTGCTCGTCCGGCGCGTAACCCAGTACCGCGCCGCAGGTTTCACAGCTCAGGTTCTCGAAGAAAACGCGATTGCTGCAATTCGAACAGGTCAACTGCTTCATGGGATCTGCGCTCTGAATGTTGCAACGCAGCATTGTCGACTTCGCCGCGCAGGCCATCGCCAAGGACGTCCGCCCGCCCGAGCGTGGGACAAGGTGCCGTGCCATTGTTGCGGCGTCGTCCTACCGAGCTTGCTGACGCCCGTGTCGCGCCAGAAGGATGGCCGAGGTGCACACTCCAGCGGCCTTGCATTTCTTCCGCCATCGACCCGAGACCTGTGCAGCCACCCTTATGAAGCCACTGCGGAGCCGTACGAAAGCCATTTTCTGGACGCTCGTCCTGTCGGTTGCCGCGACGGTTCTGGTGCTCGCATTCACCGGTGGCGAAAAAAAGCTCGACGAGCAGGTGACCCGTGAATACGCGCTGCACGACGCGCAGTACCAGCGTGCACTGGGCGTCATGCTGGGGCCGCCCATCACGGAAGGCAATCGCTTCGAGGCGCTTCACAACGGCGACCGGATCTTCCCGCCCATGCTGGCCGCGATTCGAAGCGCACGGCAGAGCATCACCTTCGAAACCTACATCTACTGGTCGGGCGACATCGGGCGCGCGTTTGCCGATGCGTTGGCCGAGCGGTCGCGAGCCGGCGTCAAGGTGCACGTGCTCCTGGATTGGGTGGGCAGCGCGAAGGTGGACGAGGATTTCGTGAAGGAGATGGAAGACGCGGGCGTGCAGATCCGCAAGTTCCACAAGCCGAACTGGTACGACATCACTCGAATGAACAACCGCACCCACCGCAAGCTCCTGGTGGTCGATGGGCGTATCGGCTTCACCGGCGGCGTCGGCATCGCCCCCACCTGGACAGGCAATGCCCAGGACGCGGATCACTGGCGCGATTCCCACTTCAAGGTCGAAGGACCGGTGGTCGCCCAGATGCAGGCCGTCTTCATGGACAACTGGATCAAGGTGTCGGGCGACGTGCTGCACGGCGAGCGCTACTTTCCGGCGATCGCCAGGATGGGCAGCGGCCGGGCCCAGATGTTCAGCAGTTCTCCCTCTGGGGGGAGCGAGAGCATGCACCTGATGTACCTGCTGTCCATCGCCGCGGCGACGAAGACCATCGATCTCGCCAGCGCCTACTTCGTTCCGGACGACTTGACCGTTGGCGCATTGGTCGCTGCGATGCAACGCGGCGTGCGGGTACGCATCATCACGCCGGGGCCGATCATGGATTCCCAGACCGTGCGCGGGGCGTCACGGGCCGCCTGGGGTCCGCTGCTCGAAGCTGGCGCGGAGATCAGCGAATATCAGCCGACCATGTTCCATTGCAAGGTCTTCACTGTCGATGGGCTCCTGGTCTCGGTCGGGTCGACGAACTTCGACAACCGATCGTTCCGTCTCAACGACGAGGCGAACCTCAACATCTACGACGAAGCATTCGCCGCGATGCAAGCGGTTCAGTTCGAGGCAGACCTGAAGCTTTCGAAGCGCATCACGCTCGAAGCGTGGCGCGAGCGGCCGTTGTCGGAGAAGGCGTTGGAGCACCTCGCCTCGTTGCTCTCTGCGCAACTCTGAGGGGGTGCGGCCTCTGCAACCTAGTCGACGGGCTGAGCGGGGATCGACGGCAGGAAGAGCGGAAGCACCAGGGCCGCGCTTTGCAGAAGGGCGTACTCGCCATCCGGCAGCGAATGGCTTTGCACGTCGAAATGACACAGCGTTCCGATGAGCTCGCCTGTCGCGCCGACGAGCGGCACGCCGTGATAGCTGACCATCACGCCCTGGTACGGATGTCCGTCCAGTCGCGAGTCGGCGCCGGAATCGTCCGTGAGAAAGGCGCCGTCGCGAAGGACGAACTGGCAGAAGCTCGTCTCGAAAGGAACGATCGCCAGGAACTCCGGCCGCAGTTCGCCTTGCTTGTCGTGCAGATAGACGTTCTGCAAGGTGCTCCCATGCAGGCGATAAACCGCCGAGTACCTGTGCGGAACGGCGGCGTTCAAGAAGGCGAGGGCGGCTTCGGGTCCTGCTGTTCGCAAGGTTGCCGTGAAGACCGAGATGTCGCGGTCAGGGGACATGGTGGCGATTCAGGAGGTCCGCTCGCGCGCGTCGTTCTTCAGATCGCGGATGGGATCGTGGTCTGGCTGTTCCTGCGTCGCATAGTAGGTCTCGTCCGCACGATTCCACGCCGCTTCCGCAGCCGGGCGGGCTTCGGCCCAATCGAGCCTGGAAGCGCCGCGGCGGCTTTCCCATTCGGATGCCAACTCGGGCTCTGCGGCGCTGAAGTCGGCGCCCCGAAGGCTACGCCCGGTCCAGCCCGCTTCATAGGCCGGACCGTAGTCCTCCCACGGCCGGCTTGGGTCGTGGTACAGCTCCTTGGCGTAGTTCTCGCGCCAATACGTTTCCTCGGCGGTCGGGTTCACGCCTTCGGCTACGGCCTTGCCGCCCAAGCCACCCGCGACCGCGCCGGCCACGAGGCCGACCGCCGTTCCTACGGGGCCGGCGAGCGAGCCGGCGGCAGCCCCGGCGATCGCACCGCCTGTCGCGCCCAAGCCAGTGCCTATTGGATGGGCGCCAGGTGCGCCGGTGATCGGATCGCGGTTGGGTGAGCCGTTGCCGAGTTGGCCGTCATCTGTTGCCATGCTGTCTCCTTGATAGCCCGAAGGGGCGAAAAGAAAAGAGAAAACTCTTCGACGAAGAGAACACGGGTCACGGTAGGCATGCCCTCGACCCCATGGAGTCATCGACATCGTCCAGCGCGTGTAGGGCAAAACCGCTGGTCGCCATGGCTAGCGTCGACGAGCGATCTTTCGCTGATGCCTGGTCCAGCGCGCAACCAGCGCATTGCCGATCGTGACGGCCGCGAGCAACACCAACTGCCGGCTGAGGAGCCGGGTGGCCTGCGCCACGCGCCGATCGACCTCTCGCTGCGCGGCCGCGGTCCGG
The DNA here is from genome assembly GCF_030317005.1 of Variovorax sp. J22R115. Lineage (NCBI taxonomy): Bacteria > Pseudomonadati > Pseudomonadota > Betaproteobacteria > Burkholderiales > Comamonadaceae > Variovorax > Variovorax sp. J22R115. The sequence goes on along the minus strand of NZ_JASZYM010000002.1, from coordinate 11,729 downwards.
GCAATGCCTGCGTAGTCCGGTAGCGGCTCCCTGATCGCCCGAGCCGGCGTCGCCACGACGGGACCTGCACCCGCATCGGCTTTCGCGTCCGCCGCGCTTCCATCCATCGCCCTGGCCCCTGCCAGCGAGCCATGCGAATCCGCGTAGGCCTTGGTGAATTCCGCGCCGAGCAGAAAAATCTGCGCAGCGTAGTAAACCCATGCCACGAGCACCACCAACGAGCCCGCGGCGGCGAAGGATTCGCTGACCCCGCTCTTGCCCAGATAGAGGCCGATCAGCAGCTTGCCGAGCTCGAACAACAGTGCGGTGACGAACGCCCCGATCCAGACATCGCGCCAGCCGATGGCAGCGGTCGGCATCAACTTGAAGATCATGGCGAAGAGCAGCGTGAAGATGCCGATCGAAATCAACTCATTGCTGCCCTGCAGAAGGATCTCCCAGCCCGGAAGCAATCCGCCAAACCAGGTGTCGAACGCTGCAAGGCCCGCGCTGACCGTCAGCGAAACGATCAGCAGGAAAGCCAGGCCGAGGATGAGCCCGAACGACAGAAGGCGCGCCCGCAGCACGGCCCACACGCCGGACGGCTTCTCCCGCTCCGGTACATGCCATATGCGATCCAACGCACTCTGCAATTCGGCGAACACCGTCGTGGCGCCGACCAGGAGCACGGCGACACTGATGGCACCAGCGACGAGGCCCCTCTCCGGCTCGCTCGCACTACGCAGCAATGCTTCGACCGCCGTGGCGCCGTCCTGACCCACCAGTCCTCCAATCTGCGCGACGATCTCTCCCTGCGCGGCATCGCGGCCGAATACCGCGCCCGCAATGGCGATGACGATGACCAGTAGCGGCGCCATGGAGAAGATCGTGTAGTAAGAGATCGCGGCGCCCATGCTCGGAGCGAAGTCATCGATCCAAGCCATCGCCGCCTTCCGGCAAAGACCGAGAAATTCCTTCGGCTTCATGCTGGGCCCCTCAATGTTGAGCGCTCCCTGGTACGACGCTACTGCTCCCAAGCTATGGATGCGGTCGTGGCAAAGCCGGAGCCTACGGTTTGCCTCCGATACCGGCGGTCAGTGTTCACGGACGAACGCTGTCAGGAACTCTCTGCAGTCTCTGTTTCTTATGTCGTGAGACATTGACAATCGACTTGGGCCGATCTACCGATGCATTGCTGGCCCCCCATCGGCCCTTGTGGTTTAATCGCATGATTACATTTGGTTTGTTGACAATAGAGTCGCGACCACAGCAACTGGGCATTCCTAATGACGACAAAGACCATGGCTGCCTCAGAGACGCAGCCCGCACGCGCCAAGCAGCCGCTCCGGCAATTGATGACGCTTCCGGAGCAGATCGCCGAACGCATCTTCACTGCCATCGCCGACGGCGAGTACGAGCCGGGCGAGCGCATTCGCGAAGAGGCTCTCGCCGAACAGTTCGAGGTCAGTCGCGGCCCGGTGCGTGAGGCGTTGCGCATCCTGGAGAAGGACTCGGTCGTTCGCATCCTGCCCAACCGGGGCGCGCACGTCACGCAACTGTCGACCAAGGAGGTCGCCGACATCTTCGAGATCCGCCGCAAGCTGTCGGCCGCGATGGTCGCCAGGCTGTCCGTCGAGGAAGCGGCGCGTGTCGCGGCGATCATCGATGCGGACGTCCGCGCACTCGACGCGCTGGCGCAGACCGATGGTGGGGGCGCCGAATACTTCCAGACATCGTTCCGGCTCAGCCGCGTCTTGCGCGAGTCTTGTACCAACGAGCGTCTCGCCGAGATCCTCGCTTCGCTGTCGCGCCAGACATTGCGCTATACCCAGCTCGGCCTGGCCACGCCGGCACGGCGCAAGGAATCGGCCCGCAACTGGAAGGCCATGCAGAAGGCCTTGAAGGCGGGCAACGTGGATGTGGCCGCTGATGCCGTCGAGAAACTGATCGAGGATTCGAAGCGCGAGGCGATGAAGCAACTCGAAGTGCGCCAGGGCGGCGTAAGCAGCGACTCGTAAAGCCGCCGCAGCCAGAATCCAGGAACCCCGCGGAACCGGCTTCGCCGGTCCGCTGGGGTTGCCCCCGGAAGGGGGTGTCCGAGCCACACGAAGTGGGCGAGGCTGGGGGCGATCAAATGCCCAGGATCATGACCATATAGGCGGACATCACCAAGCCACCTGCCTGGAGGAGGCAGTTGTGGGCATTCGGCACCTGGCGCTCGCCGCAATCGCCGCGCAACTGGCGCACCGACTCGATCATCAGCGGCATGCCGAACATGCCGCCATGGTTGAAGGACAGGCCGCCGCCGGAGGTGTTCATCGGGAATGCGCCGCCCGGGGCGATGCGTCCACCTTGCACGAAGGCGCCGCTCTCGCCGCGCTCGCAGAAACCCAGGGCTTCGAGTCCGACCAGCACGTTGATGGTGAAAGCGTCGTAGATCTGCACGAGGTCGATGTCGGAATGGCTGACTTCGGCGCGCGCCATGGCCAGGCGGCCCATCTCGGCGAGCACGCCGTTGTCGATCCAGTCGTCCGTGCCGAAAGGCGTGGCGTGCTGGATGTACCGCTCGGCAAAGCCCTGCACCAGAACCGGCTTGCGGGGCAACTCCTTTGCGCGATCGGCCCGCACGAGCACGATCGCACCGGCGCTGTCCGTCACCTGGCAGATGTCGAACTTGCGCAGCGGGTCCGCGATCATCGGAGCTGCCAGATAGTCCTCCATCGACAGCGGCGAGCGCGCAATGGCGTTCGGATGGAGCTGCGCCCAGCGCCGAGCCGCCAACGCCACTTCGCCCAGGTCCTCGGCGCGCGTGCCGTAGCGGTGCATGTGCAGGCGAGCCTGCATCGCATAGAAGCCGATCGGGCTCAGCATGCCGTAGGGCTGAATGAACTGCCCAGGCGGCATGCGCGCATCCTGCGCATGGCCTCCGCGGGAGCGGCTGCGGTCCAGCCGCTGCGTACTGCCGTAGGTGATCAGTGCGGCGTTGCACAGCCCGGCCTCCATCGCCGCCATCGCGTGGGCGACGTGAGTCAGGTTCGACTGGCCGCCGACGACGGTGCTGTCGACGTAGCTCGGCTTCAGGCCCATGTACTCCGTCACGAGCAGGCCGGCCGCACGGTCATCCCAGTGGGCGAACACGCCGTCGATGTCGGTGGGCTTCAGTCCCGCGTCCAGGATCGCCTGCCGCGCTGCCTCGCATTGCAGCGACAGCGCAGTGTCTCCAGGCTGGGCCTTGCCCATGCCGGCTTCGCCGACGCCGGCAATGGCGTAGCGGCCACTCAGAGCTTTGGGGTCCATGTCTGTCCTTAGACCCGTGCCGATTCGGCGGCGAGTTGGGCTCGAACGTCCTTTTTCAACACTTTCCCGACCGGGCTGCGGGGCAGGGTGGGCCAGAACACCACCTGCTTGGGCGTCTTCAGGCTGCCGAAGCGCTTCTTGCACATCTCGACGATCTCGTCGGCCGTTGCGCTGGTGCCCTGCTTGAGTTCGATCACCGCGGTCAGGCGTTCGCCCCAGTCGGCATCGGGCACGCCGACCACGACGCAGTCCTGCACGGAGGCGTGGCCCCAGATCACCTGCTCGATCTCGCTCGGATAGATGTTGAAGCCGCCGGAGATGACCATGTCCTTCTTGCGGTCCACCACATACAGGAAGCCGTTCTCGTCGAACACGCCGATGTCGCCCGTGTGGTGCCAGCCGAAGGCGCGCGCCTCGGCCGTCGCCTCCGGGTTGTTGTAGTAACCGGGCGAGACCAGATCGCCGCGCGCGACGATCTCGCCGCGTTCGCCGGTCGGCACGATGTTGCCCTCGTCGTCCATCAGCGCCACCTCGCAGGCGCCGGATGGGCGGCCGGCGGAGGCGAGGTGCTTGTCGAGTTCGGGGTCGTTGTGCACGAAATGGTCCTTGCGCGACAGGCAGGTGATGACGCCGGGCACCTCCGACTGGCCGTAGCTCTGCATGAACACCTGGCCCCATCGGGCGAGGCCTTCGCGCAGCTTGTCGACCGACATCGGTGCGGCGCCGTACAGAACGTACTCCAGCGAGGAACAGTCGCGCGTGGCTACGTCGGCGTGGGCGAGCAGGCGATAGATCATGGTGGGCGGCAGGAAGATGTGCGTCACCCGCTCGCGCTCGATCGCTTCCAGGATCACACCCGGGTCGGCCGACGGGGCGATCACGTTGCGCGCGCCGAAACGTGCCAGCGCGACCATCGTCGCACCGGCCGCATGCGTGAGCGGCGCGACGACCAGATGCACCGGATCCTTGCGAGGCGGCGTGAACTGGTTGGTGATCCGGTAGGCGGTCTCGAGCGACCGGTGGCTCTGCATGATCGCCTTCGGCCGGCCCGTCGTGCCCCCGGAGGACTTGATGAGCGCGATGTCATCGGGTTCGCGTCGCACCGTCACGCGCCGGCCGGCGAAGTTCTTCACCCACTGCGCAATGTCATCGCCGTCTTGCTCCAGCGGTTCCGTCAGGCCGATGACGCGCTTGAGCGTCGGGATCTCGTTCTTCATGCGTTCGAGGTGCGGCGCGTACTGCGGGTGGCAGATCAGCACCGCGATCTCGCAGAAGCTGGCGAACCAGATGATGTCCTCGATCGGATCGCGTGCGTTGAGCGGCACGAACACCGCGCCGCTGCGCATCACGCCCAGCATTGCCGGCAGCACGATCGGGTGGTTGGGCGACAGCACGCCGACATGGGTGCCCGGCTGCACGTCGCGCACCAATGCGGTGGCGACGGCGTGCGATGCGCCTTCAGCCTCGCTGTAGCTCATCTTCACGTCGCCGCCTTGCACGAAGACGCGGTCCGGAAATGCCGTTGCGCCGGCGTCGAAGGAATCAATGATCATGTTGTCTCCAGTATTCAGAAATGGTCGGGGCGGCCGGTGCCTTCGGCGGCGGCCAGGTCGCCGCCGGTGAGCCGGAACATCGGCAGGGCGATCTCGCTGCTGATGCGCTCGAAGCACACCTGCACCGGGGCGCCGACGGCTAGGTGGTCCAGGTCCGAAGCGACGATGCCGGCCAGCATGCGTACACCCTCGTCGAGTTCGATCATCCCGATCGCATAGGGCGTACGCGTTTCGAACGCCGGGTGCCCGGCGACGTGGCACACGGTGTAGGTGTAGACGTGGCCGGAGCCGCTGGCCGGCACCCATTCAATCTTCTCCGACAGGCATTCCGTGCAGAAGCGACGTGGATAGAACTGGTGGCGCGCGCAGGTCGGGCAGTACTGGATCTTGAGCGTGCCTTCAAACGCCGCGTCCCAGTACTGCGCGGTCTCGGCGGTGGGGATCGGCATGGGGCGCGCCGGGGTCGGGTTCATCGGCTTTTCCTCTGTTTCGCCTGCGGTCAGGGCCATGGGGTTGGTCTCCGTTCGGACGGGTGTGCCGCCTCGTTGGCGCAGCACTTTGCTGCAAAGCCTCGATTAAAGCATGGGCACATTCAGCTTGTCAACAATCGGAATGTCGAGTAAAGTTCGTTCATCGGCGCTCCGCCGCCACAACACGAGGCACCCCGCACATGACCACGCAGACAAAGATTCGCTCCGAGATCACCGGCACCGTATGGAAGATCCTGGTGAAGCCAGGCGACGTCCTCCTGGCGGACGACACCCTGATGGTTCTCGAGTCCATGAAGATGGAAATCCCCGTGGTGGCCCCCGAGGCCGGCCGTGTGGTCGAGATCCTCATCGCCGAGGGCGCTCCTGTGCGCGAAGGCCAGGAAATCGCAGTCTTCGAAGAGGAATGAGCGCCATGAGGAACCAAAGCGCTGACAAGGGGGTATCCGCATGAGCCTCACATTCGCACCGGCCGACGCGGCCGTCAATGCCGCCGCTCCCGGCGCTTCCAGCCACGGAGAACAGCGGGCTGAACTGGACGGCCGGATCCGCACCGCGCTCGCCATGGGAGGCGCGGACAAGCTTGCGCAGCGGCGCGCCAGCGGTCACCTCAACGCACGCGAGCGCATCGATCAACTGCTGGACGCCGGGTCTTTCAGCGAAACCGGCATGCTGGCTGTCTCAGTGTTGCCTGCCGACCGCGAAAGCTCGCCCGCCGACGCCAAGATCACCGGCACCGGCCGTATCGAAGGGCGACGCGTGGCCGTCGTGTCGAACGACATGACCGTCAAGGGCGCGTCGTCGTCGGCCGTGAACATGCGCAAGATCGCACGCCTCAAGGACACGGCCAATCGCAGCGGCATGCCGTTGATCTTCCTCGGCGAATCCAGCGGTTCCCGGGTGCCCGACAGCCTGGGCGCCGAGGCGATGGCTGCGGCCGGCCAGGACCCACAGCAGTACTGCCGCCGCCGAGAGACACCATGGGTCAGCGCCGTGCTCGGCCCCTGCCTCGGCTCATCGACCTGGTACACCTGCCTGTCCGATTTCGTGGTGATGCGCAAGGGGGCGTTCCTCGCGGTGTCGAGCGCGAGAGTCACCTCGCTCGCGATCGGCGAAACCGTGGATCCCGAAGAGCTGGGTGGATGGAGGCTGCACGCCGAGCAGACCGGCCTGGTGGACAGGGTCGTCAGCAGCGACGCGGAAGCATTGGCGGAAATCCGCCGCTTCCTCAGCTACCTGCCGTCGCACGCGGGTGCCCGTCCACCCCGCCTTTCGGCGGCCGAGGCGATCGCGCCCGATGCCGACAAGCTCGTCGAGCTCGTGCCCTCCGCGCGCAGCAAGACCTACGACATGCGCAAGGTGATTGCCGGCATCGTCGACGAAGGCAGCTTCTTCAACCTGAAGGACCGTTTCGGCCGCGCCGCCGTCACCGGCCTGGCACGGCTCGATGGCGAGAGCGTGGGCATCGTCGCCTCGAACCCGATGTTCAAGGGCGGCGCGATGGACCCGGAAGCCTGCCGCAAGGTCACGGCATTCCTGGTGATGTGCGATTCCTTCAACATCCCGGTCCTCTTCCTGGTCGATACGCCGGGCTTCCTGGTCGGCATCGAGGGCGAGCGCAAGGCCGCTCCGGCGCACATCATGAACATGATCCATGCCGTGCAGCTCTGCAATGTGCCCAAGCTGTCGGTGATCTTGCGCAAGAGCTACGGCCAGGCCTACATCAACATGGGCGGCGGCCGCAACAGCGACGCGGTGGCCGCCTGGACCAGCGCCGACGCCAGCTTCATGGATCCGCAGATCGGCGTCAGCGTGCTCTACGGCATCAAGCGCGAGGACGACCCCGAGCGCTTCGACCAACTGAAGGTCGAACTGGCACGCGACACCTCGGCCTACGCGCTGGCCGGCGCCTTCGGCGTGCAGGCGGTGATCGCGCCGCAGCAGACCCGCGCCTGGCTCATCGACGGGCTGGCCACGCACCGGCGCGACCGCAACGGCGGCATCGGCGAGCACGAGATGCGCTCGTGGCCGACCTATCTCTGAGCAAGAACCTACATAACCAAGAGACAAGCCCAAATGAATCCCGCACTGTCGGCCGCCGACACCCGCATCGCCCCCAACGAACCCCGGCGCCTGTCGCGCGTCTACGTGTGGGCCGTCTTCGCGCTCACCTTCGGACTGATGCTGTCCGACTACCTGTCGCGCCAGGTCATCGGCGCCGTCATGCCGGCCCTCAAGGCGGAGTGGGGCCTGTCGGACTCGCAACTCGGCATGCTCGTGAGCGTGGTTTCGCTCACCGTCGGTGTGCTGACCGTGCCGATCTCGCTGATTGCGGATCGCTGGGGGCGAGTCAGGAGCATCACCCTCATGGCCGTCGTGTGGTGCCTGGCGACCATCGCCTGCGGTCTCGCTCAGAGCCACGCGCAACTGCTGACGGCCCGCGCCTTCGTAGGGCTCGGTGAGGCGGCCTACGGCGCCGCGGGGGCCGCGTTGCTCGCGCATGTGTTTCCCGCAAAGCAGCGTGCGGCGGTGCTGGGTGCATTCCTGTCGGCGAGCCTGTTCGGCTCAGTGCTCGGTGTCGTCCTCGGCGGAGCCATAGCCGCCGAGTCCGGCTGGCGCATGGCCTTCTTCGCCGTTGGCGCGCCGGGCCTGGTGCTGGCGCTGATCTATCCCTTCGTCGTGCGCGACTACAAGACCGCCCCCTTGCCCAAGGACGCCAGCGCCACGTCGAAGGGAATGGGCCTTGGCCGGATCGCGCGCGAAGTGTTCGCATCGCGCTCGGGAAATTTCGCCTACCTCGCGAGCGGACTGCAGATGGCGATGCCCGGGATGCTTATTGCATGGCTCCCGACCTACTTCGTCCGCTTCTACGGCATGGACGTGAAGAAGGCCGCGCTGATGGCGGGCGTCGCAGTCCTCGCGTCGGGCGTCGGGATGATCTTCGGCGGCGGTCTGGCCGACCGGCTGAGCGTCAGGCATCCCCGGCGCCGTGCGCTGGTGCCTGCCGGCTATTCGGCGCTGACGGCGCTGATTCTGATCGTCGCCTTCTCGCTGCCGCCAGGCCCGCTGGGGCTGGGCCTGATCTTCCTCGGCGCCTTGTTCGCCGCGGCGCAGGGCGGCTGTTCCGCGGCCATTGCCTGCGATGTCACGCACCCCGGCGTGCGCGCGACGGTCGCCGCCACGATGACGCTGACCAACAATCTGATCGGCCTGGCGCCCGGGCCGCTGATCGTCGGCGTCCTGTCGGACGTGCTGGGCCTCCAACGCGCGCTGACGCTGGCACCGTTGCTGGCGCTCGCGGCTGCAGTCTTCTTTGTCCTCGTCTCTCGCAGCTACGAGTCTGACGTGGCACGCCAGCGCGCCGGGGCCGCGCGGGAAGCGGCTTGAGCGCCGATTCACGACCTTTGGCCGACATTCCCGCCGCCATTCCAACCGCGAGTTCCACCCCATGAACCTTTCCCTCACGCTCACCGGCTGGCGACAGCCCGCACGCACCAACTTCCACGGCGTCCTGATGTCGGTGGTGGTGGCCGTCGCGGCGATCTCGCTGGCCGAGCACTACCACGTATCCGCCATGCTCTTTGCCTTGTTGCTCGGCATGGCGCTGAACTTCCTCTCGATCGAAGGCCGGTGCGTTCCGGGCATCCGGTTTTCCGCGAGCACGCTGCTGCGCATCGGCATCGCACTGCTGGGCGTGCGCATCACGCTGGCGCAGATCACGGCGCTGGGTGCCATGCCGATCGCCATGGTCGTGCTGTCGGTGGCGCTGACCATCGGCTTCGGCATCGTGCTGGCGAAGATGCTCGGCTACCGCAACCGCTTCGGCGTGCTGACGGGCGGGGCCGTGGGCATCTGCGGAGCCTCGGCAGCAATGGCGATTGCCGCCGTGATGCCGGCGCAGGCCGATGACAACGTGAAGGAGCGCGCCACCATCTTCACGGTCATCGGCGTCAGCACGCTCTCGACGGCCGCCATGGTGCTCTACCCGATGCTGGTCACCGCGCTCGGCTTCGGCGGGCAGCATGCCGGCGTCTTCCTGGGCGGCACGATCCACGACGTGGCGCAGGCGGTCGGCGCGGGCTACGGCATGTCGAAGGAAACCGGCGACGTCGCGACCATCGTCAAGCTGCTGAGGGTCGCGATGTTGCTGCCCGTGATCCTGGTCATCACGCTGTCCTACCGCAGGGCCCATGTCGCCGGCCCGTCGGGCGGGCCGAAGCCGCCGTTGCTGCCGTGGTTCGTGGTGGCTTTCGCGCTGCTCGTTGCCGTCAACAGCGCCGGGCTCATTCCTGCCGCACTGCAGCAAGCGCTGCAGACGCTCTCCACCTGGCTGCTGGTCATCTCGATGGCCGCGATCGGCATGAAGTCGCACCTGAAGGATTTCGCCACCGTGGGCCTGAAGCCGATCGTGCTGATGGTGAGCGAGACGGTGTTCCTCGCGGTCCTCGTGATCGCATTCATCTTCTTCACACGTTGAGGCCCCAAGTGCAAGATTTCGTCAAACTGGAAAGGCAGACAGAGCCCATGACCACCGCCCATGAAGCACTGCAGCGCCTTCGCGAAGGCAACGAGCGTTTTGCCTCCGAGGTTCACACCGGCGAGCGCTTCCTGCACCGCATGCGGCGCGCCAAGACCAACTTCGAGCAGAGACCCTTCGCGATCATCCTCGGCTGTTCGGATTCGCGCGTGCCCGTCGAGATCGTGTTCGACCAGGATCTCGGCGACCTGTTCGTCATCCGCGTCGCCGGCAACATCGCCGCACCTTCGCAACTGGGCAGCATCGAGTTCGCCGCGGCGGAATTCGGAACGCCCCTGGTCGTGGTGATGGGGCACTCGCACTGCGGCGCCATCCTCGGGACGCTGGAGCAGTTGCGCCGGCCGACCGAGGCCCGCTCGCCGCACTTGCGATTCATTGCCGATCGAATCCGGCCCGCGGTGGCCGACCTGCTGGCGCCGGAACTGGGCTACGACCGGGAGACGCTGATCCGGAAAAGCGTTCAGGCGAACGTTCGCCAGTCGGTCGAGCAATTGCGCCACGGTTCGAAGATTCTCGAGCGGCTGATCGAGAAAGGCCAGTTGCACGTCGTCGGCGCCGAGTACTCGCTGGAGACCGGCCGGGTCGAGTTCTTCGACGCGCTGCCCGATCCCGGATCGGTTCCCCAACATTCCCCCAACGATTGAATTCCAACAGGAGACACACATGACTTCCATTCTTCACCGCCGCCGCCTTGGCGCCACCCTGGCCGCCGCGCTTGCGTTGCTGGCCGCCCCTTCGGCTTTTCCGCAAGCCCCTTCCGACAAGGCGGTGCGCATCATCGTGGCCGGGCCGCCCGGCGGCTCGTTGGAGGTCGTCTCGCGCCTCCTGGCCGAAGGCTTGCAGAAGGAGATGGGCAAGTCGGTCATCGTCGAGACCAAACCCGGCGGCGGCGGGGCGGTGGCAGTGAACGACCTGATCCAGTCGCCGCACGACGGCAACACGATGCTCGTTTCGCTCGACGCGATAGTCAGCGAGATTCCCCACATCGTGAAGCTGCGCTTCGACATGGCCAAGGAGGTCAAGCCGTTGGCCGAATTGGCGCGCGGCGGGCTCGTGTTGGTGGGCAATCCGTCCGTCCCGGCGAAGAATCTCGCCGAACTCATTGCCTACGTGAAGGCCAACCCGGGCAAGGTGAGTTACGCGTCCTATAGTGCCGGCACTGTCTCGCATGTAATGGGACTGCAGCTCAACAAGGCAGCCGGGATCGACATGTCGCACGTCGGCTACAAGGGCTCGCCCCCGGCACTGGTCGACGTGGTGGGCGGGCACGTGCCGCTGATGTTCGCCGGGATCCCGAACGCGATTCCGCTGATCAAGGGCAACAAGATCGTTCCCTACGCCGTGAGCGTGCCTCAGCGTTCGCCGAACCTGCCCAACGTGCCGACATTCACCGAGCTCGGCTATCCGCAACTCGAGGCTCTCGCCTGGGTGGGCCTGTTCGTCACGCCGGACGTTCCGGCCGCGGCGCAGGCCGGGCTGCGCGACGCGGCGCTGAAGGTGATGGCGCAACCCGCGACGCGCGAACGCCTGAGGGAGTTCGGCCTCGACGCGGGCCAGCCGCGGACTCCGGATGAGCTGACGAAGTCGCTGCGCTCGGACTACGAGCGCATCGGCGCCATGCTGAAGTCGATCGATTTCAAGCCTGAGTAAATCATGGACACGGTGCGCCGCAAGGCGTTGAAATTCGCCATCGCGGCCATCGCGGCCATCGGCGCCGCGATGGCCGCTCCGGGCTTCGCACAGCCTGCGGGCCCGATTCGCCTGGCGCTCATCGAGAGCATGAGCGGCCCCTTCGCCAACACCGGCGAGGCGGTGTTCCGCAATCTGCTGTGGGCGGTGGAGCGCGTCAATGCGCGCGGTGGGGTCAAGCTGCCG